>NZ_JBEOTZ010000037.1:0-64568 GCF_040303825.1 Streptomyces sp. NPDC094143
CTCGAAGTACAGCCACCGATCTTCGTCCTCGTAGTAGGTCCGGAACCAGGTCATCATGCCGCAAATACTGACCCACGACCTTGACCGAAGACATAGGGGCACCCCCCCGCCGCCACAACTCCCCGTGCTGTCTTGGTCCTATGGGCATCATCGAAAACCATCCGATCATGCTAAAAGCATGCCCGAAACAGCCATGCCGAAGGTCGAGCTCCCACCGCCAGACCGCCATCGCCAGGCGGGACGAGTGCTGCCATCAAGAAAGCGCCGCCCCCGGCTGCCTGCCACCGCTGGGTCACTGAAAGCCGTGCAAGTCGGCTGACTTACGAGGTCTCCCCGGCCGCCTTCGGCGGGCCACTCCTTCACCACCTGCACTCCACCCGGCAACGTGCGCCTGGCAAGATGTGGACGGCGTCGTGGTTCTCGTGGACAGCCAGCAGGCGCACCAGGCTGCGGAACACGGCGCGGCGTGCGTCTCTCGCCCCTGTGTCCTCGACCTCGTCGCAGAGACCGCTACCGTGCCCCCAGGCGATTGACGCGTACAGACGGCGCCATGCACCGGGCGCGGACTGGGTACGGCTGGTTCCGGTCCATGGCCGACGGCTCATTTCCTGCAGGTCAAACTTCCGGCATCTCGGCCCACACACGGGCGGCCATTGCCTCAGCCTCGTCCTGCGGTGTCCCCGCCCGCACCAAGATGATCCCCCGGGACTGGTCCGGGAACGTGACCTCCCGTATTGCCGTACCCAACGGGCCCGTCGGATCGTCCGACATGACGCCTCCCTTCGGCGGCTGCCGCCCACGTTGAAGGGATGCTGACCAGATGACGAGGACCCTCGCCCAGACGGAGGACACTGGGGCGCAGGCAGCATGGGATCACCTGCATCTGACGGACACCCAGCAGCACGGTTCCGGCAAGGACGTCGCGCTCTACACCACCGCCTCCGTCGACGCGATCGTCCCCGCCCACCCCGAGGTCGACTGGGAGCAGCTGCGCACCGTGGAGAAAGGCCGGCGCTCGCCGCTCGCGTCACTGCGCCCGAAACCGGCACCCGCGCAAGCCTGATGCAGGTGCAGCCCTCCGCACCCGGGTTCGTGGCCGCTCCGGGTGCGGAGAGTGGTCACAAGCAGCGGCTGCTCACCCCCGGGCCCCAGGGCGCGGGGGGTGCGTCGGGGCGCGGGTCGACCAGGGCATGGCCGCCGTACCACTGCGGCTGCCCGGTGGTCAGGACGACGCCGTCTTACTGGCCGGCAATGGCGCGGTCGGGGATGTCCAGGAGGGCGAGGCGGGCGGTGATGCGTTTGCCGACCGGTTCCGCTTCGCCTCGAAGCCCTGGGCGACGGCCAGGACGATCTCCAGGCCGTGCTGCCCGACCCGGCCGGTGTCCGCGGCCCGCGCGATCAGCAGTTCCGGGTCGGAGTCCCACACCACGATCTCCACCGTCTCGCCGGTGACCCGCAGTTCCATCAGCACCGGGCCGGGCGCGTACTTGCGGGCATTGGTAACCAGTTCACTGACCACCAGCTGGGTGAGGTCCACAGCGCGTGTCGCCAGGTGGCGGCCTGGGCGATGACCGTGCCGTCGCCTTCCAGGGCCACCGTGGTCTGCATGGTCTGCTCGCCTGGTGCGGCGCCGTCCTCATCCACAGGGACTGCTTCCATCACGGCCCGCTTTCGCCACCCCGTTCACCCACCGCGCGTACCCGCGCCCGCGCGGTACACGCTCCACTGTCCTGCGCCGGTTCCCCACCGGCACAGGAGCATCGCCCGGACGTGCAGGGCAGCACTTCAGGCGGAAGGTCTTGGTGTGTAAGTATCACCGAATGGCTGAGGGGCGAATGACGGACACCGAACAGGTCGGCGGACTGTCGGTCGTGGCCACCGCCACGGACGGCATCCGCATGCTGAACCTGACCGGGGAGATCGACCACCACACCGGCAACCAACTGCGCCGCGCCCTGGACGTCACCGGCACCGCCCGGCCCCGAATCGTGATCGACATGCGCCGGGTCACCTTCATGGACTCCACCGGCATCAACATCCTCACCGCCGCCTACCAGGCCGTGACCGAGGCCAGCGGCCGGCTCCGCCTGGCCGCACCCACCGACTCCGTCCTGTACGTCCTGCAACTCGTCGGGATCGACGACGTCATCGACTGCCGCGAAACCCTCCGCCAAGCTCTCGGCAAGTGAGCACTCCCCGAGGCACCGCGCAGCGGGGTCCGGCAAGGAGGCCTTGGCCCCCGCAGCACGTGGGGCGCGCAGCGCCCGCAGGGGCCGCGCAGCGAGGGCGGGAGCGCAGCGGACGCCCGGTGCCCCTGCCGCGTGGCAGGCGGCGGCCGGTGCCGCGCCCCGGCCCACCCACCCCGGAAAAAGAGGGCTGTGCCGCCCTGACGCCCTGCTGCGCCGCGGTTGAGCGCAGTTCCCGACCACTGCGCCGCAGGGCTTGTGGCGGGCGTTCAGGCGTCGGACAGGCTCTGGGTGGGGTGATAGTCAAGGGTCGGTGCCGAGGGGCACCCTGGAGGATGTGGTGAGCAGGAAGGCCCCCCGGTGCCGTCAGTGCGGAACGCTTCTTCCCGATGGGTCGAGGAAGAGCCGTCGGTACTGTTCGGCGAGGTGCAGAAGGAGGGCCTGGCGCACGATGAAGGCTCGCCGCGAAGCGATCGAGGCCGACGGGGCGGCACTGGAAGCGCTGCTCGAAGGTCGTCGCCATCCCTGGCCCTGGCTTTGTCCACGAGAACGGACAGCAGATGTACAGCACTTTGGGAGGCACCCTGCCGCACACGGAAATCGAACTGTCCAGCAGACTCGGCAGCGGGCTACACCATCCCGGCTTCTTGCATGGTGGGGGTTTCCGGCGGTGGGGGGCACTGAGTTACTCGCGGATCTGGGCGTTCACCTTGGGATGTGCATCACCGTTGTCCGCGCCCAGGTTGGCGAGCAGGCGTAGTCCGTCCTCGGCGGGGCTGGCGGGGGCCGCGTACAGCACCAGTAGCTCGATGCCTGATTCGTTCGGCAGCGCGAAGTTCTCATGGTGCAGTTCCAGCAGTCCGACCAGAGGGTGCCGGTACGTCTTGCGTCCATGGGTGCGGGCGCGCACGTCCGCGCGGGCCCAGAGACGGCGGAAGCGTTCACTGCCCATCGCCAGCTCGCCGATGAGTGAGGCCAAGCGGGGATCCTCGGGGTATTTGCCAGCGGCCAGGCGCAGGTGCCCGACCGCGTCGAGGGTGCAGTTCTCCCAGCCCGCGTACAGGCCGCGCTCGGCTTCCTCAAGGAAGATGTGCCGGGCGGTGTTCAGGCCCGGCATCGGGCGGCCGTAGAGGAGTTGGGCGAGGCGGTTCCCGGCGAGTACGTCCATGCGGTGATTCATGATCAGCGCCGGTGCGTCAGAGACCAGGTCCAGGACGCGCAGCAGCTCCGGCCGGACCCGCCCGCTCGGTGCCTTCGCGTGGTGGCGGCGCTGTCGGGCAAGCCGGTAGAGGTGTCCGCGTTCGGTCTCGTCGAGGTCGAGGACACGGGCGAGGGCGTCGAGGACCTGCTCGGAGGGCTGGGTCGCGCGGCCCTGCTCCAGGCGTACGTAGTAGTCGACGCTAACTCCGGACAGGTGCGCGACCTCTTCGCGGCGCAGCCCTTCGACCCGGCGGCGGTTGTCGGTGGGGATGCCGGCGGCCGCCGGGTCGACCCGGGAACGCCGGGTCCGCAGGAAACCCGCGAGATCGTCCATGTGCCCAGTATGGCTTCGGCAGGGGCCCGTGAGGGTGGTCCTGCCGTTACCAGGAAGTCCCGTCCGATGGATGAGGAGCCCCTGAATGCCGGACGGCGGGACGTCCAGGATCGGAGGCATCCGATCCGAAGGAGTTCCCATGAAGACGCTGATCGTCTACGCCCACCCAGA
Organism: Streptomyces sp. NPDC094143; assembly: GCF_040303825.1. Classification (NCBI taxonomy): domain Bacteria; kingdom Bacillati; phylum Actinomycetota; class Actinomycetes; order Kitasatosporales; family Streptomycetaceae; genus Streptomyces; species Streptomyces sp. NPDC094143. The sequence continues at coordinate 3,892 of NZ_JBEOTZ010000037.1, forward strand.
GCCGAAGTCGCTCAACGGCTCGCTGAAGGACCTCGCGGTGTCCACCTTGGAGACCGCCGGGCACGAGGTACGGGTGAGCGACCTGTACGCGATGAACTGGAAGGCGGTCGTGGACGCCGCGGACTACGGCCCCCACGCCTCGGACCCGTTGAAGGTCGCCCTCGACTCGGGCCGGGCCTTCGACGCCGGGGCGCTCACCCCTGACGTCCTAGCCGAGCAGGAGAAGCTGCTGTGGGCCGACACGATCATCTTCCAGTTCCCGCTGTGGTGGTACACGATGCCCGCGATTCTCAAAGGCTGGGTGGACCGGGTGTTCACCTACCACTTCGCGTACGGCGTCGGCGAGCACAGCGACACGAAGTACGGCGAGCGCTTCGGCGAAGGCACCCTAGCGGGCCGGAAGGCTCTGCTGTCGGTGACCGTCGGCGGCCCGGAGCCGCACTACGCCGCTCGCGGGATCAACGGCCCCATCGACGATCTGCTGTTCCCGATCCAGCACGGCATCCTCTACTACCCGGGCATTGAGGTGCTGCCGCCGTTCGTGCTGTACGGCGCCGACCGGACGACCACCGAGGACTACCCGGACGTCGCCAAGGCCTGGGAGCAGCGCCTGCTGACCCTGGAGTCGACCGAGCCGATCGCGTTCCGGCGGCAGAACTTCGGCGACTACGAGATCCCCTCGCTGTACCTGAAGGAGGGACTGGAACCGGCGGGCCGCACGGGTTTCGGGCTGCACGTGCGCGGTTGACCGCCAGCGATGGAACAGGACGAACTGAGGCGCGGACCCGAGAGCAGCGCCTAGAGGGGGCGTGACCGAGATTCGGGTCAAAGGGGCAACGGGATGATCTTGAAGCCCTGAGCGCTCGGACTCACTTGCGACGGCGAGCGGCGGGGTCTCGCTCGGCGACGTGTCGGGCGACCGCGTCGACGCCGGGGCGGGCGTACCGCTCCAGGGAGCGGACGGACGCGTGGCGGGAGCGGGCCAGCAGCATCGGCGTGGACGTGCCGTCTTCGGCGTCGTGTGTGAGGGCGCTGTGGCGGAGCCGGTGAAGGGTCCAACCGTCCAGGTCCTCGATGTCTTCGGGTGAGGCGAGCGGGTTGGCCAGCAGCCGGGTGTTCTCCTCGAAGACCTCCTCAGCCCGGCGGTAGGAGAGCCGGGCCCGGCCGGTCTCCGGGCACACGTCGAGCGTCGGTGTCCCGGCGGGTGCCTTGCGGTCGGTGAGGAACAGCGGGCCGCGGGTGCGGCGGGCGATCAAGCGGGGCAGCAGTTGGGCGGTGCCGGACTGCCAGTGAATCCACTCGGTCGCCCTGCCCTTGGCGGTGATCTTCCCGCGCTTGTCCTGCGGGTACAGGTCTTCCACGTTCAGGCACAGCACCTCGTCGGCCCGCGCCGCCGACTCGTAGAGCATCTTCCACTGCGTCTTCTCTCGAATCCCGACGTCCAGGCGCCACAGGGCGGCGATCTGGTTCTCGGCCAGGGCCTTGGTGCGGTCGGGCGGTGCCGGCCGCCGCTCGATGCCGATCGTCGGGTCCCCGTCGATCCAGCCCTGGCGCTGCCACCAGCCGATCGCCTTGCGCGCGATGGACAGTTCGCGGTTGACGGTGTCGGCGTCCATCTCGTCCGCCCGAGCCGCCGCCAGCTCGGCCAGCACTTCCGGCACTGCCGGGTCGTCGATCGCGGCGACGGGGAAGACGGGTGGCTTCGCGCCCCGGCGAGCCGGGCCGGTCGGCGCCGGTTCGCCGGCGAGCATCCACCCCCACGTTGTCAGCGAGATCCGGTAGATCCGCGCGGAGGACTTCGCGATGCCCGCGCCGGTGAGGTAGCGCTCTACCGCCGCGGTGTACGACGCAGGCGGGGCGGACAGGGGCACGACTCGGGCGCGCGGCAGCCGCACCGCGCCCCCGCCTCCGAGTTCGGTCACCGGTTCGATCGTCACGCCCGTCCCGCCCTTCCGGCACTGCCGCAGTAAATGCGTACACCTCACCCCGGCGGCCGGAATCGTCCGCCGCAGGTCGCGACGATCACGGTAGAAGGTCCGCCGCAGTAAATCCGGCATTTACTGCGGCAGATTACTGATGGACCGCCGGGTGATGAAAGTTCCGTAAGCCGACCATGAAGCGGAATTACTGCTACCGCCATCCATTGCCCGTTGGTCCTCATCCATGGCCCAAGGCTGGAGCCTCATGCTGAGCTACTTGTCACTTCGCAGCAGCTTCGGGATGTCGCGCACGTGGAGGCTGTTACTGGGACGATCGGCGGCGCCGCAGGGACGGGTCGAGCAGCGCGGGCGGGGTGTCGTTCTTCTCGTGTGCGGCGAGGTCGGTGCCGGGGGTGACGATGGCGTCGATCGCGTCGAGTACGTCGGCGGAGAGCGTGATGTCCGCGGCGGCAAGCTGCGAGTGCAGGTGGTCCAGTGTGCGGGGGCCGACGAGCGCGCTGGTCACGCCGGGGTGCGTGGTCACGAAGCTGAGCGCGAGCTGGATCATCGTCAGGCCCGCCTCGTCGGCGACCTTGGCCAGTTGCTCGACGGCGTCGAGCCTGGCCCGGTTGGAGGGAATGGCGGTGTCGAAGCGCTGCGGCATGAACGTTGAGCGGCTGGTGGTGATCTCACTGCCCTCGCGGATCGCGCCCGACAGCCAGCCCGAGGCCAGCGGGCTCCATGCCAGCACACCGAGCCCGTACTGCTCGGTCACGGGCAGCACATGGGCCTCAATGCCGCGCTGCAGGATCGAGTAGCTGGGCTGTTCGGCGACGTAACGGCTCAAGTGGTGCTCGCGGGCGGCCCACTGGGCTTGCACAATGCGGTAGGCCGGAAAGGTCGAGGAGCCGAAGTAGCGGATCTTTCCAACGCGCTGCAGGTCGGTCAACGCCGACAGAGTCTCTTCGTCGCTGGTGTTCGGGTCCCACCGGTGGATTTGGTAGAGGTCGACGTGGTCGACGCCGAGCCGACGCAGGCTGTCCTCCAGCGCGGTGACCAGCCAGCGGCGCGAGCTGCCCTGGCGATTGCGCTCGTCGCCCATCGGCATGGTCGCCTTCGTGGCCAGCACGATGTCGTCGCGGCGGCCCGCGATGGCCTTGCCGACCATTTCTTCCGACTCGCCGCCGCTGTACACGTCGGCAGTGTCGATCAGGTTGATCCCCGCCTCCAGGGCGGCGTCGACGATGGCGGTGACCTCCTCTTGGGTGGTGCGCCCGATCTTTCCGAAGTTCATCGCTCCGAGCGCGAGGGTGCTGACTTGCACACCGGTGCGGCCCAAGGTGCGGTACTGCATGGCCGTGTCTCCTTATTTGGGTGAAGCGTGATGCATTGCATGGCTTGGTTGCCGGGCCCTTGCTCTGACATCATGAGCAAAACGGAACCATGTTCCGGAACAATACGGAACCTTGTTCCGCTTTTGCAAGCGGTGAGTGGAAGGAGCGGCGCGGTGAACGACAGCGACGAGGGTGCAGGGCAGGCGGCCCCGGCCAGGCGGAAGGACGTCCGGCGCAACCAGAAGGCCCTACTCGATGCGGCCGCCGCGGTCTTCGTCACGTCGGGCGTGGAAGCGCCGGTACGCGAGATCGCGGCCAGGGCCGGCGTCGGGGTGGGCACGATCTACCGCCACTTCCCGACGCGAGCGGACCTCATCATCGCCGTCTACCGGCACCAGGTCGACGCCTGCGCCGAGGCCGGTCCGGCCCTGCTGGCGACTAGCCCTTCTCCGCACTCCGCACTAGGGCGGTGGATCAACCTCTTCGCTGATTTCCTGGTCACCAAACACGGACTCGCCGCAGTGCTGCAGGCCGACAACGCCAGCTTCGAGGCGTTGCATGCCTACTTCCTCGACCGCCTCGTACCCGTCTGCACCGAGCTGCTCGAAGCCGCAGCCGTCACTGGCGAGATCCGCCCCGACATCGATGCGTACCAGCTCATGCGCGGCGTCGGTAACCTCTGCATCGGCGCGGACAGCGATCCCCGCTACGACGCACGCCGCATGGTCGAACTCCTCGTCGCAGGGCTGCGCCGACCACACCACTGACCTCGGCGACATCGCGCGTGCGGCTCTACTGAATCGCGAGACTCACGCGGCTTGGCCGAGGCCGGCGGTGGTCAGGTCCTGCTCGCGCAACGGGGTGAAGTCGACGTCGAGCTTTGGGTTGTACGCGTCGGGCTGGATGCCGAGCTCGTGCGTGCTGTACTCGCCGAACCGGTTGATGTGCTCGGTCAGGTACGGCGAGATGTGCGCCAGGTCCTCCGGGTCGATCGCCCATCCCTCCTCAGCAGCTGGCGGACGATCTCCGCGATATCCAGGGCGTTGTGGAAGATCACCGCGTTCGTGAGCAAGGCGTTGAACTTCATCGCCTTCTCCTGCTCGATCGGGTCGTTGTCGGCGATGACGCCGCGGTTGCCGAAGCCGATCCACTGGGAGAAGCCGTTGAACGACTCGACCTTGTTGGTCGCCGCGGTCACCCGCCGACGCAGCGGTGCGTCGGAGAGGTAGCGCAGGAGCTGGACGGTGCGGATCACGCGGCCGACCTCGCGGAACGCGGCGTAGGTGGCGTTCTTCCTCGACCCGGAGCGCAGGCACTTGAGCAGTGTGGAGGAGGAGATGGTGCCCTCGCATACGGAGACGGCCACGCGCATCAGGTGGCGGAACTGGGACTCGATCAGGTCGAAGTCGATGACGTGCTTGCCCGGCTCCCCGAACAGGGCGTCGATGTGCACGTACTCCGTCTGCTTGCTCGGCCGGTAGAAGGTCAGTTCCTTCCAGTTTCTGATCCTGGGCATCAGATCGAAGCCCAGCAGGTGGGCGAGCGCGAAGACAGGGAAGCTCTGGCCTTGGGTATCCGCGTGCACGGTGGTCGGCTGCACCTCGCTGGTGTTCTTCAGCAGGCCCTCGATGATGTAGACGGCCTCCCACACCCCGCACGGGATGAAGTGCGTGAACAGCGCGATGTAGGTGTCCGAGACGTGGTGGTAGGCGATGCCGCCCGGCTTGCCGTACCGGACGCTCGTCTCGGAGAGCAGGTTGTCGAGATAGGTGTCCATGTGGGTGCCGTCCGCCGCCACCGTGGTGCCGTCGCCCCACGCCTGCGAGATGTCCAGGCGGGCATGCGCGTTCACCAGGTCGGCGATCGCCTCGTTCAGCAGCACGATCGAGAAGTGCTTGTTGGCGACGTACGACAGCTCGTGCCCGCTCACGCCCGGGATGTGCCGGGCGGCCTCGGACGGGCCCATGTTGGTGCCCTTGACGAACATGACGATCACGTAGCGGCCCAAGGGGTCGGTGAGCTTGGGCTCGTTGCCCGACGGCGGGCCGAAGCGGCGCCACCACTCCACCCAGTACGCGGTCCGGGCCACGATCCCCATCAGGGAACGCTCCGGCATCCTCGCCTTGATCTCCTGCTCCAGCCGCTTCGCCGAGGGCCGCTGACCGTCAGCCCGGAACGCCTTCAGCAACGGGATGCCCGTCTCCGGGTCGATGACCAGGCCCTCGTTCTCCGGGTACCCGGCATCGGCCGCCGCGGCGGCACTTCGCAGCTTGTCCTCCAGCTGCCGGCGGAAGGACTTCGCGTCGAACTCGGCGCTCTCGCCCGGCTCGGCGAGGCCGACCTCCACCAGGTAGGACCCCAGTGTCTCCTGGACGGTCTCCCAGTCCAGCAGCTGCTCGGACTAGTCGGCATACTCCTCCGAGCCGACCACCGCCACGTCGCCGGTACGCAGCTCCTCGGCGAGTGCGGTGAAGACCATCGCCTCGAAGTGCTTGCGGACGAACTGCCCGGTCCGGGTCTTGTCGAGGACGGCCTTGCGCTAGTTCTGGGTGGCGAAGGAGATGTCGACCTCTTTGCCCTCCTCGTTGAAGGCGGTGATGTACTCGCCGCGGGCCGCCTGGTGACGCTGGGCGTGTGCCAGCGCGTCCAGCACCCGGTTGTCCTCGCTGGTCGCGGTGAACACCAGGTTCTCTGCGCCGGCCAGGTCGAACATCACCGCCCGGTCCCGGCCGATCTGCCCATACAGCAGCACTTCCCAGAAGTTGCCGTGGTGGGCGGAGACCTTCTCGATCTGCTCGTACTGCCCCGCGAACCCGCCGAAACCCTCCACCGCCCGCCTGATGGCGCCGAGCCCGCCGGCCTGCACCACCTGGGCAAGGACGGCCGGGGAGACCCTGCCCTCCAGCCTTGTGGCGACCTCGTCCACCGACGCATCCTCGTCCAGGCCCTCCAGCGCCTGGCGGACCTCGGCGGTCATGGCCGCAGCCTTCGTGAGCGCCTCCTGGGCCGGACCGCCCGCATCGATGTACTTGAGCACCGTGCGGTAGTTCCCGATCAGGGCCTCGACGATCTCCCGCTCGGCGAGCCGGATCTCCTCCAGCTCCGCCTTGGCCTTCTTGATCTTCGTCGCCACGCGCTTGCAGAACATCGTCGCGAGGTCGTCCCGTACCCGCATCCGCGCCTTGTGCGTCAGGGCCGCGACCAGCGCGATGCGCTTGACGGGGACGAAGTCCCGCAGCTCCGAGGCATCTGCCGCGTCCGCCTCCCCGGCAAAGTCGGTGATCTTCCCCGCGGCGACTCCATCCATCCACACATCGCTGTCGCCAAGACCGTCCAGCCATTCCAGACGCTTGGTCAGGTTCTTGAAGTGCGACCAGGTCGGGCCCTTGGCGGGCTTCTTCAGCCGGTTGAACAGCATCGTCCCGTCGCTGTCGCGCTCCTCCAGCAGCCGCATGAGCCCTGCCCGCTGAGCGGTGCTCATGCGGTCGTGGATGCCCGTGCGGATCGAGACGTTCACCTCGGTGCGGATCTTCGAGGCCATCTTGTCGAAGGTGGAGAACCCGGGCAGCTCCAGCCCCGCCTCCACTACCTTCTCCAGCGCGATGTTGATCAGATCCGCCGGGCGGTTCTTCGCCGCGGCCTCCTTGCGGATCGACTGCTCGACGATCCCCCGGGCCATGGCCTGGTCGTACGTCACGCCGACCCGCTTACGGACCAGGCCACGGTGATGCTTCGCCGTCCTCTCCGCCCGGTACACCGGCAGCGTGCCCTCCGGCAGCTCCACCGCCCGCCGCACGAAGTCCACCACCATCACCGGGACGTCCTCCAGCGCCGGGAAACACCCCATGCGCCGGTACGACTTCAACATCGCCAACAGGGCCAGCAGATGCTCATCGCAGTCTGTGGCATCAGCCGCCCACTGAAGCTCATCGCGAGTCGGCGAGAAGAACAGATGCAGCTCATGCGCGGTGATCAGCCGCTTGAACCGTGGATACGCGGTCCGTTCGATCGATGCCACAACCCACCCCAGGCCCCAGACGACGCTCAACATCACCACCAACGACACTGAGCCGAATGGGTGACGGCCGACGGCGCTCAGGGCTTCAAGATCATCCCGTTGCCCCTTTGACCCGTATCTCGGTCACACCCCTAGAGGTCGATTCCCAGCTGCTCGATGTCGGTGAACCACACGTCCAGGCCGGATGCGGGCGTCGTCGGTGGTGCCGGGTGCGGCGGTGAAGCCGAACCGGGCCCGGACGTCGATGACGAGGCCGGTGTTGGTGGCTGCCTGCTTGCGGGCCTGGGCGCGCACCCGCGGCTGCCAGCACTCGCGGACGGAGTCGGCCAGGCGCTGGGCGAGGTCGGCGCGAGGCCGGCGGATCTGGTCTTTGACGTACCGCTCCACGGTGCGCCCCGGCCCACCCACCCCGGAAAAGAGGGCTGTGCTGCGCCCTGGTTGGAGGCAGTGCCCGGGCACTGCGTCGTGGGGCCCGTGGCGGGCTTCCAGGCGTCCCGTGAGCCGCAGGTCGTGGGCAGCCCTACAAGAGCCGCGGGCGGGATAAACTGATGGAGTCCTCTTCGTGAGGACCTTTGGTTGGCCGGTGCCCTTGCCACCCGCTTCGGCGGATTGGGTACCGGCCGCTCTCGTCTGTCGATAGACGCTGCGCCGAGCGCTGGTCTTGGCGTGTCAGTCGGGTTGGTTCTGCCTGGTGCCGGTTCGTGGGTGCCGCTGCAGGGCCTCCTGTAGCTCTCGGTCGAACGGCGGCGGCAAAGGCTCCTCGCACAGTGCCCACTCGATGACTGCTTCGGCGACCACGTGCAGCTTGATGTTGGTGTGCTGGGACACCTCACGCAGCACGTCGAAGCCGACCGCGGGCTCAAGCCGGTGCACGGTGAGCAAGACGCCGATGGCCTGGTCGACCCTGGCGTGGGATTCAACCGCATGGCGCAGCCGCGCGTTCTCCCGCTCCAGCCGGGCCACCACGTCCTCATGACCGTTCACGGGCATGCGGTGCTGTGGGCGGGAAGTCGTCATCGCCGGGGTCTCCATCGTGGGGGCGAGGGCTGCTTCCAGTACGCCTGCCCGGTCACGGAGCCACAAGACCTGCCACCTGCGCGAAGATCACATGCAAGCCGTGAGGGTTCTTCGCCGGCCGTGCCATCCGGCCGGCGAAGAACCCGAGAGGCTACGTCCCAACCCCTCACCTGCCGAGTCACCCTCAGCGGTGCGCCGACACGCCTGTGCGGGATGAAGCGCGGCCTGGCTGTGAAGATCCAGTGCGCGAGCGTGACACACCGCTTGGACGTGTCGCTGAAACCGGGCATTGCGCCATGAATGCCCCCCTTTGCAGATGCGTGAACAGGGTGTCCGGCCTTGCCTCGGTCCGGCCCCTGGCACGGCGCCCGGCCCCCATCTCCTCGCGGGGTTCGGGCGCCAGCTGCACATAAGCGCCTGCTTGTTGCGGGCCAGGAGGTTGTTGACGCTGGCCGTACGGGGCCGCAACCGTCGGGCTTGCTCTGCGCCAACGGCGCCGTGACCCACGGAGAGGCGTTACCCCATCATCTCGCGGTTGTCGCGGCGTTGATGGCGGAACACGTCGCCGGCCGCCGGAAGTGTCAGGTGGCTTCCTTTGTGGTCAGCAATCGTGCAGCACAGAGGTCGTATCGACATCCACAGGCCTGCCGTGCGCGTCGGTGGGACGCAGCTCTGGGATCGGGAGACCGCTTTCATCAACGAGAACCGAGTGAGTTTCAGCTGGCGCGAAGGCGTGCCGTTCGCCCCACTGACGCGCAGCCACGATGACGGTGAAGAGGTCTCGGCCCGCCTCTGTGAGGACGTAGTTCTGTCGCCGCCCCGTCGGGGCGGTCTGCCGATCGAGGATCCCTCGTTCCACCAAGCGACGCAGCCGGTCGGTGAGGATGTTGCGCGCGATTCCGGTGCGGTGTTGGAAGTCGGTGAATGCTCGCGCACCGTCCATCGCGTCGCGAATGATCAGCAGGCTCCATCGATCTCCGACCAGGTCGAGGGTGCGCGCGACGGGGCAGGCGGGGTCGGTCCAGGACATCCCCTCGGCACGGGGCGCTGTGCGAGCCATCACTCCTCCTGAAGAGTTGCGGATTGAAACCATTCTGCCGTACCTTCATTTTGGTTGCAATTTGCTACTCATAGGAGGGGTGTTGGTGAGTCTTACGTCTGGCCGGAGGATGCTGTTCGCCGTGATCTGCGCGGTCGCGGTCGCGACGATCTACGTCGCGCAGCCCGTACTGGCCCAGATCGGCGGTGACCTGGGCCTGCCGGAAGCCGACTTGGGATGGATCGTCACCACGGGGCAGCTCGGCTACCTGATCGGCTTGGCACTTCTTGTCCCTCTGGGGGACATGTTCGACCGGCGCAAGCTCATTGCCGGGCATCTTCTCCTCGCTGCGGTCGGCATGGCACTGGCCGCAGTCGCTGCCCAGCTATGGCTCCTGCTTGCCGGGCTGGCTCTCGCCGGCCTGTTCGCGGTCGTCGTTCAGACCACGGTGGCCTTCGCCGCCGACCTGTCCACGGCAGCGGAACGCGGCCGCACACTCGGAGCCGTGACCTCCGGTGTCATCATCGGCATTCTCGGAGCACGCGTGCTCGCTGGCAGCCTCGCTGCACTCTGGGGATGGCGAAGCATCTACGCGGTATTCGCCGTGCTCCTCATCGCGCTCTCCTGCTTCGTGCTGAAGCTCCTACCATCCGACCCGCACGACGTCCGGGCCACGTATGGCGCGGTGCTGATCTCGCTGGGTCGCCTGTTCCGTGAGCGCCTGTTCGTCTCGCGGGGACTGATTGCATTCTTCCTGTTTGCTTCCTTCGGCGTGCTGTGGAGCGGCCTGGCTCTGCCGCTCGCAGCCGAGCCATGGCACCTGAGCACGGCCCAGATCGGCCTCTTCGGGATCGCCGGGCTCGCCGGGGCGCTGGGCGCCTCTCGAGCCGGGCGGGGGGCCGACGCCGGCCGCGTCAACGTCATCACAGGCGGTGCACTCGTGCTCCTGGCCGCTTCATGGTTGGCGACCGGACAAGCGTCCTGGTCGCTCTGGGCGGTCGTCGTCGGCGTGATCGTCCTCGACTTCGCGGTGCAGGCAGTACACGTCAGCAATCAACACCTGCTCACGGCCGCATATTCGCACCAGACGAGCAGCGTCATCGGCGGCTACATGCTCTTCTACTCCTTCGGCTCCGCCGTCGGAGCAACCGGCACCACCGCGGTGTACTCCGCCACAGGGTGGGCTGGATCCAGCCTCCTCGGCGCCGCCTTCGCCCTCTGCGCACTCATGATCTGGGCCGTCAACCGACAGGCAGCCGCCGACACGCAACGAGACGTGCTCGTGTAACTGCCTCGTCCTGTCCCGCGAAGCCCCGGCCTATATGGAAGGCGAATCAATACATGACCCATGCGAACGCACCGCTGTCCGTGCAGGGTAGGCGCCGGTTGATCGAGCGGTGCCAGACGCGGCCGATCGCTCATGTCGCCGCAGAAATGTTCATTTCCCGTGCTGCGCGTCGAAATGGGTCAACCGCTACCGCCAGCACGGTGAACTCGGTCTGCTTGACCGTTCCTCCACACCTCGACGCCAGCCGACAGCGACCAGCTCCCACGTCGTGGCCACGATCGAGGCACTCCGCCGGGCAGAGAAATGGTCGGCATCCCGGTCATACGGCCGCAGGGTGGCGGGCGGCGTCGGGCCGGTGACCGCGAATGCCTGGCAGTGGTCATCTTCGTGGCCACATCGGGCTGCACCGGGCGGCAGCTGTCGCCAGTAGTGCTGGGCATCGTCGGGCAGTGGGCACCGGGTGCGGTGCGCACCACGGTGGCGTCCATCGTGGTGCGCACCGGAGTGGAGGCCACTCAGTGGGCTCCACCGAGTGGACGGTGTCCGACATCGTCACCACAGCCAGGCGTTGGAGTGCCGCAGCCGGGACAGGGCGCGGGCGTCGCGACGTGCGGCCGCGCTGCCGATCCGGTTCTGCCGGGAGTGGGGCCGGCGGGACTGTCCGGTGGCGAGACGACGCCGCCCGGCTTTCTGGAGTCGCCGCTGCTGCTTGCGCAGCTCCTGCTTCTTCGCCGCCTTGGACTTCGGCTTCCGGGGGCGCTTCCAGATCGGCTGCCATCCCAAGGGCTCATCGGGCTCGGGCTCTTGATCCTCGGTGAGCGCGGCGGCCATCTTCGCGCAGGCCGCGTGGGCGCGAGCGAGGACGTCCTCAAGGCTGGGTTGTTCTTCCGGGGTGCTCACGTGACTCCTCCTGTGGTCCGGCCCGGTGTGTGCTGGGTGCCGGGGCTGGGTGTGACGCGGGGCCGCCGCCGGGGCGGGCTGCGATCGGGGGCCGTGGGCGAGGGCGCGCTCCCGCTTGCCGTCCTGGAGCTTTGCGGCCAACTTCGCGGCGGCTTCGAAGGTCCGGCGGGTCTGCTCCACCGTGTCGACGCCGGTCTCCGGCTCCAGGAGGCGGCCATCCTTCCGGCCGGAGCGCAACGGCCGCAGGTGCGACCCCGAGGCAGCGGGCACGGCGACGGTGCGCGGCCGGGCGCGGAGCGCCCAGGCGCTCCGCGCGGCGCACCACGTGGACCCGGGCGGCCAGGACGGCGGAGGCGGGCCCGCTCGTACGGCGAGGCGGTCCGCTTGCGAGTCAGCGGGCGCAGCACGGCCTGGTCCTCGGTGTCGCGGCGGGCATGACCCGACTCATCACGGTGGCCGCCATGGCGGCCACCGGACCGTGACCGCCGCGCACGCCCCTGCCGCGGAGTGCGCGACGTACTGGCGCGCGGTCCAGCGCGTCGCGGTCCGCCATCCCGACCACCTGGACGGGCCGGTCGCCACCATGCAGTCATCCGTCCACCACCTGCGCCGCGGGGAGGTCGTGTGCTCCTGTGTGAACTCCATCGGCCGCAACAACAGCGGCCCGGCCTACCGGGCCTGCGGGGGTGAGGGGCACGTCTGGCGTGTCATCCCCGGCGGCCAGGCGCGCGGTGATGGCGTACTGGCCCGCCCGGCTGCCGCCCACTCCCCGGACGCTGCTGCGTCTTGCGACGGGGCCCTCGGGCGTCCGGCCACCAGGGTCCCTCGCAGACTGCCGCCGTGCAAAACCGAAGGCCGCGCGGGAACGAGGGCTGTCCGACTTCATCCACGCGTGATTGCGCCGGCTGTGGACGGCTTCACGAGCCCGCCTATATGGCGAGCCGGCTCTCGGCAATGTCGTGGCAGACAGCCGCAACATGCATGCAGACTAGGGGGTGCCTGCGCCCGCTTGGCGGGTCATCGAGGACCTGGCGGGCCCAGCGCGTCCGAGGGCTTCGTAACGAGGCCGGCCTCCATCTGATCCGACGGGTCGCAACTGCGGTCGGTGGCGCCGTCGTCGCGTACGGCGGCCTCTGGATCCAGTCGCGCTGACAGCCGCCAGAAGAGCGAAGTGTGGCCGATGGCAGCCTGTATCGTCGTCGGTCCGCTGCGGGCGATCCTCTATGGCGTTTAGAGACGGCGCAGCGTTCCGAGAACAGCGCGGGCCTGGCATCGCCTTCCTGCTAGGCCCGCGTCTTGCTCTGCCGACGGTGGCATCGGGTTGGTCTGCGGTCAGTCGCTGGTCCAGCGCGGCACTTCCGATGTTATCGATCAGGCCTTGTAAGCAGGGCCCACCGGGTCGGCTTCACAGCCGGGCACGGGGGCGGGGAAGGTCAGGGCCGCGGAGGACTCCGAGCGGGCCCCACGGGACAGTGCGCTGTCGCGGTGGCGCTAACTTTCCGCAACCACCGGTGTGCCGGACAGTTCAACCCCCGCTCGCCGGAGTTCGTCCCGGGCCTGCTGGATGGTGTCGCGGTGCACGCCGGCGGTCAGGTCGAGCAGGACGCGCGTGGTGAATCCTGCTGCGGCGGCGTCCAGGGCGGTGGCTTTCACGCAGTGGTCGGTGGCGATACCGACGACGTCCACGGCGGTGACCCCCTGCTCCCGCAGCCACTCGGTCATCCCCGTCCCGTTTTCGTCGGCGCCTTCGAAACCGCTGTAGGCGGCCTCGTAGGCCCCCTTGTAGAAGACGGCGTCGACGGCATGTACCGCGGGGAGGAAGTCCGGGTGGAATTCGGAGCCTTGCGTACCGGCCACGCAGTGCACGGGCCAGGAGGTTTTGAAGTCGGGGGTGTCGGAGAAATGGTCTCCGGGGTCGATGTGGTGGTCGCGGGTTGCCACGACGTGCTGGTACCCGGCTTCCGCCGCGCCTCCGACCAGGTCGCGGACTTTTGCGGCGATGTCGGCTCCGCCCGCAACAGCGACACTGCCGCCTTCGCAGAAGTCGTTCTGCACGTCCACCACGATCAGTGCTCGTCCCATGTTCCTGTCTTCCGGTTCGGTGTTCACGTCGTTCTCGGATCTACGGCTGGCCTTCGGCGTCTGGTCTCGGTGTCTCGTAGACGTATGCCAGGGCGGTGTCCAGGAGGTGGCGCAGTTGGGCCGGTGTCGGGGCGACGGCGGTGGCGATGAGCGCCTGGTGGTCGGCGAGGGGGGTCAGTACCGCGTGTCCCTCTGCCGGATCGTCGCTGACGACGTGTGGTTCCTGGGGCGTGTGCAGCTTCGGGTCGACCAGCAGGAGCTGTCCGGTGGCGTGGTGACTTCCGAGGACGGCGGGGCCATCCCATGCCGGTGCCGGGTCGCCGTAGGCGGTGTGCTGGTCGAGGAGCGGTCGTCCACCGCGGCGGACGGTCAGCCGGGTGGTGAGGTGGCCCGGCGGTTCGCCCGAGCGGCCCAGGAGCTGTTCTTCTCGCATGAGCAGGTGGGAGGTGGGGGCGAGGTCGACGGCGAACGCCTGGTGCAGGGTGCTGTCCCGGGTACTGATCAAAGGCTCGGGCAGCCAGTGCAGGGACGCGTCATCGTCCACCCTGATCCGTACGTCGTAGGTGGCTGGGGTGGTGGTGGGGCCGCGCAGGGCGATGGTGGCGGCTGCGCTGGTCACCTCCAGCCGGGCGCGTGTCTCGACGGTGATGTCGAGGGCGAGCCGGTCTCCGCCGAGCGGTGCGCTCATGGCGGCGAGTACGCACACGCGTGCCTGTTCTCCGTGGGACCGTAGCCGGCGCAGGTGGAAGGGGCCGTCGTTGTGGAGGAGGGGGACGGTTGTGGTGCGGCCGTTGTGGGTGGCCCGGATTCGGGCGGTCGCGGTGACTGCGGACGGGTGCGCCGGGACGGGCCCGGCGGGACGTCGGCCGTGTGCCCCGCCGCCGGCTTTGAGGGGTTCATTGACCGGCGCCGGGATCGCGGTCGGCGTCTGCGCGGTGGTGACGTTCACCGGGTGGATCCGGTGGTGTGCCAGGCGGTGAGGCAGCCGGTGACCCAGTCGGCGACCGGTTGGACGCCGTCGGTGCTGGTGAGGCTGGTGAAGGCGTACGGAAGGTCTTTGCGCTGCTTGCGGGTGTCGGTCCTCATGGTGTCCAGGTCGACGCCGACGTAGGGGGCCAGGTCGGTCTTGTTGACGACGAGGAGGTCGGCGGTGGTGATGCCGGGGCCGCCCTTGCGGGGGATGTCGTCGCCGCTGGCCACGTCGATGACGAAGACCTGGGTGTCGACGAGGCCGCGGGAGAAGGTGGCGGTGAGGTTGTCTCCGCCGGACTCGATGAGGATCAGGTCGAGCGGGTGCAGCGTCTGTTCGAGGTGCTCGACTGCTTCGAGATTGGCGGAGATGTCGTCGCGGATGGCGGTGTGCGGGCAGGCTCCGGTTTCCACTGCGGTGATCCGCTCCGGTGGCAGTACGGCCTCGCGGCGCAGGAAGGCGGCGTCCTCCTGGGTGTAGATGTCGTTGGTGACCACGGCGATGGAGAACCGGTCGCGCAGGGTGCGGCACAGTGCGGCCACGGTCGCGGTCTTGCCCGAGCCGACGGGCCCGCCGAAGCCGATACGCAGGGCGCGGCGGCTGCCGTCGGCGAGTAGCGGCTCGGCGCTGTGGGTGTGGCGGTGCGGCATGGTCACGGGGTGGTCGAGATGCACAGGGATGCTCCAGGCGCTGGTCAGGGCTGGTCAGGAGGCGAAGAGCCGGACGGTCCAGGCGGCGTGCTGCTCACCGGTGATGTCCAACAAAGGAGCCGAGGCAGCGGGCAGGGCGGCGGTCCCCTCCGCCGCTGTCCGCGTCGCCGCGGCGGTCGCGGTGTCGGCGACGGCGTCGAGTTCGTCGGCGAGCCGCGCCAGGACCGCGGTGGCGTCGAACGGGTCGAGGCTCAGCAGGCGCACCGCGGCGGTCGCCGGACCGCTCACGCTTTCGTAGGCGGCGGCCTGTGCGGCGTCGAGTGAAGTGAGCTGGGCGGCCCTGGCGGTGACGCCGAGCACGACCGGCTGGTGGGCGCCCTGGGGCCGGTGGCGGGCGAGGTGGTCGAGGTCGGCGCTGGGCCAGGTGGCCCGGGCCGCGCGCATCAGTTGCCGGCCCAGGCGGCGTGAGATGCGGCGCAGCGCCGGTACGGGGGTGCGGGTGTCGGCGGCTTCGTCCAGGGCGAGGGCGTCGTAGCCGTCGGCGGCGGCTGCGGCGAGGCCGGCCGCGACCAGTCCGGCGGTGTGCAGCCGCCCTCGGCAGAATGCCTCCAGGCTCGCGGTGTCGTGGACCCGGCCGGAGGCGACGGCGGCCTCCATCCCGCCGGAATGGGCGTGCCCGCCGGCGGGGAAGCGGCCGTCGGCAAGGACGAGCAGGGCAGTGCGGCTCATGGGGCGGCGGGACCGCCTTTCGCTAGGAGGTTCCGGTGCCGTCCGCGCGGGCGTGACCGGCACCGGCCGTGGTGGTCAGAACAGGAAGTAGCGCTGCGCCAGGGGCAGCTCGGTGGCGTAGTTGCGTCCGACTTCGTGCCCGTCGACCGTGGTGCGGACGTCGGAGGTGGTTGCACCGCCGATGGTGACGTCGAAGGTGTCGGGGTCGATGTCGATCTTCGGGACACCGTTGTTGTGGATCATGTCGGCCTTGGTGACCTCCCGGGTGGAGCGGATCGCGCGCAGGGGCTTGAGCAGCCCGATCGCGGAGAGTTCGCCGTCGAGGGCGGCCTCGGCCACGAAATTGAAGGAGTTCGCCGCCGGGGCGCGGCCTTGGAAGCCCCAGACGGGGCGCGGGAGGTAGGGCTGCGGGGTGGGGATGGAGGCGTTGGCGTCGCCGATCTGGGCGTAGGAGATCTGGCCGCCCTTGATCACCATGTGCGGCTTGACGCCGAAGAACTTCGGCTCCCACAGCACCAGGTCTGCGAGTTTGCCTGTCTCGACGGAGCCGACCTCGTGGTCGATGCCGTGGGTGATGGCCGGGTTGATCGTGTACTTGGCGACGTAGCGGCGGGCCCGGAAGTTGTCCGCGTGCGCGTCGTCCTCGCGCAGATGACCGTAGCGGGACTTCATGACATGCGCGGTCTGCCAGGTCCGCATGATCATCTCGCCGATGCGGCCCATGGCCTGGGCGTCGGAGGACATCATCGAGATGGCGCCCATGTCGTGCAGCAGGTCCTCGGCGGCCATGGTGGAGGGCCGGATCCGGGAGTCGGCGAACGCCATGTCCGCCTCGACCTCCGGATTGAGGTGATGGCACACGATCATCATGTCGACGTGCTCCTTGACGGTGTTGACCGTGAAGGGCCGGGTCGGGTTCGTCGACGCGGGCAGCACGTTGGGCTTGCTGGCGAGGCTGATCATGTCGGGGGCGTGGCCACCGCCGGCGCCCTCGATGTGAAAGATGTGCAGGCTTCGGTACTTGGCCTTTTTGCCCTTGCGGTCCTTCCTGGTCGCGGCGAAGGTGCTCTGGACGAAGCCGGCTTCGTTCAGCGAGTCGGCGTGCAGCGCGACCTGGACGCCGGTCTCCTCGCACACGGTCAGCGCGGCGTCGATCACCGCCGGGGTGGCACCCCAGTCCTCGTGGATCTTGAGGCCGAGGGCGCCGGCCGTGATCTGGTCGTGCAGCGCCTTCTTCGAGACGGTGCTGCCCTTGGCAAGCAGGCCGATGTTCACCGGGAAGGCGTCCAGGGCCTCGAACATCCGCTGGATGTGCCACTTGCCGGGCGTGACGGTGGTGGCCGTGCTGCCCTCGGCCGGGCCGGTTCCGCCGCCGATCAGCGTCGTCACACCCGATGCCACCGCCTCGTGGATCTGGTTCGGGCAGAGGAAGTGCACGTGGGTGTCGACGCCGCCCGCGGTCAGGATGCGGCCCTTGCCGGAGATCACCTCCGTCTCGGGCCCCACGACGAAGGCCGAGGCACGCGGGTCGTCGTTGTCGGGGGGCGTCATGGTCTCCGGGTTGTACGCCTTGCCGATGGCCCGGATGCGGCCGTCGCGCAGCCCGACGTCGGCCTTGACCACTCCCCAGTGGTCCAGGATCAGCGCACCGGTGATCACGGTGTCCACCGGTTCGCGGGGGTCGTCGCGAGGGATGTGCGACTGGCCCATCGACTCACGGATCACCTTGCCGCCGCCGAAGACCATCTCGTCGCCGCTGCGTCCCGGGCCACCGCACCAGTCCGCGTCGATGCGCAGGACGAGATCGGTGTCGGCCAGCCGGACCCGGTCGCCGGCGGTCGGGCCGTACAGGTCGGCGTAGCGGGAACGCGTCAGTGGGTCCCAGGGCTTGTCCTTCTTAGCCTTGTCCGGCATCGAGGTGCTTCTCCTCATCACTCTTGTCGGCCTGGAGCCCGTGGACGATCCGCTCACCGGTGATCGGCACGAGCATCACGGTGCGCTTGTCACCGGGCTCGAACCGTTCGGAGGTGCCGGACGGGATGTGCAGCCGCATCCCGCGGGCCGCCTCACGGTCGAACTTGAGTCCCTCGTTGGCCTCGGCGAAGTGGAAGTGGGATCCCACCTGGACCGGGCGGTCCTTGGGGTTGTGCACGACCAGCGACACGGGCGTCGCGTCGTCGTTGAAGGCCACCCGGTGTCTGTCCTCGTCCGGCAGCAGTTCCGGCTTGCCGGGGTGGACGTCCACCTTCGTGGACGCCTCGTCGAACGGCTTGCTGATGGTCACCAGCTTCGTGCCGTCCGGGAACGTCGCCTCGACCTGGACGTTGTCGACCATCTCCGGCACACCGTCCATGACCTCGCTGCGTTGCAGCACATGGCGCCCGGACTCCATCACCGCGTCGACCGTCGCCCCGGCCCGCGCCTCCTCGTAGACATGCGCCGTCAGCAGCGCCATGACCTCGGGATAGTTCAACAGCAGACCGCGCTCACGCCGCCGCTGGGCGACATCGGCCGCCACGTGGATCATCAGACGCTCTTGCTCGTGCGGAGTCAGATGCATGCCGGTCCCCCTCTCGTGTTCGCCAGTTCACCTGTGCGGCATCCATCACGAAGCGGCGTGACGTTGCCGCCCGTCGCACCTGCCGCAGACCGATCTTGCGAGAGGGAAAGACGCACGGGCGGCGAAACGGGCCGATCGGCCCTGATGGAGTGAAGCGGGGGCATAGAGCGCATATGGGAGCGCAGCACCGCGTACATCATGGAGATGCGACAGCGGCCTCCGTGAGTACACCTCACTGTCTGCCACGCGGTGGAGACGGTTCGCTGCCTGGCGCCCCACTTCTGAGACTGATCACCCCGGCGTGGAGGGGCCATCACCCGGGCGCCATGGCCGGAGAAACCCGATGACAAATCCCGTTCGGCGGGCTGCATCCGCCAGGACCTGTTTCTTTGACCGTCACATGCACCGCCTGCGGCCGCCCGCCGATCACCACCAGAACAAGCGCCGGAACCTGGTGAAGCGCTACGAGGTGCCGGCCCCGGGCGGTGGTCCCGAGGCCGGGGCCGGCATGGGACGGAACGGCGAGCGGGCCTCCCAGGTCCTGCCAGTCCGCCCAGCCCGACCCTTCGGTCCATGACCGGAACGTGATCTTGTTGGTGGTGCCTCGGGCCACCACCGTCAACCGCTCCGCCACCCGCGATGCCGCGCTCGGCACGGAGATGATCACTCCGCCGACGTCTTCCCAGTCGCTCCAGGTTCCCCATGCGCAGTGGTCTCCCCTTCATGGTGCGGTGTGGTTGCGGCACCTCATGCCGCCGACGCCCCGGTCACGAGCGCCGCCGAACCGGATGCTGCGCCGTTCATACAGCGGGCGAACCGGTCAAGCGGAGCGGTCCATTCGGCCGGGTGAATAGGCCCCTATCGGACGCCATCACGGCCCGGCGTCTGCTAGTTCGCCGTCGCCGACGGTGCGGGGGACACCGCACGCCCCTGCGCTCGCAACAGAGGTGAACGCCTGTCCCGGCGCTCACCTCTTCGGTGTTCTCGTCCGCATCACCGCTCACGCCGGCTGCATGCTGCTGACACGAAAACAGGCAACAGGCGCCGGGCAGTGTCGGGCGGGTCCATACCGCCGCACCCGGCCCAGGGGTGCCTGACGCATCCGCATGACGGCCTGCCCCCCGGGGGGAGAGCCGCCCGACGACCAGCGGAGTACGACACGTGAACAACCACATGCGCGTTGCCCTGCCGTCCCTCGCCCTGGCACTGACCGCCGCCCTCACTCCCGCTGCGCAAGCCGCGGCACCCGACCAGGAGCCGCGCACGGTGTCGGCCGAGCCGCGCCCGGCTCCCTGTACGGGCAAGTACCAAGGTGATGCCCGGCTCGGGCCCGAGCACCTGCCCCGCACTTGGGAAGCTCCGGTCGGCCCGCTGCTGAGGCACTATCAGCGCACCGGCGGCCTCTCCCCCCGGGCATTCCTGGCCAAGTACTGGAAGGAGGAGGACTCCTCAGGCCCGGGCGGATGGAAGTACCCGTCCAACGACGGGTTCGCCGAAATCAACGGTGAGATCGACAAGCACGTCGAGGTCCTGGAACCCGGAGAGGACCTGGACCGCTTCGGCTCGGAGTACGGCTCCTACCTCGCCCCGGCCGGCGACCCCTACGCCAAGCGGGCCCTGCCACCGCAGAACCTCAACACCCGCGACGCGAAGTACCCCTGCGACTACCACCGCTACACCGTCAAGCAGCCCTTCCCGGTCTGGCAGGGTCGCATCGCCCCCTGGTTCGAACAGCCCGGCGGCGGCCAGCAGATCCAACTCGACCCCGCCCTGCTGCCCCCCGGCGACGGCCAGCGCCTGAACGTCAAGTGGCTCCTCGACCACGGCTACCTCGCCCCCGCCGCAGGCTGACCCCGACCAGCCTCGTGGACCGCCGCACCCTGCACACCGTCCTGCGCTCCAAAGGAGTGCAGGACGGCTACTACTACATCGAAGGCGTCCACGAGCCCACTCCCCTGCCCACCGACTTCCTCTACCTGCGCTCCTCCCCCGCCCACCCCGGCATGTGGGAAACCGGCGCCTATGAACGCGGCACCTGGCAGGCCGTCACCGAACACACCAGCGAAGCAGGCGCCTGCACTCACCTGCTGCATCTGCTGACCGCCACCTGAACAACCACATAGGGCCGCCCGTCCACACCAAGGCAGGCGTTCCGGCGCCGGCGCAGACCGCAGGCGGGCAATCCTGCCTGCAACGCATTCCACACCTGCCAGGCATAGAACGACCCGATCCGGCCCCAGATCGGTCACGGTCGGGGCAGCTCTTCCGATTTCTCACTGGAGTACTAGGCCGGTTTCGTTTGGATCAGTCGGTCGTTGGTCCGGGTGTGCCGTTGACAGATGCGCAGTGGGCGCGGATCGAGCCGTTACTCCAGGTCCGGACGCCGAAGCGGGGTGGCCGTCGGCGGGATCACCGTGAGGTGATCGACGCGATAGCCTTCCAGTTCCAGACCGGAACGCAGTGGGTCCATCTGCGTCAGAAGTACGGCAACTGGCGGGCCGTCTGCAACCGTCTGCGGATGTGGGCCGTCGATGGCACCTGGGAGCGGGTGTTCACCGCGCTGATGGCCCAGGCCGACGCCGATGAGGGCCTGCCGTGGGTTGTGTCCGTGGACTCCTCGGTCGTGCGAGCTCAACAGCACGCGGGCCGGGTCCCGCAAGAAGGGGGCACCAGCCGGAGACCCGGGCGACCACGCCATCGGATGGTCCCGCGGCGGACTGACCACGATGTTCCACCTCGCGGCCGACGGCAACTGCCGACTCCTCGCATTCGTTCTCACCGCAAGACAGGCCGGCGATGCACCGAGCTTCACCCGATGTCATGGCACGCCTGCGCGTTCCCCGGCGAAGAGGACGGCCCCGCACCGGACCGGACCAGGTCCAGGCGGACAAGGCCTGTTCGTCCCGCGCAATCCGCGCCCACCTGCGCAAGCGCGGCATCCGGACGGTGATCCCGGTCCCGGCGGATCAGCGTGGTCACCGGCTGCGACGAGGCAGCCAGGGCGGCAGGCCATCCGACTTCGACCTCGAAACCGCCTCCCCGGCAACCGGTGCGGTGACGTAATTGCAGAAGGGCACCCAGCAAGTGGGGTCTCAGGAGGTGAGCCCGCAGGAGCGTCAGGTAGCCGGTGCGGGTGGCGAAGGATCCACGCTGCCGCGAGGGTGCACACGGGAGCCTTTCGAGCCGGCGGTAGCCGGGTACGGGAACAGGCTTGTCCAGGGCGGCGAGGATGTCATGCGCCGGGGTGAGTACGGAGTCGGTGCCGGGCGTGGTGGGACGGTGCATCTTCCGGCGTCTGGGGAGTGTGCGGCCAGGGCGGCGCGGGTGTGGACCAGGTCGTCGCCGGGGTCGAGGCTGACGGTGACCGGGGGTGCGTTGTCGCAGCTAAGCATGGTCAGACGGCCTGCCGTGCGGAGAGTTTGACTCCGCTCCTGCCGCATCTGAGTCCGGCGCCGCCGGCGGACGAGCCGCAGAGCCACGCCGCTCCCCCGGTTCCCTGTCCTATGGGAAGGCGGGAGGAGCCGTACGTCCGCCGGCGTCCTGCGCGGTGTTCGAAGAAGCCAGGAGCGCGTCGTCCGCCGGGTCCGATGCAGGTCCGGGCGAGCGAGGGAGCGGTCCTGGCCCGATGGCTGCCCTGGATACGGCCCGTCGGCGTGCACAGGCCGACGCCAACGGGTTCGTCCCGGGGTGGACGAGGCTAGCGGCAAGCGCAGGGCCAGCGCCCACACCGGTCTGCCAGCGGACCCGTTGGCCGACGGGTCCGCTGCGGGCACTCTTCCCGGCCTATCACCGTCGCGGTGTGGACGCCTGGCCGCGAGTGGCTCAGGGTCCTCCGCGAACCGGCGGACAGTCACCAGGTGGGTTTCCGCCGGGCGCGATTGCCATACCTGCTCGCGTGGTCATCGCGCACCCGGCATCCTCACCGGTCGTCAGGAGCGTCACTCCCGGTCCGACAGCGTCATGCCCGCGCCCGGCGGTGAATCAGGCGGGTGCGCAGACGTTGCAGCGGTGGCAGAACGCCGTAGACGACGATGGGCACTGCGACGGTAACCAGGATCAGGGTGCGCAGGACGACGGGAGCGTCTTCCAGCAGGCCGAGGCCCCGGAGCAGCAGTTGCAGGACGGTGAGCGTGGGGAAGACGGCCACCCAGATCATGAGTGCCATGTGGTGCCTGGGTGGCGGCCCGACGCGCAGGGATGGGTGAGTGGTGGAGCGTTCGTTCATGGTGGGATGTACCTCCCCGTTGTAGCGGTCAGTTGTACGTGCGGGATTCGGAACCGATGACACAGCAGTCGAGCGGGGCGGCGCTCCCCTTATGAGCGCCGTGTACCGCTGTCTTCCAGGCCGTGCCGACGGTCGTCGAGGACAGCCTCGGCGACACGACGTTCCATCGCGGGGGAGAACGCGTCGGAGCAGGCGCGGCGATCGGCGATGGCTCGCCGGACGTCCTCCTCGACCAGGTCGGCGTTGAGCGCGATCGCTGCGGCCGATCCCGCGCCGGCCGCGGTGACGACCTGTGCGCGCGGGTCGACTGCGTTCCCCGCGGCCAGGACGCCGGGCACGCTGGTGCGGCCCGCCCGATCGGCGATCACCCATCCGTCCTCGTCCGTGGCACATCCCAGATCGGTGAGCAGCCCGGAGTTGGGCAGGAAGCGAGGAAGGACGAACACCGCCGCACACGGCACGACGGTTCCGTCGGCCAATTCGACGCCGTGCAGCCGGTCGATGTGCGGCCGGGTACCGTCTCCGTCCGTCGCGAGCCGCGCCACGGTGCCCTCGACGACGCGAACACCACGCGCGGTCAGCTGTTCACGCTCGTCGGGAGTGAGCTGCCCTGTGTGGGCGAAGTAGGTGACGTCCCGCGACCACTGCCGCACCAGCAACGCATGCCGGACGGTGCCCGGCGTACCGCCCAGCACCCCGAGCGGACGGTCACGGACCTCGTAACCGTGGCAGTAGGGGCAGTGCAGGACGTCGCGTCCGAACCGCCCGGCCACACCCTCAACGTCGGGCAGTTCGTCGCGCAGACCGGTGGTCACCAGGATGCGCCGTGCGGTCAGTTGTCCGCCGTCGGCCAAGTGCACACGGAAGCCGGGCTCGGCCCCGA
Organism: Streptomyces sp. NPDC094143; assembly: GCF_040303825.1. Lineage (NCBI taxonomy): Bacteria > Bacillati > Actinomycetota > Actinomycetes > Kitasatosporales > Streptomycetaceae > Streptomyces > Streptomyces sp. NPDC094143. The sequence continues at coordinate 27,506 of NZ_JBEOTZ010000037.1, forward strand.
CCACCGTGCCGTCAATGAGGCGAGCGCCGTATGCGGTCACCTCGGCCCTGCCGGCGGCGAGCAGTTCCTTCGGCGGTGTCCCGTCCTGGGTCAGATACCCGTGCACGTGGCTGGCTGGCGCGTTGCGCGGGGCCCCGGCGTCGACGACGGCTACCCGCCGTCCGGCCCGTGCCAGCACCAGAGCGGCACTCAGCCCGGCAGGACCGCCGCCCACTATCGCGATGTCGTATTCATCCGTCATGCGGCCAGGGTGGGGCGCCTGGGGCCGCAGCAGAAATTCCGTTGCTGTTCCCGGGAAAACACCGCTGGTGCGGGACGACGGCACGGCAGCACTCGCGCCTGACCGGGCATGGCCATCGCCATGCCGTGGAGCGTGCTGACCTGCCCGGGCGGCGCCGATAGCTCGTACTGCAACTGCTGTTGTCCGGCCTGTGCACGCGCTCGTTAGTCGCGTTGTACCGTTCCAGCACGGTCGGTGAGGACGTCCGACGGGTGCCACCGCGCTGTCCCACGCCACTCCGGCCGTCTCGTAGAAGGGCACCCGGTACAACCAGGCGAGGACCGGGGGCAAGTCATTCGGAAACCGATCGGGAGGCCGCTGCCGCTCCGTCCCGCAGCCGGGTGACGCCCCGGGTCCGAGCGGGACCAGCCGCCAGGTGCCCTATCGCTAGGACGATACCGAGGCAGAACACCCCGCTCCACAGTGCGTCCGTGCCCAGGTGCCCGACGACCGTGCCGCCGAGTGTCGGGCCGAGGAACATCGCCCCGTCACGCCGAGTCCGAACACACCTTGGTAGCGGCCCCGGGCGCCTGGTGGTGACAGCTTCACGGTCAGGGCGGAGTTCGTCGGCGTCATCAGCATCTCGCCCAGAGTCCACACCGCGACGGTGCCTGCGTGCGTCCGCAGCGAGTCGGCGGCAACGGCCAGCCCGAAGCCCTCTCCGACGAGCGCGGCCGAGGCGGCCAGCACATGCTCACGGCGGAACCGGGCCACCAGTCGGGGAAGGAAAAGCTGACCGGCGACGATCAGAACCATGTTCACCGCGATGACCTGCCCGTACGAGGTGACGTTCAAGCCCGCCGAGACCATGGAGGCAGGCAGCATCTTGTTGGTCTCCACCATCGCCCAACCGAGGGTGGTCAACACGACGAAGCACATCAAAGTCCAGTCCCGGAAGACGACACCGATCCCGGCCCTGCTGACCGCTTCGAGCCCGACGGCAGTCCCCACCGGCCTTGACTCAGGCACCTGCAATGCCAACAGCAGTGCCGAGCACAACAGTGCGCCGGCATTAGCGGCGAACAGCAGCATGGGCTCGGTCCTTGTCAGTAGTCCGGCGAACGGGGCGGCGGCTGCCGAACCGAGGTTGTACGCCCAGTAGCTCAAGTTCAGGGCCCGGATCCTGTCGCCGCCGGGGACCACGTCGATGATCGCGGCGTTGAACGCCGACCGCACGATGCCCAGGAACACTCCCAGGAGCAGAGCCAGTACGAGGATCACCGTCCGGTCGGTGGTCCGGCCGAGGGCCAGCATGGTCACAGCGGCAGGAACGGCCGGTACGAGCACTGCGATGAATGTCGTGGCATCGTCCCAGCGGATGCGCAGGCGACGGAGGCCATGTAGCCAGGAAGATCCTCCGCTCGACAACCCAGCGGAAGGTGCTCAGGCCGATGCTTGGCGCTGGCCGCGCTGGGCGATCACCGGGCGGATGCCTCGTGCGCGAAGGAGTCGGCGGTACTTGTCGTGGTCGTAGCCGCAGTCCGCGAAAAGCATGTCCGGGCGGTGCCAAGGCCGACCGACCACCCCGGCCTGGTCGTCGGCGATGACGTGGTGCTTACTGCCCGGGCGTGCGCGGTCGACGGGGCTGGGCCCGCTTTCGGGCCGAGCCGGGCTGCTCTGACGGGCGAGGAGTCGATCACCGCGCGCGACCAGGCAACTCGAGTTCCTGGGGCAGGTATCCCACTAGATGCCCGTGTGCAGCACGAACAGGGTGCTGCACAAGGCCTGCCGGTCGGGTACCCGCAGTCGTGCCTCGATCTGCTTCGGCGCCGGTCCGGGCAGCAACGACTCGTTCCACAACCTCAGTTTGTCCGACACGGCCCACGGGAGCAGCGATGCTTTCCCATGCCCCTGTCAACGAGCCACCAGGCCGACAGTCGCATGAGCAACCCGCTTCTGGATCAGCGACTGATCATTTCATGATCTTGTGCGCGCTGGATTGTCTGCGGCCTACGCAAGGGTGTGACCTGGGCCGCTGTGCCGACCGGGGACGATCGGCTACGCCGGGGTGACGTGCTGGTGGCGCCTGCGGGACCGTCCCGAGGCCGGCCTCTGGCCCCGCCTGCACGAGAAGGCTCCTCGCGGAACTTCGCGGGACGGGGCTGAGGGACATCAGGACGCCGTGGTCGATGGCTCGCACGTCCGGACCCTGAAAGGAGGGCTCACACCGGACCCTCGCCGGTCGACCGAGGCCGCCTCGACAGCAAGCACCATGTGATCATCGACCGGCTCGGAACACCTCATGCGGTGTCGTTGACCGGCGGGAACCATCACGACGTCACCCAGTTCATGCCCTTGCTGGACGCGATCCCCCGCATCCGCGGCCTGGTGGGGCAGGCCACGTCACCGACCATTTCATACGCCTGCGGATCCGCTACGAGGTACGAGCCGACCTTCGATCAGTAACTCGTTGTGTGGTCGGCATGCTTGCGGCGGGGCTTGGCACGGACGTGGAGGCGCTCGCCCTGAGGTCCGAAAAGGCTCAGTATCTCCGCAGGGCGGTCGCCTGTACTGCCGAACCAGTGAGGCAGCCGTGTGTCGAAGTCCGCCGCCTCACCGGGCCCCAGGACGAGATCATGGTCGGCCAGCAAAAGTCGCATGCGACCAGAGAGGACGTAAAGCCACTCGTACCCCTCGTGCGTTTTCAGATCCGGATCGACCTCGGAGGCGGCTATGACGATCTTCCATGCTTGAATGCCGCCGGGCTGCCGGGTCAGTGGAATCACCATCCGTCCGTTGACGTGCCGGGGCTTCAGTCGCACGCGGGGGTCTCCTGCCTCGGGCGCTCCAACCAGTTCGTCCAGCGGCACGTGGTAGGCCTGCGCGAGTGGCAGAAGCAGCTCAAGGCTGGGGCGCCGCTGCCCCGTTTCCAGTCGGGACAGGGTGCTTTTCGAGATACCGGTCGCGGTCGCCAGGCCGGTCAGGGTCATACCCCGCTGCCTGCGCAGTCGCCTCAACCGCGGGCCGACCTGATCGAGTGCGGCGGCGATCATCATCGTCGTGTCCTTCACGTTCCCATCCCACGCCTCGCTTCCCACAAGCCGCAACCTTTGTTGCCGATTCCGGGACGAACGGCGTCGGACCGGCGGGACGCGGACTCCCCGGCTCGTCTTGTAGTCCGGGCAGCCATGTGACCGGGACGTCCGCGCTGGAGCGGACATGGTCGGCGCCGACACGCGCGACCTGGGCGGCGCCCACGGGGGTGACGGTGATGCGTGTCGGTGATCGTAAGGCGGCGGGTACGGACATCATGGGCTGCGTCCTTTCCTGTCGGGGTTGGGACGTGAGAGGCGCACCCTCGGGCTTGACAGGCGAAGCGGGGTGCGCCTCTTGCTGTGTGCGAAGGCCCGGTGCTCGGGGCGCGGGGGCGGAGGCGCATGCTGGAGGTGCTGGGCGTCTCGTGACGAGACCGTCCGCCCGGGGGCGGTCGTCCTGCCTCTACCCGATGCTGCGGCCGTCCCGGGGCCTCTGCAGCTGGCGCCGATCCGCGCGGCCGGACGGGCACGCCCGACGCATCCCGGCGATAACGCGATGACGCGCTCGGAGGAGCGCATGCACGTGGGCACCGAGCGCCGTGAGGCGGGCCGGGCGCGGCTGCGCAAGTACGTCGTCACCGAGGACGTGCAGCAGACGGTGCCGGTGCGCCGCGAGGAGGTCCGCGTCGAACGGGAGCCGATCACGGACGACAACCGGGATGCGGCCCTGTCCGGGCCCGACATCACCGAGGCCGGGCACGAGGTCACCCTGCACGAGGAACGCCCCGTGACCGAGACGGAGACGGTCCAGGTGGAGCGGGTGCGGATGACGACCGAGGAGCACACCGACCAGGAGACGGTACGCGGCCAGGTCCGCAAGGAGCAGATCGACACCGAAGGCATCGACGAAGACGGAGACCGGCGGGGCCTGTGGAAGCCTGCCTGGAAGGGGCATGTTGTCGGCCCGCCCGGTTCCAGCTCGGGCGGGCCGACACCTGTGTTCTGGCCGGCCCCAACCAGCGCACACACAAACCATGCCGCTCAGGCCGCCGCCGCGGCGCACCCAGGACCGCACCTGCTCCCCCTACCGTTAACCCGACCACACGGGTGTAATCCTCACCGCTGGCCGAGGCTGTGATTGCGCCAACACGGGCCTCCGCCTTCAGAGCAGTTGCACAGGAATGAGCCACCGTGCGCGGGGCACCTCCCTAGCCAGAGCACACGCCGGGTGAAGGAAATCGGGGAGCGTCATGCAGGCCGTCTCGTCCCGCGATGTCTTGATCATCACTGCCGCAGCAGCGGCGGGAGCCAGCCTCACCGCGAACTGGTGGGCCCGCCGTGGTCGGCGACCCCACAACGACGCGAGCGTGTCGACTCGCGACCGGGTGGAAGAACTGCACTATGCCTACCGAGACCGCACAGCGCCGCCTGTCGGCCTTTCGACACGACGCTGGCAGTAGGTGTGGGGGCTGTAGCCGTACTGGACGGCTGGGCGTTGCGGGACAGTGCGTTGGTGTTGACCACCATCTGATTGAACAGAACGCTGCTGATGTGGTCGACCGCCTCCGGGTTGACGACCTTGCAGTGCTGGGGCTGTCCGCATTTCCTAAGCGGGGTGGTCAACTGAGCGCGCGGTAAGGCGCATAGCGTGGCGCAGCGGACCACCGGACCGTCCGCGCAGAGCAATGCGTCCACGAGCTCGAACAGGCCGTCTCCGCGCGCGGTCAGACAGTCGAATAAGTCATCCCGGAGGCGTGACGCTGCACCCGATCAAGACGAAGGCCGTGAAGGTGAGTCTGCTGCCTGACAACGGTCCCGGGAAAGCGTTCACGCAGCAGCCGGGGCACGTCCACGTTCCCGCGGTTCAGCGCGTCGTACATCGCACCGTGCCCGCGCCGGCGCTCGGCCACCAGCGTCAGGTCCACCGGCGAGGTCCTTGGTCGGAGCACATGATCAGACGAAGGCCGTGCTCAGGTCTGGGAAACCCCCGCACGACGATCTTGTTCGATGTGCTGTTCGAGGCCGACTGCAACGGGCGATCCCGGGGCAGAATGGGGTCGTATGGACCCGACTGCCTTCCAGCTCGCCGCTCACGGCCTCATACTTCGTCAAGGGACGAGTGACGACCGCTGGACATGGCTGGTGATTGTGGCGCACACCCAGCTGCGGCTCCTCCGTCAGGCCGCCGCGGACCTTCGCCGCCCCTGGGAGGAGCCCGCCGAGCCCGGCCGTCTGACCCCTGCCCGTGTCCGCCGGGGGTTTTCCGAACCTCCCATGGAAACGACGGCAGGCCTGGGCTGGCAGTAACGGAAGGGCCAGCCGGCCGTGTTGGTGCGGTGGACGCGTCGGACGGGTTCACCTCGCTGGCGAGGGACCAGCCTGGCGTCTCTGCGACAGCATGCAGGCGATAGTGCAGGCTGCGGTGCCAGGGCTCCTTCTCCAAATGGGACACACCGTCACGGAACCGTCCGACGGCGGTGACCTGCTAGTTCTGGCTGATCAGTAGGTCAGACGGCTGACCGTTCCAGCGCCCGAGGGGTGATGATCATCAGTGATACACCTCACCCATAACGGAACGCACGAGTGAACCGTCGCGGCTTCAGATGCTCCACTTCGCTTTAGCGTGGCCCCGCAGGCGACGACGGCCCTCACGCAGAGCGATGGCTGAAACAGCGGTGGAGGAGTGACGGGAGGCAGAACGACGCCGGGGTGAGGAAAGGCGGCCGCCTCCGCCGGACGCTACAGAGGGCTGCGTCCTGCGATGGCTCCACCGGGGTCGTCCAGCAGGGCGATACGGGCGGTGATGCGCTTGCCGACCGGCTCGCGGTGGACTTCGAAGCCCTGAGCGACGGCCATGACGATCTCCAGCCCGTGCTGTCCGATCCGTCCGGCATCCGCGGTCCGGGCCACCGGCAGCACCGGTTCGGAGTCCCATACCGCCACCTCGACCGTGTCGCCGACGATGCGCAGGTCCATCAGCACCGGGCCGGGCGCGTACTTGCGGGCGTTGGTGACCAGCTCGCTGACCACCAGCTGGGTCAGATCCATCGTACGCTGCGAGACGGGCAGGCCCTGCTCGCTCTGGACCCGGGTGAGGAACTGCGATGCCAGGTGGCGGGCCTGGGCGATGACCGTGCCGTCACCTTCCAGAGCCACCGTGGTCTGCATGGTCTGCTCGTCTGGTGCGGCACCGTCCTCATCCACAGGGACTGCTTCCATCACGGCCCGCTTTCACTAACCCGTTCACACCCCCGCGCGTACCCGCACCCGCGCGGCACACGCACCACTCCCCCGCGCCCGCACCCCCACCGGTGCGGCAGCACCGCCCGGACGTGCAGAGCAGCACTTCGGGCCGAAGGTCTTGATGGGCAAGTATCACCGAATGGCCGAGGGACGAAAGACAGGCACCGGGCGGGCCGCACCGGCCGGAGGGCTGTCGGTCGTGGCCACCGCCACGGACGGCATCCGCATGCTGACCCTGACCGGGGAGATCGACCACCACACCGGCGACCAACTGCGCCGCGCCCTGGACGTCACCGACACCGCCCGGCCCCGCATCGTGATCGACATGCGCCGGGTCACCTTCATGGACTCCACCGGCATCAACATCCTCACCGCCGCCTACCAGGCCGTGACCGGGGCCGGCGGCCGGCTCCGCCTGGCCGGAGCCACCGACTCCGTCCTGTACGTCCTGCACATCGTCGGCGTCGACGACATCATCCAATGCCACCCCACCCTGGATGAAGCCCTGGCCGCCTGAGCCCTCACACCCGTTCACCGGCACCCGGAGGACACCCGGGCAAGGCATCCAGGCAGGACATGATCCATACCTCAGCCGACGCTCACCGCGGCCGTGAAACAGAATCGGCCTGACGCCTGGCTGGGCACCCGAGCGAAGTCCTCACCCTGCGCCGCTCCTACAACAAGGCCTGGCCAACCGATCCCGAAAATCCCGCCTGGTATAAGGAGCAGAACCTTCGGGGCACGCTGACCCAAGCACTGATCAAGCACACGGAAGCAGCACCGGGACCAGGAATCGGTCCTCTTCCAGGACACGCCTCTAGGTGTAGAAGCCCTTGAGGGCCTTGCCCGCATCGGTGTTCTGGCAATACGCGCGGCAATCGACCTCAGCAGTGACACGGGCACCGTGGCCGCGGTGACCGAAGGCTCGCGGGGACGTACTGCGGGCTGGAGGCAATCCCCGCCCACTGGAGCCAGCCGCTGGCTCATCAACGGCTTTTGCCTGCACTGACTCCTGGCCGTCCAAGCGCCCGCCGGACGAGGGCTGCGGCACGCCCGCACCCAGACGTCCAGGCCCACCCACCCCGTTTTCGCCAACGCCGGGCACACCCTGATCGACGGGTGGAGGACGCGCTAGGCCCGGCGAGTGTGGTGGTGGCCAGCGCCGGCATCGCAGCCGCAGGGCCTTTCACCAGTACCCCGGCCGACCTGTGGCAGCGGGTCGTCGACGTCAACCTCGTCGGCGCCGCCAACACCGCCGAAGCCTTCCTTCCGCAGCTCACCCGCACCCGCGGCTGCTTCCTGCAGATCGCCTCCACGGCCGCCTTCGGCTCCGCGACCATGATGAGCGCCTACTGCGCGTCCAAGGTCGGCGCGGAGTCCTTCGCCCAGGCGCTGCGCGGCGAGGTCGAACCCGACGGGATCGACGTCGGCATCGCCTACCTCCACTGGACGGGCACCGACGTGGTCGCCGACATCGACGACCACCCCGTCCTCCAGGCCCTCAGACGACATCAGCCCCGCTTCGCGCGGCGGGTCCACTCCCCCGGCCAGGTCGCCGACTGGCTCACCGACGGCATCACCCACCGCTCACACCGCGTCTACGCACCACCCTGGCTGCGCTGGTGCCAGCCCTTGCGGCCGGTGTTCCCGGCGGCCGTCGCCCGCATCACCCGACGCGAGCCAAGGACCCGCTCCCGCGCCGAGCCGGCAGCCGACGTCGGTGTCCTGGGGGTCGGCGGTGGCGCCGACTGGAGCTCTCACCAGTCCGCCTCCCGCTCCCCGACCATCCGGTGAGCGACAGCGCGCTTCACGTCGGCGGCGGAGCCCCTGGCTCGTTCCGTCAGATCTGCTGGACCAGCATCCACGTGGCGACCGCCAGGAAGAGCACCCCGGTCACCCGCTGCAAGGCGTAGCCCTTCGCAGTGGGCTCGGTCGCGTCCGGATCGTTGCCCCACCCCCGCTGGAGGTTTCTGTTCAGCTTCCAGAGCAGTTGCGGGCGTATGACTTGCACCAGTCCCATGGCCAGGAAGAGGCACAGGATCGGGATGAGGACCGGGCTGCTGCCACGTCAGAGGCGGCCTGGATCACCACATCGCGCCTCATGCCCTTGCTGATGCCCTGGCGTCGACCGAGGAAACGAGGTCAGAGGGGGCCAGTGGGTGCGTGGTCTGCGCCTCGACGGTGGGCGGGACGGTCTCGACGAGGCTTCAGCACTGGGGCACCCATCGGCACACCCTCTGACGGTAGGTCAGGCATGTGCGTGGCGCGGTGCGGCCGTCTTCCGTGAGGCGGCGTGGTGCGCGGGCCTGGCCGAAGCCGCGGCCTCCAGGCGTCGCAGCCACAGGGACGCCGTGAGCAGGAGGCCGGTGAAGACGATCAGGAGGAGGGTGGACACCCACATCTGACGGCTCCCGGGGGCTTCCAAGCCCGTCCAGGCGGTGGACGCCGCCCACAGCAGGAGGCCCGCCGTGTAGAAGGCGCGGATCCGGCGCAGCTGCCGTACGGCCCGCAGGGACATGACGCGATCAGTTTTCGATGCCATGCCGGCCCGTGTACCCCGAAGTGCGCCGCTCACCGATCAGACATTCGGCGTTTCCTGCCGTCTCCGTCATCCGTGGTCGCCCCTGGCGGCGGACTGCTCGGTGCGTCCTTCGAAGTCGCGTCGCACCGCCGCGCCCTGGTCTTCGACCAGCCCCGCTTCGTCGGGGAGGTGCAGAACGGATCCGCAGTGCTTGCACAGCTTCCCGTCCGCGGCCGGCGTGCCGCACGCCCTGCAGAACCGGTTGCCCGTCTCGTCCCGGGTGTTCTCCGCCATGGCTCTCCCAGCAGACGACAGTGGAGGATGCGGGGGGATGCGGGGGGATGCGGGGGGATGCGGGGGGATGCGGGGGTACCCCACGACATGGGCGTCGAACTCGCCCTGTTCCGACGGTGGACGTGGTGGTGAAAGCGGTTGGCTCCCCGGCGCCTGCGCCGGGGAGCCAACCGCGCTCGGAGTGAGGCTCAGCGCTCGGTCGCGTCGCCGCTTCCGTAGGAACGGCGCACCGCGTCGGCGCCCTTGTCGGTCTGGGCGTCGTACTTGTCGCCCGTGCGCTCGTCGATCACCCGCTCGGCGCTCGCAACACCCTTGTCGGCCTGGTCCGGGTGGCCCTTCGCCATCTCCTTGGCCTTGTTCGCCATGTCGCCCAGCTTGCCCATGGGTACCTCCCGCGATAGCTCGTGCGTCGTACGCAGCCGTCAGTACCCCCCGAAGGGCACTCATCACCTCCGGGTCCCGATACCCCCGCGGCTCGCCCGGTGCCGCCCCACGCGCCGGCCGCGGGAAAGAACGGCCTGCCCGGTCGACGGGAGCCCGCCCATGTCTGTCGATCCCGTGCGGCTTTGCAGTTGACGGCATGGAATCCGGACGAGGCCACTCATCTCGCTGGGGGGGCATCCGACGACCTCGTGATCACACGGGCGATCAGAGAGAAAGGGCCTGCGACCTCATGGGTATCTTCAACCGCCGCCAGACAGCCGTCATCGAGCCGACGCCGGCTGTCGGTACCAGCACGCCCACCGCGGAGGCCCCGACCAACGGTGTCGCCCTGGACCCGGCGCTGCGGGCTCTGACCGGGCGATGGACCATCGACCGCGCGCACAGCCGCATCGGCTTCTCCGTCCGGCACGCGATGGTGACGACGGTCCGGGGGGCTTTCACCGGCTACAACAGCACCCTGTACCTCGTCGGCCGCGACTTCTGCCACGTGCGGCGCTACCCGGAGATGGTGTTCCGCAGCACCTCCACCACCCACGAGGGCCGGGGAAAGCTTCCGGATGAGCGGAGACCTGACCATCCGCGACGTCACCCGGCCCGTCGATCTGCAACTCGACTACCTCGGGTCGGTCATGGACCCTTCGGGTACGAGCGAGCCGGCTTCGACGGCACCACCACCATCGACCGCACCGGATGGGGCCTGGTCTACGACCAGCGCCTCAAGACCGGTGGCGCCATGGTGAGCGAGAAGGTCCGGCTGCAGTTACATCTCCGCGATCCGGTCCACGTCCCAGCCGGCCCGAGCGCCGGCACGGACGCGCCGGCGGCGGTGAGCGAGGTCGGCCGTGCGGACGTGCGCTACCTCGTCCGGGCGGCCAGCCGCTCCAGTGCGGGGATGATCGTACGCAGGTCGTCGCCGTCCACGGCCGTGGTCGCCAAGGCGCGGACGTCGTCCGGAGCGTTGAAGGCGATGCCGATGCCCACCACGTCGAAGAGCGGGCCGTCGGCTGGGCACGCCCCGACGGCGGCGCAGTCGGTGAGAGGCACACCGAGTTCGTCGGCCCGTCGGACCGCGAACTCGCGTTGCGTCATGACCCGCACCGGGGCGGTCGCGCGGCCGGTGAAGTGGCCCGAACTGACCTCCAGGGGCCGGCCCGAGTAGGAGTGGAAGCCGAACCGGTCGGCCAGGTGAGCGGCGATCGGCGTCCAGGTGAGCGACAGGGCGACCGGGACCAGTCCGCTGCGCCAGCACCAGTCGGTGGTCTCCTGGACGCCGGGGAGCGGCGCGAGGTCCTCCAGTTCGGCGCGCAGCGCGTCCTCGGACACTCCGGCCCAGCGGGCGGCGTCGGGGCGCGCGTCGTCCGGCTCGGCCTCGGTCGTGGACGCGCGCAGGCCGAGACGCTCCTCGACTACATGGGTGAGGGTTCGTCCCCGCACCAGGACGCAGTCCAGGGAGAAGAAGACGGCGCCGACGTGATCGACCATGGACACGATCCAATCATGCCATCGTCGGCGCGGCCCCTGCAGAAATGTGCACGATCGCTCCGCAAAGCGTGCACGGACGGGCAGGCGGCTCAGGGGCGGTCGCGCGAGCGTTCCCCGGGGTGCAGGCGTCGTGACCACTCGGTGGTGCGCAGAGCTTCGGCCGCCTCGCGGGGGACGCTGAGGTGCACGTCGCGGCTGTGGTCGTCGTCCGGTGTCGGGGTGATGAGGACGGTCCACGGGATGGGGATCGCGGGGTACTCGAACCAGAACGGCCGGCCGGCGCCGAACTCGATCGCGTACACCGGCAGCCGGCTGACGTTGTTGAGGGCGACGGTGCCCTCGAAGGCGTCCAGGGCCATGCGGCTGAGTACCCGGTTCGTCCGGCCCGCGCGCCGCTGCGCCTCCAGGAACGCGGTCTCCTCGCTGATCCGGCGCGCGGTGACACGGTCGAGGGCCTCACGGACCGCTGACGCGGTGTGCGCCAGGGGTTCCTCCCGCAGCGCACGGGCCGGCAGTGCGGCGGTGGTGTTGGAGACGGCGTTGCCCCAGTACCCGTGCGGCAGCCGGTCCGCCAGCGCGGTGCGCAGACCGACCACGATGCCCAGTCGCTCCGTCGCCTCCGGGTCCCGGTCCCGCAGCCGGCCCAGGACCCGCCACACGTGGGCGCTGAGGGCGTCACCGCTGGACGCCCGGGTGCCGTCGCCTCCGGTGCGTGCGGTGTCCCGCAGCGCGAGGACCTCCGCCGAGGAGAAACGGGTGGTGAGGGTCTGGATGCGGCGGGCACGCGCGTTGACCCGCCAGAGGAAGCCGAACTTGCCCCGTCCGGTGACCACCGTGTACTGCGGGTCGTCCGGAGCGGGTGGCGTGCCGGCGGCGAGGCCGTCCAGGAGGGCGCGGTCGTGGGACGGCGCCGGATGGTCCAGTCCCCGGTGCGTGCGCGACCAGTGCAGGAGGAAGTCGAGGTATCCGCCGCCGTCGACCAAACTGTGGTTGATCGTGACGCCGAGGACGGAGCCGCCACGCAGGTGCGTCACCTTGACCGTCAGCAGCGGGGTGTCGTGACCGACGACCCGGAAGGGGTTGACGGAGTGGACGTAGTGGCGCAGATCGGTCCTGGCCGATCGGCCGGGGCCGTAGTCGGGCATGGGCCGGTCGCGGTGGCCTTCGGCGAACACGGCACCGGCGTCGTTGCAGACGACGCTCAGGCCGCCGTCGGTGTCCCGTTCGAGGCGCCCGGTGAGCAGGGGGTAGTGCACGAGGGTCCGGCGCAGCGACTCCCGCAGGGCGGCGGCGTCCAGGCGCTGCCGGTAGTAGAAGGTGCGGGCCGTGGCGAAGGTGCCGGTCATCAGGTCGTAGACGCTCAGCCGGACGCGTTCACCACTGGCCGCTCCGGAGCGCAGGAGCACGGTACGGTCGGCGTCACCTTCCGCGGGGCCGCGTTTCATGAGCGTCTCCAGATGGTCGGTCGGAGGGGCGGTGGCCGGACGCTCCAGCCTGACCGGTACGGGGCGAGGAAATCCCTAGACCCGGCGCGGGGCCCGCCTTTTGGTGGATCCCTAGAGTTGTCCGGCAGCGCTGGCCCACGGGTGCGCCCGCGTGCTGGTCTGGGGTCCCCCGATCGATCGATACGGGCGTGGGGACCCGCTTCGACTGCGAGCCGGCCGTACGTCTCGTCCCCACCGGCACACACAGGAGGCCATCAGCCGATGGGGTACGACAAGACCGAAATCCTCGATCTGGTTCGCGCATACCACCGCTCCAGCGTCTCGTCGGGGTTCGTGCCGGGTGTCACCCCGGTGCAGGCCTCCGGCGCCGTGCTCACCGAGGACGACCGCGTGGCCCTGGTCGAGGCGGCGCTCGACATGCGGATCGCCGCAGGTGTCAGCACACGTCGGCTGGAACGGTCACTGGCGAAGTACTTCGGCCTGCGCAAGGCGCACCTGACCAACTCGGGTTCCTCGGCGAACCTGCTGGCGCTCAGCTCGCTGACGTCGCCGCAGCTGGGCGAGGACCGCCTGCGGCCCGGCGACGAAGTGATCACGGTGGCCGCCGGCTTTCCCACGACGGTCAACCCGATCCTGCAGAACGGCCTGGTGCCGGTGTTCGTCGACGTGGAACTGGGCACGTACAACGCCTCGTTCGAGCGGGTGGAGCAGGCGATCGGCCCGCGCACCCGGGCGATCATGATGGCGCACGCGCTGGGCAACCCGTTCCCGGTGCGGGAGATCGCCCAACTGGCGCAGGACAGGGATCTGTTCCTCATCGAGGACAACTGCGACGCCCTGGGCAGCACGTACGGCGGGCAGCTGACCGGCACCTTCGGCGACCTGGCGACGGAGAGCTTCTACCCCGCGCACCACATCACGATGGGCGAGGGCGGCTGTGTGCTGACCGACAACCTGGTGCTGGCCCGGATCGTGGAGTCGATGCGCGACTGGGGGCGGGACTGCTGGTGCGAGCCGGGCGAGGACAACCGGTGCTTCAAGCGTTTCGAGCATCAGATGGGGTCGCTCCCCCAGGGCTACGACCACAAGTACATCTTTTCCCACGTGGGCTACAACCTGAAGTCGACCGACGTGGCAGCGGCCCTCGGACTCCAGCAGCTCGGTCGTATCGAGGAGTTCGGTGCCGCGCGCAGGCGGAACTGGGCCAGGCTGCGGGAGGGGCTGGACGGGCTGCCGCACCTGCTGCTGCCCGAAGCCACCGCGGGCAGCGACCCCAGCTGGTTCGGGTTCGCCATCACCGTGCGCCCCGACGCGCCCTTCGCGCCGGGTGCGCTCATCGATCACCTGGAGTCCAGCAAGGTCGCCACCCGGCGCTTCTTCGCGGGCAACCTCACCCGTCATCCCGCGTACGAGGGACGGGAGTTCCGGGTCAGCGGGCCGCTCACGAACAGTGACATCACCACCGAGTGCACGTTCTGGATCGGCGTCTACCCGGGCCTGACCGACGAGATGATCGACCACAGCATCAACACGGTGAGCGAGTACGTGACGCTGCCGCACTGACGCCACACCTCCTCCCCTGTCCGCCCGTGGGTCCCGGCACCGGTGCCGGGACCCACGGGCGGACGCGCGAGGGAAGCGCGGGAGTGTTCAGCCGACGGCCCGGACCACGTGGCGGTCGGCGGCCCAGGTCTCCAGCAGGTCGGCGGCCCGGGCGGCGCCACCGGCCGTACGGACCGCCTCCCGCATGCGGGCGAGCGCGGCGGGCGTCTCCGGGTCGGCGAGCAGACCGGCCACCGCGGCGGCGAGACCGGGTGCGGTCAGTCCGGACCGGGGCAACGAGCGGCCGACGCCGCACCGTTCCAACTGGTCGGCGCTCAACACCAGTTCGTGAGCACGGGGCAGTGCCACCACGGGCGTCCCGTAGTACAGGGCCTCCATGAGGCTGCCCATGCCGGCGTGGCAGACGAAGACGTCGGCGTGCGGCAGGACCAGCGGATGCGGCAGCCAGGGGTGCGCCTCGACGTGCGCAGGCAGCGGCCCCAGCGCCTGCGGATCGCTTCCGCGCCCGAGGGTCATCACCACGTGCCAGTCGGCCGGGTCGAACGCCTCCGCGCACAGCCGGAAGAAGTCGCCCCGGTCCCCCGCCTCGGTCCCCAGGGACACCAGCGCCACGCGCCGGCCGTCGGCGGGCGGCGTCCACCGAGCGAGGCCGGGGGCGGGCTCGGCGAAGGTCGGGCCGACGAAGGCGAACCGGTCGTCGAAGCTGTCGCCCTCGATCTGGAAGGCTCGGGGCAGGAACACCAAATTGCGCCGGTCCCACTCGGCGCCGTAGCGGGCCATCTCGTCGAGGCCGATGCCGTGCTCGCCCATGAAGTCGACCATCACCTTGGCGCCCCTGGCCATCACCGGGTGGTCGGCGCCCCACATCTGGGCACGCATCGAGAACGACTCGTTGGCCGCGTGGCTCGGGCACAGCTGCACCGGCACCGCGTCCAGCACCCGGGCGGCGACCCGGCCGGCGGCGACCGTCTCGAAGTCGTACAGGACGACGTCGGGCGGGTCGGCGGCGAACGCCCCCATGGCCGTGGGGAAGACGGTGCGCACGGTGTCGACGAGCAGGTCGTAGCCGTCCTCGGCGAGCCGGTCCGGGGTGGGATCGGCCGCACGGTAGAAGTCGCCGCGGGCGGAGGTGTAGGTGACGGCCTCCGCGCCGATCTCCTCGACGGTGGCGGCGAACTTCTCGTCGACGACGTAGGTGACGCGGTGTCCGCGGTCCAGCAGCTCGCGGCTCACGCCCAGCGTGGGGGCGATGTGACCGAAGTCCGCGAAGAGCAGCAGGGCGTAATGCAGGTGGGGCGCGGGGGTGCCGGGCGGCATCGGCTCTCCTAGGGGTCGGGCGGACGGCGAGGCCGGCCGGCCGTGATCAGCGGGCGGCCTCGCGGAGCGCCGCGTAGTGCGCCAGGCACTCCTCGTACCCCGCCAGGATCCCGGCCCGGCGGGCCTCGGCGACGGAGATGGCCGAGGAGTCCTTGGCCGACATCAGCGGCGCCTCCGACAGGCCCCAGGGCAGGTCCAGTTCGGGGTCGAAGGGGTCGATGTCCACCTGGGTGCCGGGCACGAACTCGGTGGAGCACAGATACGACACGCAGGTGTCGTCGGTGAGCGCGAGGAAGCCGTGGACCAGGCCCTCGGCGACGAACAGCGTCTCGCCGGTCTCGGCGGACAGCTCGTTCACCTCGTGAACGCCCCAGGTCGGCGATCCGACCCGCAGGTCGACGACGATGTCGAGGACCACGCCCCGCACCACGCACACGACCTTGGCCTGTCCCGGCGGGAGCAGTGTCCCGTGCAGCCCGCGCAGGGTGTGGCGGCGCGAGACCGAGTAGTTCACCTGCGCGACGGGCACGGGGCGGCCGATCTCCTCGGCCAGCCGGTCGCGCCGGAACGACTCGTAGAAGCTGCCGCGTGCGTCACGCAGGTGACGCGGGGTGATGTGGTACGCGTCCGGCACGGCCATCTCTCGAACCTTCATGGTGGCAACACCGTAGGCAACCCCGGTCGAGGACCGATCCAGGACCGGCCGTGAACGGATCGGGTCGACGGAGCCTCGAGGGATCCTGGACCGGCGGGTGCCAAGGTGGCTGCCGAGCCCCGCGCGTCCGCGTCGCGGGTTCCGGAGACGAACGGGCACGCCTCGGCGGGCCCGGGAGGAGAGCGGCATGACGGAGGTCGGTGTCCGGGGACGACCGGACGGGCCGGATCCCGGGTCCGGCCGGGTGGTCGTCCTCGGAGCGACCGGTTTCGTCGGCGGGCACGTGGGAGCGGCGCTGGAGGCGGCCGGGTACGAGATCCTCGCCGTCGCGCGCCGCCCGCTCAAGACCCCGGCGTCCTGGCGGTTCCGGCCGATGGACCTGGCGCACGGCGACCCGGAGGCGCTGACCCGGCTGATCGGGACGGAACGGCCCGTGGCGATCGTGAACGCCGCCGGCGAGGTGTGGTCCCCCGATGCCGAGGGGATGCGCCGCAACAACGAGCTGCTCGTCGACCGGCTGCTCGCGGCACTCGCCGCCTCCGGGGCGCGGCCGCGGCTGATCCAGCTCGGGTCGGTGCACGAGTACGCGCCGCAGCCGCACGGGGTGTGGCTGACGGAGTCGTCGCCGGAGGAGCCGGTCTCCGACTACGGGCGGACCAAGCTGATGGGCAGCCGCGCGGTCCTGCGGGCCGTGCGGGCCGGGGACGCTGACGCGGTGGTCCTGCGGCTTTCCAACGTCATCGGCGCCGGCACTCCCAGGGCGAGCCTGCTCGGTCAGGTGGCCGCGCAGCTGCTGGCCGGCGGCGGGGACGGGGCGCCGGCGCAGGTACGGGTCTCCCCGCTGCGCAGCAGCCGTGACTTCGTCGACGCGCTGGACGTCTCGCGCGCCGTGGTCGCGGCGCTGCGGGCGTCCGACGCCTCGGGTCGGGTGCTGAACATCGCCAGCGGCACCTCGCAGCACGTCCGGGACATGGTCGATCTGCTGCTCGCGATCAGCGGCCGGCGGGCCACGCTGGTGGAACGGGGCACGGCGGAGCTGCGTCCGGCCGCGGACAACGACTGGACGGGGGTGGACGTCTCGGCCGCGCGCGCGGTGCTCGGCTGGGAGCCGCGGCGTACCCCCCGGGACATGGTGGAGGACCTGTGGCGGGCCGCGGCACGGCAGGAGTGACCGCCCCGGCGCCCGGGGCACCGGGGCGTGCCGTCGCGCCGCAGGCGACGGGGCACGGACGAGGACGTCCGCCCGGCGCGGGCGCGGGGCGCCGGCGGTGGGCGCGGCTCAGCCGGGGAGCAGGTCGAGGTCCGCGGTGCTGACCCTGTCGGTCAGGACGTGCTGGCGCAGTTGCTGGAGTCCGGGCGAGGGGTCGAGACCGAGCTCGTCCCGCAGCACCACGCGCAACCGCTGGTAGACCTCGAGTGCCTCGCTGCGCCGGCCGCACCGCTGGAGGGCGATGATGAGGGAGCCCTGGAACCACTCGTGCAGCGGGTACGCGCACGCCAGTTCCTTCAGATCGCCCACGAGTTCACGATGCCGGCCCAGTTGCAGGCCGGCGGTGACGCGCAGTTCCTGCGCCTGGAGGTGCAACTCCCCCATGCGCAGGGCGTACCCGCGCAGCAGGGGGCCGTGGGCCACGTCCGCGAAGGGCGGCCCGTCGCACAGGTCCAGCGCCCGGCCGGTAAGGGTTTCGGCGGTGGTGGGGTCGCCGCAGGCCAGCGCGGTGCGTGCCTCGCCTGTCAGCGAGGTGAACTCCTCCGCGTCGCACTCGCCGGGGCCCACCCGCAGCAGGTAGCCGTGCGCGTGGGTGGCCAGCGGCCCGCCGTCGGGACCGTCCGGTTCCTCTCCCTCGTGCAGCGCCTTGCGCAGCTGGTAGGCGTACGTCTGCACGGTCGTGACCGCGCTGCGGGGGGCCTGGCCGGACCACAGTTCCTCGGCGATGGCGGCCAGGGGTACGACGGTGTTGCGGCGGGCCAGCAGGAGGGCCAGGACCTGGCGCACCTTCGGCGCCGTCGGAGTGACGTCCCGGCCGTCGCGGGTGGCCCGCAGCGGGCCCAGGGTGCGCCACCTCAGCACGGCACCGCTCCCGAGGACGGCTCGGGGAGGGCGGCGCGGCGGGCGGCCTCCCTCCACACGTCGGGGTTGTCCCGGTACCAGGCGACGGTCTCGGCGAGGCCCTCGGTGAAGTCCTTGCGCGGCGTGTAGCCGAGTTCGGCGTGCGCCTTGCTCCAGTCGACGGAGTAGCGGCGGTCGTGTCCCTTGCGGTCGGCGACGTACTCGACGCTGTCCCAGTCCGCGCCGCACGCCCGCAGCAGCAGTTGGGTGAGCCGGCGGTTGTCCAGTTCCGTGCCGCCGCCGATGTTGTAGATCTCGCCGGCCCGGCCGCGGGTGCGGACGAGTTCGACGCCCCGGACGTGGTCGTCGACGTGCAGCCAGTCGCGCACATTGAGTCCGTCACCGTACAGCGGCACCTTCGCGCCGGTGAGCAGGCGGGTCACGAACAGCGGGATGATCTTCTCGGGGAACTGGTGGTGCCCGTAGTTGTTGGAGCAGCGGGTGACGCGCACGTCGAGTCCGTGCGAGCGGTGGTAGGACAGGGCCACCAGGTCCGAGGCCGCCTTGGACGCGGCGTACGGGGAGTTGGGGTGGAGGGGGTGCTCCTCGGAGGTGGAGCCTTCGGGGATCGAGCCGTAGACCTCGTCGGTGGAGATGTGCACGAACCGGTCGACGTTGTGGCGCAGGGCGGCGTCCAGCAGGATCTGGGTGCCCAGCACGTTGGTGCGCACGAACTCGGTGGCGCTGGACAGGGAGCGGTCCACGTGGGACTCGGCGGCGAAGTGCACCACCTGGTCGTGTTCGGCCATCAGCGCGTCGACCACGGTGGGTTCGCAGATGTCGCCGACGCACAGGCGGTAGCGGGGCGAGTCCTGGACGGGGTCGAGGTTGGCCGGGTTGGCGGCGTAGGTGAAGGCGTCGAGAACGGTGACGGTGACGTCGTCGGGCCCGTCGGGGCCGAGCAGGGTGCGGACGTAGTGGGAGCCGATGAAGCCGGCACCGCCGGTCACCAGGATGCGCGTCTGACTCATGTGGATGCGGCGCGTCAGCGGGCGGTGCCGAGCGTGCGCCGTCCTCCTTCCTCTTCGGTTGTGCGGTGGGGGCGGCCCGGTGGGCGCGAGGCCGGCGCGCCTCAGTTGCCCGTGGCCAGGTCGGCCAGCTCCGGCACGACGTCGTAGGGGCTGGGCATGGCGGCGGACTCGTCGCGCAGGCGGCGGGCGGCGGCGGCGTGGGAGGGGTCGTCCAGGAGCCGTCGGGCTAGGTCGGCGACCCGGTCGGGGTCGCTGACTGAGTGGTGCAGGAAGAATCCGGCGCCGGCCTCCTCCAGGGACCGGCCGCGCAGTTCCTGGTCGGCGACGAGGGTGGACAGCGCCAGCTGCGGCACGGCGTGCACCAGGGCGGTGGAGAAGGTGCCCCAGCCGCCGTGGTGGACGACGGCGGCGCAGCCCGGCAGCAGCGTGTTGAGGGCGACGCCGCTGACGGCCCGTACGTTGGGGGGCAGTTCGCCCAGGCGCCGGGTCTGCTCGGGCAGCAGCGCGGCGACGACCTCCACGTCGAGCCGGGACAGGGAGCGCAGGATGTCCTCGACGCCCACGTAGTCGCCGCCGTACGCCTCGGTGTTGGTGCGTCCCAGGGTGACGCAGATCCGGGGCCGCTTGGGCTCCTCGCGCAGCCAGTCCTCCTGCACGGCACGGCCGTTGTAGGGGACGTACCGCATGGAGACGGTGCGCAGGTCGGTCGCCGGACGCAGGCTCGGCGGCAGGGTGTCGAGCGTGAACTGCCCGTTGAGGAGCTCCTCGTCGCAGCGCACGCCGTACGGGCGGCCCCGCTCGTCGATCCAGTCGGCGAGGGGGTCCACGCGCTGTTCCTCGGGCATGTCCCGGGCGAGTTCGACGAAGGTGGCGCGGGCCCGGCCGTAGACGTCCGCGCACCACAGCAGACGGGCGTGGGCGGCACCGCAGGCCCGGGCGGCGATGCCGCCCGCGTAGGCGATGGGGTCCCGTACGACGAGGTCGGGCCGCCAGTCGCGGGCGAGGGCGACGAGGTCGTCGAGGATCGGGTCGTTGTAGCGGGCGAACCCGTAGGGGACGCTGATGCTGTAGCGCTGGACCAGGCCGGCGTGGTCGACGTCGCCGTAGCCGAGATGGCTCCAGTTGGCGACGTCGGCGTCCTGGGAGTCGCGGGCGACCGCCATGTCGCGGTGCAGGTCGTGGTCGTCGCCCACCGGCGCGGCGACCAGGCCGGCGCCGGTGATGGCCTCGGTCAGCGACGGGGCGTTGGCCATCAGCACCTCGTGCCCGGCGGCCGTCAGGGCCCAGGCCAGCGGCACCATCGTGTAGACGTGCGACTTCTCCGGCAAGCCGGCGAACAGGACGCGCATTCGTTTCTCTCCTCGTCGGGGCCGCGCAGGCGGTGCGCGACGGACCTCAGTCCGTCGGCTCCCGGTCCTCACGTACGGATATGGCGCTCAGCGGGCACGACTCGGCCGCCTCGCGCACCGCGGCGTGCTGGCCGCTTCCGGGCCGGTCGACGAGCAGCACGGCGAGTCCGTCCTCGTCGCGCTGGTCGAAGACGGCGGGTGCGACGAGCGCGCACTGGCCGGCGCCGATGCACCGGTCGTGATCGATGGTGATGTCCATGCCGCCCCCTGTTCGCCGGTCGGTCCGGTCACGTGTGCCGGGTCGTGCCCATCTTGGGGGCGTCCCGGGGCAATGGGGCGCGCGGAGCGGCGCTGTCTGGGGTTTCCTCCAGTGATTCATGCGGAGCGCCTGGCTCCGGGGGCGGAGGTGACCGGCCGGTACTCGGAAAATCCCTAGAGTGCGGCGGCGCCGCTGGCCGGGCACGCCGCGGCCGTGCTGGAGTGGCCGGCAGCAACGGCAGCCCGTGGGAACGCAGTTGGTGCCGGCCACCGTGCCTGGTGCAGCGCGCTCCCGGACCGGCCGTCGTGGTGCCCGTGGCCGGTACGGCCGCGGACGGCCGCGGACGCGACGCGGGACGCGAGCGACCGTACGAACACTGTCGTGAAAGGGGAATCCGGGTGGCGCAGCAAGGCACTTCGGACGTGCTCGACCCTACGCCCGCGGCGGCCCCCCGGCCCGGCCGCGCGCCGTCCGTCGAACCGGACGGCGGCGCCACCCTGCTGGCGTGGGCGGCGCGGATGCGCGAGGAGCAGCGGGCCTGGCGGGACGACTCCGGTCACGTGCACGTCTTCCGGCACGCCGACGTGCAGCAGGTGCTCTCCGATCCCGCCACCTTCTCCTCGGACACGGTGGGCCGCCTGTCGGGCGGCGAGAAGAAGGCACCGCGCGGCACTCTCCTGCTGCTGGACCCGCCGCTGCACGGGAAGATGCGCCGGCTGGTGAGCAAGGCGTTCACGCCCGGTCTGATCGCCGGGCTGGAACCGTGGATCACGGAACTGACCGGCGAGTTGCTGGACGCCGTGACGGGGGACCGCTTCGACCTGGTGGACGCGCTGGCCAACCCGCTGCCGGTGACGGTCATCGCCCGCATGCTGGGCGTGCCGACGCAGGACCGGGAACTGTTCCAGGGCTGGGCCGACCAGTTGCTGTCCACCGATCCGGAGGACCCCGAGAGCGTGCGCCGCATGGAGGAGACCGCGGTCACCATCACCGCCTACCTCCAGGGCTTCATCGAGGCCCGGCGCGAGGAACCCCGAGCGGACCTGCTGGGCACCCTGGTCGGCGCCGAGGTCGACGGGGAACGCCTCGAGGACGAGGACATCGCCAGCTTCGCCACCCTCCTGCTGCTCGCCGGGCACATCACCACGTCGGTACTGGTCGGCAACGCGCTGATCTGCCTGGACTCCGACCCGGACCTGCTGGCGAAGGTGCGCGCGGACCGTTCGCTGATCCCCGCGGTCATCGAGGAGACGCTGCGGCTGCGGCCGCCGTTCACCCGGATCGAGCGGGTCACCACGACCGCCACGACCGTCGCGGGCCTGGAGGTGGGCCCCGACACGCTGGTGCACCTGTGGCTGCTGGCCGCCAACCGCGACGAGCGGGTCTTCGAGGCCCCGGACGCGTTCCGCCCGGACCGCGCCAACGCCCGGCAGGCGGCCTTCGGTCACGGCATCCACTACTGCATCGGGGCCCCGCTGGCCCGGCTGGAGGGCCGGATCGCCCTGGAGGCCCTGCTGGACCGCTTCACCGGCATCCGCGTCGACCCCACGGTCCGGCTCTCGTGGCACGGCACCAACGTCTTCGGCGCCCGGCACCTGCCGCTGTGCGTGGAACGCGCCTGACGTCCCCCGCACCACCCGCCCTGCCCGCACGCCATCCTCGCCCTGCGACGGAGTGATTCCATGAAGACCCGCCCCGATCCCCCGGTCATCCCTTCCGAGCGCGGCACGTGCCCCTTCGACCCGCCCGCCGCCTACGCCCGGCTGCGCGCCGAGGAGCCGGTCAGCCCGATCACCTTCCAGGTGGCGCCGAAGGACCCCTCCGGCTGGCTGGTGACCCGGCACGACCTGGTCCGCCAGATCCTCGCCGACGACCGCTTCAGCCACCGCAACGAACTCCTCGCGCACGTCGTGGCCCCGCCGTTCCCGATGACCGAGTACGCGCCGCAGCCCTCGCCGCCCGGCTCCTTCGCCAAGACCGACGCGCCCGAGCACACCAAGTACCGGCGGCTGCTGGCGGGCCACTTCACGCTGCGCAACGTCCAGCGGCACGAGCCCCGGCTGGCCCGCATCGTCGACGACGCCCTGGAGGAGATGGCGGCCGAGGGCTCGCCGGCCGACCTGGTGACCGCCTTCGCCGAGAAGGTCGGCCTGCGGTCGACGTGCTCGCTGATGGACGTCGAGCCGGAGCTGATGGACGGCATCCAGGAGCACTTCTCGGTACTGATGGCGCTCACCTACACGCTGGAGGAGTTCATCCACCACGTGGAGGCGATGGACGCCCTCATCCGCCCCATGATCCGCGCGCGCATGGCCGAGCGCGGGGACGACTTCTTCGGCAGGCTGGCGGCGACCGGTGAACTGACCGAGGAGGAGCTGGTCAACCTGGCGGTGCTCACCCTGGCCGGTTCGCTGGACACCACGCCGAACATGCTGGCGCTGAGCACCTTCGCCCTGCTGGAGCACCCCGACCAGCTGGCCCTGCTGCGGGAGCGGCCCGAGCTGTACGCGCAGGGGGCGGTGGACGAGCTGCTGCGCTACCTCACCATCTCGCACATGGGCTCCAGCCGGTGCGCGCTGGAGGACGTGAAGATCGGCGGCACCACGATCAAGGCGGGCCAGACGGTGGTGCTGTCGCTGCCGGCGGCCAACCGCGACCCCGAGGTCTTCGACGACCCGGACCGGCTGGACGTCACCCGGGTGCCGCGCAAGCACCTGGCGCTCGGCTTCGGCGCGCACCAGTGCCTGGGCCAGCACGTGGCCCGCGCCAGCCTGCGGATCGGGCTGCGCGCGCTGTTCGAGCGGTTCCCGACACTGCGGCTGGCGGAGCCGGCCGAGGAGGTGCCGCTGCGGGACCGCGCCGTGCACTACGGCGTGGACCGGCTGCTCGTGGCCTGGGACTGAGGCGGCCGTGGCGAGAAGGAAGACGCCGCCGTTCCGGACGGTGGTCGACAGCCGGGTCGAGAGCGTGCACACGGTGCGGGCCGGTACGGCCGACGGCGACCGGATCCGGCTCACCCCCTACGACCTGCTGACCGGTCCCTGGTACACGCCGCTGACGTTCTTCTACCGCAAGACGCTCGACGGCGCGGCGCTGCGCGACTCACTGGCCCGCACGCTGCTGCGGTACCCGCTGCTGGCGGGGCGGCTGCTGCGGGACGCCGACGGCGGACTGAGCGTGCTGTGCAACGACGCGGGCGTGCGCTTCACCGAGGCGTCCAGTCCCGAGCCGATGCGTGAGTACGGTCATCTGCTGCGCGCGCAGCCGGTCATCGGGGACGTGCTGCGCGAGGTGAGTCCCTTCGGTGTGGTCGACAGGGACACTCCCCTGCTGAAGATCCGGCTCACGCAGATGCGCGGTGGCGGGTCGGTGCTCGGCGTCCTCGTCAACCACAGTCTGGCGGACGGCGGCAGCACCCTCGCCTTCCTGGAGAGCTGGTCGCGTGAGCACCTCGGACTGCCCTGGGAGGCCCCCAGCCACGACCGCGGGGCGCTGGAGGCGCTCGGCCGGCTGTCGGACCGTCCGGAGACGCGGGACAACCGGGCGTTCGCCGGGGTGGGCCGGACACGGCGTCTGCTGAGCACCCTGCGCCCGGGGCTGCGCAAACGCGCCACCGTCACCACGCGGTTCGAGGCGGCCGAGCTGGCCGCGATGAAGAGCGAGGCGCTGGGCGCCCTGACGGACCCGGGCGCGTGGGTGTCCACCAACGACGTGCTGACGGCCCATCTGTGGCGCGTGCTGGGCGAGTTGCGGGGGCACCCGGACGAGGCGGTGGAGTGGCTGGGCCTCGTCGTCGGCGCGCAGTCCGTACTGGGCGGCGCGCTGCCGTCGTCGTACTGGGGGAACTGCGTCACGAAGAGCTGGACGTCGCTGCCGGCCGGAGACCTGCGCGGCCGGTCCCTGGGCGCGGTGGCGGGCGACGTGCGGCGGTGCCTGGGGAGCAACACGGAGGACAAGCTGCGCGACGAGATCGCCTTCCTCGGCTCCTACCGCCGGCACGGCGTCTCCCGGCACGTGATGTCGGTACGCGCCCTCGACGTGTCCGAGACGTCCCTGTCGGTCAACAACTGGTCGCGTTTCCCGCTGTACCGGATCGACCTCGGCGCGGGGCAGCCGTTCTGGTACGAGTTCCCGGACCTGCCGGTCCCCACCGTGCACGTCACCCCGACGCCGCAGGAGGACGGGGGCCGGGACGTGTACCTGTGCCTGTCCGAGGAGCACGCGGACCTGGCCCGCTCCCCGCGCTGGCAGGAGCGGCTGCACCCGCACGCGGTCTCCGGCCGCGCGGGGTGAGGTCCACGCGCGGTACGGTGAGCGGCCGTGGACGAGTGCGGCGGGTGGCCGGGCGGCATACCCCTGCGCCGGGAGAACGGTGGGGACGGACCACGCCGGGCGGGAAACGGGAAGTCGGCGACGACGGCCGTGCTGGTCTGAGTCAAGATGGCGACCAGCGCAGGGGCCGTCCGGCCGGACCGCCGGGCGCGCGCCGGCGGCAGCCGGCCACGGCGGCCCCGGTGCGTGGGATGCCTTGCGACGCCGGGAGCACCGGGAGAGAGGGACACGGTCATGATCGCTGCCTCGGAGGGTCACGACTCCCCGGAGCCCCCGCCACTCGTGGAGCGGGAACGCGAGCTCGCCCTGTTCGGTGAGCTGGTGCGACGCACCGCGGCGGGACGCTCCGGCCTCGTCGTCCTGGAGGGCCCGGTCGGCATCGGGAAGACGGCCCTGCTGCGGGCCCTGGTCGCCGAAGCGCGCGGCCTGGGCCTGCGCGTCGTTCACGCGGAGACCGCCGACGGGCACCGGATGCCGCTCAGTACCGCGCACGCCCTGCTGTCCGGCCTGCCGGACAGCGCCGGGCCCGGGCAGTCCGTGGCGTACGGGCTCGCAGACCGACGGCCACCCGCGCTGCTGTGCTGCGACAACGACGTCAGGGACGTCTCGTTCGGTGTGCTGACGCGGCTGCACGACGTCATCCGGCGTGCCGCCGCCCGGACCCCGCTGCTGATCGCGGTGGACGACGCGCAGGAGGCCGACCCCGCCTCCCTGCGCCTGCTGGCGCACACCGCGCGGCGGCTGACGGGCCTGCCGGTCCTGCTGGCGCTCGTGGGCCGCAGCGGTTCCGACGCGCCGGCCCTCGCCGAGATCACCACGCTCGCGTCCTGCCGGGTGCTGCGGCCCCGCCCGCTCACCGGGGCGGGCATCGGCCTGCTGGCCCGCCGCCTCACCGGAGCCGAGACCGACGCGGCGTTCCAGCAGGCGTGTCTGGCCGCCACCCACGGCAACCCGCTGCTGGCGACCCGGCTCATCCGGACGCTGAACGCGGAGGACCTGCCGCTGACGGGCGCCGAACTCAGCGCGGTGAGCGAGCAGGACATGCAGGCCTTCGGGGCCCGGGTGGTGCGTCTGCTGCACCGGCAGGCGCCGGCCACGGTGAACGCGGCCCGTGCCATGGCGGTGCTCGGGGACGGGGCCGCCCACGAACTGTGCGCGCGTCTGGCCCTGGTGGACGCCGCCTCCTTCGACCGGTCCCTGCTGGTGCTGGGCTCCCTGGGGCTGGTGAACGGCGGTCACGCCGCGGGCACCTGGGCCTTCACGCACGCGCTGGTGCGCCGCGCCGTGCTCGACGACCTGCCGGACGACGAGCGCGCCGCCGCACACGGCCGGGCGGCCCGTCTGCTGCACGACATCGGCGCCGGAGCGGCGGACGTCGCCGACCACCTGTGCCGGTCCCCCGCCACAGCGACCCAGCCGTGGGCCACGACGGTCCTGCGGGAAGCGGCCCGCGAGGCGATGCTGCACGCCTCGCCGGGCATGGCGGTCATGTTCCTGCGGTCCTGCGTTCCGGACGGTGCCGCGGACGACTGCGACCCCGGGCTGCTGATCGAACTGGGCACGGCCGAGGCGCGGCTGGACCCGGAGGCCAGTGTCCGGCACCTGACGGCGGCCCTCGACCGGACGACCTCCGCGGACCTGCGGTTCAAAGCCGTCAGCACCCTCGCCGACGCGCTGACCCGCCAGGGCCGGATGGACCGTGCCTTCGACCTGCTCGACCGGTACCGCTCGGACCCGGCCCTGCTGCCCCTGGGGACGCAGAGCGTCCAACTGCTGGAGGCGCAGCTGCTGATGGCCGCCACGGTCGACCGGGCCGCCTACCGGCGACTGCTCGACACGGTGCCCTTGGACCTCGCCCTGCCGGGTGACACCGCCCCGGAGCGGGCGCTGCTCGCCGCCCGGGCCGTCATCTCGGTGGCCCGTATGAACCGGGTGGCGGAATCGGTGGCGGCGGCACGCCGGATCACCGGGCGGAGCGGCCCGACCGAGAACTCCCCCGCCTTCCTCACGATCGCCGCGTCGGTGCTGCTGTACGCCGACCTGCCGTACGAGGCGCAGGACGTCTACCGCCAGCTGATCGACGGCACCGACCCGCTGCTCGACCAGATCCACCCCAACCTGCTCGCGCTGAGCGCCGAGGCGCAGGAACGGCTCGGCGACCTCGACAGCGCGCTGCGGCACACAGCCGAGGCGCTGCGCGGCACCACCGTGGCCCGTGCCAACGCGCACGACGCGCTCCCGCTGTCCGTGCGGCTGCACACGCTCCTGGACCGCGGCCAGTTGGCGGAGGCCGAGGAGCTGTGCGGGCGTGTGCCCGATCCGGCCGGGAGCGAGGCGTGGCAGTGGAACGAGTTGCTGTGCGCCCGAGGCCGGCTCCGGCTGGCGCAGGAGGACGCCGAGCGCGCGCTGGCCGACCTGCGGGAGTGCGGACGCCGGCAGGAGGCCTGGCAGCGCACCAACCCGGCCGTCTCGCCCTGGTGGTACTGGGCCGGCCGGGCGCACCTGGCTCTGGGTGACGAGCGCGCGGCCCGCGCCTTGGCCGAGGAGGCCGTCGCCGGGGCTCGGTCGGCGCGGCTGCGTCTCGCCCTGGGCACCGGACTGGAGTTGTGGGCCGCGACGGCCGCCCCCGACGAACGGGCGAGGCTGCTGGAGGAGGCGGAGGACGCGCTCGGTGGGACGAGGGCAGCTCTGCTGACGGCACGGGTGAAGGTCGCCCGGGGCCGCGCGCTGCACGAGCTCGGTTACCGCAAGGCGGCCCGAGAGGTGCTGCGGCAGGGGTGGGAGGAGGCGTACGCGCTCGGCGCCCGCCCGCTGCACGAGGTCGCCCACCGGGCGCTGCTGGCCACGGGTGCCCGTCCGCGCCGGCCCGTGTCCCGGGGGCTGGCGGCCCTCACCCGCAGTGAGGCCCAGGTGGCCCGTCTGGCGGCGGACGGGCGTTCCAACGCGTGGATCGCGGAGACCCTGTTCGTCACCCAGCGGACCGTGGAGGTCCATCTGACGTCCGTGTACCGCAAGCTCGATCTGTCCGGCCGACGGGAGTTGCGCGACGCCATGGAGTCGGCGGACGTCCACGGCGGGGGCCGCCGGATGTGATCGCATGAGCCGTCCGCCGGGGTGGACCGCACGGCACCCCGGTGGACGCCGTGCCGGCGGCCGTACCCCGCCGCCGCGTTTCTGTCGTGTTGCTGTCAATTCCGGGCGGGCCCTCCCGTCGGACGGAATCGTGTAGTAGAGGTGGCGGGTAACCCGTCCGTCCCACCGGCCGGCAGTGCCGCCTTTCCTGCCCTACCGCAATGTGCGTTCCGACACTTTTCCACCCGCCCCGTCCCGGTATTCCGCTTCCCTTCGGCGCTTTCTCGCCCGCGAAAGGCCGGCATCGCTTCGCGGGCGTCCGGCACGGTGAAGTCACAGGTCGGCACGGTCCCTCGGCGGTGGTCGGGCGGTCCATGCCTCCTCGCCCAACACCGGAAACCGTTTCCTCGGAGCGTTCCGCTTACGCGCCCGTCACACCTCGGGTGATGGCTGTTCACTTTCCGGCGCCCGCGCGGGGGACCACTGTGGCCCAAGTCCCCTTGCTGCCTCGCGCGTCGCTGTGATCTGCTCCTCCCCAAAGGTTTGAAAGCAGTGATGAACGCTTTCCGGGGTGGAGCCGCAGGGGCTCCCGTGCGCATGGGCATCGGCTCCCTCGCGGGTGCTGTTCGCGCACTGCCGGCACCCCGCGTCACGCTCACGAAGTCCCGTCCGGCCACGCCCCGGGCGGTGGCCGACGGCCCGTGCCATCGAAGGAGGGCCACCGCCTTGTTGCTGGAGCGCGAGTCCGAGCTGGCGCGGACGACGTCGGCACTGCGCCGCGCCGCGGAGGGAGAGGGTTCCCTCCTGGTCGTCCGGGGCCCACTGGGGGTCGGCCGGTCGACCTTCCTGGAGGCGGTGGCGGCACACGCGCACGGTGAGGGGTTCCTGACGCTGCGGGCCCAGGCGGCCGCCGCCGAGGAGACCTACACCCTCGGCGTCGTACGGCAACTGGTGGACTCCGTCCTGGCGGCCGTGCCGGCCGACGAGCAGGGACGCGGGCTGCGGGAAGCGGCGGTCTCCGCGTGCACCGCGGCGCCGCCCGTCGCCGGTCCCGTCCCCCCGTGGTCCACGGTGACCCCCCAGCAGGCGCCGCACCGGCTGACCGCCCTCCTGGAGTCCATGGCGTCCAGGCAGCCGGTCGTGGTGATGGTGGACGACCTCCAGTGGTCGGACACCGACTCCCTGCTGGCGCTGGCGCCGTCCCTCGCACGGCGAAGACAGAACCGCGTCCTGTTCGTCCTGTCCGTCCTGCCCGGCGACGTCCGCGGCGCCCGGGACCACGTCGGGCAACTGCTGGAGCAGGCGGACCGTACGGTGGAGCTGGCCGCCCTCGGCCGCCACAGCGTGAGCCTGCTGGTGGAGGAGGCCTGCGGCACACCGCCCCACGGCGCGTTCGTCGACACGCTGCTGCAACGCTCCGGCGGGAACCCCCTGTTGGTGACGGCCCTGGTGGACGAGGCGCAGTACCAGGCGCTCCAGCCCACCGAGGCCGGCGCCGCGGCGGCGGCCGCGCTCCGTCCGGAACGGGCGCGCCGGCGCCTGGCCGCCTTCCTGCGCTCCCAGCCGGACCACGTCCGGCGCGTCGCCCACGCGCTGACCGTGCTCGACGCCGTCGCGGACCCGCAACTGGTGACCCGTCTGGCCGAGATCGACGAACCCCGGCGGGCGGAGGCCGTCGACGTCCTGCGGCTCGCCGGACTCGTGGCGGAGCACTCCGGCTCCCTCATCCCCGGAACGCTGCTGCGGGACCTGCTGGAGGAGAGCATGCCGGCGGCCGAGCGCACCGCCATGCGCGGCGTGGCGGCCGAGTTGCTGCACCGGACCGGCCATCCGGCCGAGCTGGCCGCGGAACAGCTCATGTCGGTGATCACCCTGCACGGCCCGCAGGCGGTGGAGATCCTGCGGACCGCCGCCGACAGCGCCGTAAGGCGCGGCTCGCCCCGGGACGCGGCCCGCTACCTGAGACGCGCGCTGCTGGACACCTCCCCGACGGACCACGACCGCGCCCGGCTGCTCGTCGACCTCGCGACAGCCGAGCGCAGCTTCGCCTCCGCCGCCTCGCTGCGGCACGTCGCGGAGGCCGTACCGCTGCTGGAGTCGGTACGGGAGCGGGCCGACGCCGTGACCCGGCTGGGTCCGCTGCTGATGGACCCCGCCGCGTTCCGCATCGACGCCGTCCGGCGTGCCGTGACCGAGGAACTGGGCCGGTCCGAGCCGGACGACTGGATCGAACGAGAGCTCGCACTGCGCCTGGAGGCCCGGGAGCACGTGCTGTCGGCGCAGGACCCCGCCCATGCGCAGCGGGCCCTGCGGCGGTTCCGGTCGCTGGGCCCCTCCCCCGCCCTGCGAACGACCGGGGAACGCGAGCTGGTGACGTCCCTCATGCACATCGCGTTCGTCTCCAACTCCGCCTCCGCCGAGGAGCTGACGGCGCTGTGCACCCGGCTGCTGGAGCGTGAGCCCCCCGCCCCCGAGCACGTCCACAGCACCATGCCGCTGGCCATCAACATCCTCGCCGGCGCCGGCCGCACGGAAGGCGCGGCCGGCTGGCTGCGGGAGGCGCACCTGCTCGCCCAGCGCAGGGGCGGGGAGGTGGAGCAGGCCGTCATCCGCGCGGAGCAGGCCCTGGTCGCGCTCGCCGACGGTCGGCTGGCGCACGCCCGGCAGAAGGTGGTCCAGGCCGACGCGCTGGCCGGGCCCGACAGCGGAGGCCTGCCGACCATCTGCGCCGCGGTCCTGGCCATCGTCGCCCTCCACACCGAGGAGCCGCACCTCGCGGAGCAGATCCTCACCCGGCACCGACTGCACGTCGAGAACCAGCACTTGGCCGCCCTGCTGCACCTGGCCCGGGGCACCCTCGCGGCCGGGCGCGGCGAGACCCGCACCGCGCTGGTCCACTTCCGGACGGCGGGCCAGCGCGCGGAGCGCATCGGCTGGCACAACCCGGTCGCGGTCCCCTGGGCGTCCTGCGCCGCCCTCATGCACCACCGTCTCGGCGAGCACGAGGAGGCGGTGGCCTCTGCGCTCCTGGAGGTCGAGCGCTCCCGCGCCTGGGGCGCCCCGGTCAGGCTGGGACGCGCCCTGGTGGCCCTGGGCCGGGTCTCCCGGGGGCGGGAGGGCGTGACGCTGCTGCAGGAGGCCGTCGAGGTGCTGGAGAAGGGCAGCAACACGCACGAACTGTGCCAGGCGCTGTACGCCCTCGGCACCCACCGCGAAACGGACCGCAGACGGCGCGCGTCCGCCCTCAAACGGGCGCACGAACTCGCCGTCGACAACGGAGCCGACTCCCTGGCGCAGGCAATCGCACAGAAGAGGGACGAGCGCACTCCCCGGACTTCCTCCAGAACGGACCTGCTGACTCCGTCCGAGCGCAAAGTGGCGGAGCTGGCGGCGACCGGTCTCAGCAATTCGGCGATTTCAGCGAGGCTGGGCACGAGTTCACGCATGGTGGAAAAGCATCTGACGAACTCGTACCGCAAGCTGGGCATCCCGGGCCGCCCGGATCTTGCCCGAGCCCTTCAGGAACTCGGCGAAAGACCGGACTCGTGACGCGTACCGGTCCGCTCCCCCTTCCCCTGCCCGCCGCCCGATCGGGCAGCAAACGGGCATCCGCAGGAGGCAAACGGTCACGCGGGCATGACCGGCGCCTCGGGCGATCCCGCCGACCGGCCGGCCGCGGTCGTCACGGAGACGACGGGAAGGAGCAGCCGGAACACAACCGTTCGGCGAGGACTTGGCTGGTCAGGCCGGGCGTCAGCCGTTCGGGCGGGACCCCGTGGACCCTCACGGGCCGCACCACCGAACCACCGAACCACAGTGTTTTGACGCCACGCAAAGGTTTGCTTGACCGGTCTGTAGGGACATTCCTAGGCTCTTCCGCAGTTGATCAGAGAAAACTCGGCGGGTCAGTGACCGCTACCCGGCCGAGTTCGTACCACCTGTGATCAGATGCGCTCCCAGGTGGTACGGGCATCCCCCACATCTGAACGCAGAAAGACGGTGCGTCGCAGTGACCACGCACGCAACTAGTGCCTCGCACAGCAGGGACAGGATCTCCCCGCCGCATCATGCGGGCGTCCACAGGCATACCCAGGAGAACCGATCTCATGCACTGAGTAACCGACGCCTTTACACGGCCCACATAGATCCCGAGATGCACATCGTGGCCGCGGAACCCAATTTCTCGCGCCAGTTCGGCCGCACCTCGGCCGACACCTGCGGCCGCAACCTGTACGAACTGCTCCACCCCTCGGCCCCTACCGTGCTGAACCGTCACTTCGCCCGGCTCGCCGAGGGCCGCTCCCAGCGCTTCGCCGAGCGCATGGTCGGCCTGGGGAACGCCGGCCGGATCTTCTCCGGTGAACTGACCGGCATCGCCGTGCAGAACAGCACCGGGCGCCTGGCCGGAATCGTCGTGCAGGTACGGCCGGACACGGAGGCGGACGGCACGGACGTGAAGGACGTGGTCGGCATCCCCCGCGAGCGGCTGCTCAGCAAGCTCGACGCACAGGTCCTGGAGGGGGTCGCCGCGGGCGCCTCGACCGTGCAGCTCGCCGCCAAGCTCTATCTCAGCAGACAGGGCGTCGAGTACCACGTCGGCCTCATGCTGCGGAAGCTCAAGGCCCCCAACCGGGCCGCGCTGGTGGCTCGCGCCCATTCGATGGGCATGTTGACGGTGGGTCAGTGGCCGCCTCGCGTGCTGCCGGAGTTCATCAAGTAACCATGTGGCGGTCCGGCTCCCGCAGCGGGCGCGGACCGCGACCGACCGAGCCGGGCTCCGGTCCTCACCTCGGGTGAAGCGGCGGCCGTACCATCCCTACTGGTACGGCCGCCGGCACGTGTGCCCGAGGCGGTCGTCCGCCGCCCCGGGCCTGCCGCCTACTGCTCCAGTTCGCGGCTGATGAGGTCGAACAACTCGTCGTCGCTCGCCTCCTCCAGGAGGTCGCTGAGCGAGGCACCGCCCGCGTCCGTCTCGTCGGCCGGCCCGCCCTCGACCTCCGCGAGCAGCGCCCGCAGCCGGGTACCCAGCAACGTGCGCGCGTCCCGGTCCGGATCTGCCTGGAGGATGCGCGCGATGCCGGTCTCGAGATCGGCCAGCATGCCCGTCACCGTCCCGCCCCCACCGGTCAGTTCGGCGTCCAGGTGGCGGGCGAGGGCGGCGGGGGTGGGGTGGTCGAAGACGAGCGTCGAGGGCAGTCGCAGTCCCGTGTCCTTCGTGAGCCGGTCACGCAGTTCGACGGCCGTCAGCGAGTCGAATCCCATGTCGCGGAAGGCCCGGTCCGCGGGCACGGCGCCCGGGTCGGCGTGCCCGAGCGCCACGGCCGCGACCTGCCGCACATGGTGCTGGAGGGCGGCCGACCGGTCCGCGTCCGGCAGCGACATCACCCGTTCCACCAGTGCGGGCCGGACCCCGCCGCCGTCGTGCTGCTCGGGAGTGCCTCCCTGGTCCGTCACGGCCGCCGCTTGCGGGAGGGTGGTCAGCAACGGGCTGGGCCGGCGGCTGGTGAACGCGGGAACGAACCGTTCCCACTCCACGTCCGCCACCACCACCGTGCCGTCCGCCACCTCCATCGCACGCCCCAGTCCCACGAGGGCACGGGCCGGCTCCATCACCCGCAGCCCGCGACGCCGCAGTTCCACCGCCGCCGCACTCGACACCATTCCCCCGCCCGACCACGGGCCCCACGCCACCGAGGTTCCCACCTCGCCCCGCCCGCGACGTGCCCTCACGACCGCGTCGGCGCACGCGTTGGCAGCCGCATAGGCGCCCTGACCGCCGCTCCCCCACACACCGGCGATCGACGAGAACACCACGAACGCCTCCAGAGCCCACCCCCGCGTCAGCTCATCCAGGTGCACCGCCCCCAGGGCCTTGGCCCGCAGCACGTGCTCCAGGCGTTTTGACGTCATCGCGTCGATCAGGTCGTCGTCCAGGACGCCCGCCACGTGGGCGATGCCGTCGACCCGGTGGGCGGTGAGCAGGTCGGCCACCTCGGCGCGCTCGGCGACATCGCACGCCACGACGTCGACGCGCTGCGCTCCGGCCGCGCGCAGCCGCGCCACGAGATCGGCGGCGCCGGGCGAGGCGGACCCGCCGCGGCTCGTCAGGACGAGTTCCCGCGTGCCGTGTTCGGCGAACCACTGTGCGACCCGGCCGCCGAGCGCACCGGTGCCGCCGGTGACCAGCATCCGGGCCGGAGCCGTCCAGTCGCCGGCGGACACGGTGCCGACGGGCAGGGCGGGGCGCAGGCGTCGCGCGTACACCGCGGTGCCACGCAAGGACACCTGGTCCTCGTCGGCTCGCGCCAGAAGGGAGGCCAGGCGAGTGAGTTCTGTTCGGCTCGCCCGGTGCGACACGTCGATCAGCCCGCCCCACCGGTCGGGATGCTCCAACGCGGCCACCCGTCCCAGACCCCACACAGCGGCCTGCGCCGGGTCCTCGGGCGCGTCGCCCGGCCCGGGGCCGGTGTGCGTGACCACCCACAGCGGCGCGGTCACGGAGGCGTCACCGAGCGCCTGGACCAGCGCCATGGTGTCCGCCACGGCGGCGACCACGCCGGAAGCGCCGTCGTCGGCTCCGGACGCGGCGCCCGTCAGGCAGGAGAGCACGCCGGCCGGCGCCTCCCCCTCGACGACCGTACCGAGCAGACGGGTCAGCCCCTCACGGTCCCGGACCCCGCAGTCCACGCGCTCCAGCCCCGGTACGAACTCCTCGAGCCCATCGAGGGGGGCGGCGTCGCCAGGCGGCTGCAGCAGCAGCCAGCGTCCCGGCACGGGCCCGGCCGCTCCCGCGTCGACCGGCTCCCAATCGACGCGGTACCGCCAGTTGTCGACCTCCTCGCGTACGGCATGCTCGCGCCGCAGAGAGGCCAGGGCGGGCAGCACGGTCTCCAGAGCGTCTTCCGGAACCCCGAGACGGCCGGCCAGGTCCTGGGGACTCTCCTGCTCGACGATCGACCAGAAGGCCCCGTCCGTGGAGGACGCCCGGGAGGACGCCCGGGAGGCCGACGCGGCGGACATGCGCGATGCGGCGGCGTGCGCGTCGGCAGCGGGCCAGTACCGGGTGCGCTGGAAGGCGTACGTGGGAAGGTCCACGTGGGCCTGCGCACGAATGACCGGCAACGCCGTCCAGTCGACGCTGCCACCGCTCACGTGGAAGGCGGCCAGTCCGCGCAACAGGGCGAGTCCTTCAGCCGCGTCGCGGCGCAGCAACGGCACGCAGACCGGGTCGGTGGCGTCGCCGAGGACGGTGCGGGTGAGGGCGGTGAGGGTGGCGTCGGGGCCGAGCTCGACGAACCGGGTGACGCCTTCCGCCGCGAGGGCGGCGACGCCGTCGGCGAACCGGACGGCCTCGCGGACGTGCCGCACCCAGTACTCGGCGGTGGTCAACTCGGCTTCGGCCGCGAGTTGTCCGGTGACGTTGGAGACGATCGGGAGGGCGGGGGTGGTGTAGGTGATGCTTTCGGCGATCTGGCGGAAGTCGGCCAGCATCGGCTCCATCAGGGGTGAATGGAAGGCGTGCGAGACGCGCAGGCGGGTGGTGCGGCGGCCCTGTGCGGCCAGTTCGTCGGCGACCTCGGACACAGCCGCTTCGGCGCCCGCGATCACCACGGCGTGGGGGCCGTTGACCGCCGCCACCGACACCTCACGCCCCTCCAGCAGCGGCAGCACCTCCTCCTCGGCGGCCTCCACCGCCACCATCGCCCCACCCGACGGCAACGCCTGCATCAACCGACCCCTGGCTGCCACGAGCGTGCAGGCGTCCTCCAGGGACAGCACCCCGGCCACGTGAGCGGCCGCGATCTCACCGATGGAGTGGCCGCCGACGAAGTCCGGACGCACGCCCCAGGACTCCAGCAGCCGGAACAACGCCACCTCGACGGCGAACAGCGCCGGCTGCGTCCACTCCGTACGTGCCAGGCGCTCCGCGTCGTCGCCGAAGACGACGTCCTTCAGCTCCGCGCCGACGTACGCGCACACCGCGTCGAAGGCGTCCGCGAACACCGGGTAGGCCTCGTACAGTTCACGCCCCATACCGGGGCGTTGCGCACCCTGGCCCGAGAACAGGAACGCCGTGCGGCCGTGGCGGGTCTCGCCGGTGACCGTGTGTGCGCCCGGCTCGCCGCCCAGGTGCAGGGCGCGCAGATCGCGGACGAACGTGTCCCGGTCAGCGGCGATCACCACGGCACGGTGCTGGAACGACGACCGGGCGCTCGCGAGCGCCCCCGCGAAGTCCGCCAGACCGGGCGCGGGCAACTCCTCCACAGCAGCGAGGAGTCGGCCGGCCTGAGCACGCAGAGCCGCCTCGCTCCGGCCGCTGACGAGCCAGGGCACCATCACGCCGTCGGCGTCGGGACTGAACTGCGCTTCCATCGGCGGGGCTTGTTCGAGGATGACGTGGGCGTTGGTGCCGCTGAGCCCGAACGAGGAGACACCCGCCCGACGCGGCCGGTCCACCGACGGCCACTCCACGCGCTCGGTGACCAGTCGCACAGCGCCCGCCGACCAGTCCACCCGCGAGGACGGCTCGTCCACGTGCAGGGTCGCCGGCAGCACACCGCGCCGCAACGCCTCCACCATCTTGATCACACCCGCCACACCAGCGGCCGCCTGCGTATGACCCAGGTTGGACTTCACCGACCCCACATACAGGGGAACTTCGCGGTCCTGTCCGTAGGTGGCCAGCAGCGCCTGCGCCTCGATCGGGTCACCCAACCGCGTGCCGGTGCCGTGCGCCTCGACCGCGTCCAC
>NZ_JBEOTZ010000038.1:0-59310 GCF_040303825.1 Streptomyces sp. NPDC094143
TGAGACCCGGCCGGACATCGAACGGGCGAAGCCGCCTGCTGCGCAGGCGGGGTGACGGTCCGTTCGCTGCGCTCTCGGACCGGCGGGACTGTGTCCCGCTGTCAGGCCTTTCGCTTCGCTCTGGCCTGAGGGACGGGGTCGCTGCGCTCCCCTGTCAGTGGTCCTTCCGGCTGCGCCTCCAGGACCTGTTGGGCCCGCTGGCGCGGGCCTGGCTGGCTAGGAGGGAGGGGGTGGCTCGATCGGGGCCAGTTTTAGCGCAGTGGCTTTCTCAACGTGATGCAGTATGTAGTGTTGGCGAAACGGCAGGACTCCCGCTCGGTGTCTTGCGGTGCGTGGTGGCGAAGCTGATGGGAGATTTTCATGTGGAGCGCTGAGGATGTTGCACGTGATTCTGTGAGGCGTCAGGCGAAAGCGCTGGACTTACGCGCGGTAGAGGCGCGGCTCGCTGAGGTCGCCATCCGGGCCGAGGAGGCCCGGACAGTTCGGCCGGCAGCGTCCGGGCTCGGTGCGCCTGATCCGGAGCGGCTGGTGGCGGTGTGGGCGGCCAAGCGTGTGGAGTGGCAGCGCGTCAGGGACCTGATGGTGGCCTCTGGTTGGGAGGTCTACGAGCCCGAGCGGGATGTTGAGGGGTCGCGGTGGGTGCTGGAGCGTGAGGAGCTGCGTCGTGCGGCTGTTGAGGCGCGTGCTGGGTTCGAGGTGCGGCGGCGGGAGTCGGTGGTCGAGGTGCGGGTGGAGTTGTGGCTGGGCGCCGGGCCGAGCCGGCGGGTGCGGGCTGTTGCGGAGCGGGTGGGGCTTCGGCCGGGCGAGGTTTTGGCGCAGCTTGCCGAGCGGGTCGTGGTGGAGGAGGACGGTACGGTGTCCGTTCCGCCGTTCATGCCGTCCCGGTGATTTCCGAAAAAGCCGTGGTGGAAATGCTTAGGGGAGAAGCTTGATGATGCACGGTATTCAGCTTCGGGAACACCAGGTGGACGCGACTGCGCGTATCCGCAAGTGGGTGGGATTCCCTGCAAGATCAACTGTGCCGCCTCAGGGGGCGCGCGCCACGGTCGTGTCAGCGACCGGGTCCGGGAAGACGATCACGGCCGCGTGGGCGGCCTTGGAGTGCTTTCGGGGCGGGCGGATCCTCGTCATGGTCCCCACCCTCGATCTTCTCGTGCAGACCGCTCAGGCGTGGCGCAGGGTGGGTCATACGGGGCCGATGGTCGCGGTGTGCTCGCTGGAGAAGGACGACGTCCTGGAGCAGCTCGGGGTGCGTACCACCACCAATCCGATCCAGCTCGCGCTGTGGGCAGGTTCGGGGCCGGTGGTCGTGTTCGCCACGTATGCCTCTCTCGTAGACCGCGAGGACCCGGAGGACTGGTCGGGTCAGCGGAAGGTGCGCGGGCCGCTGGAGGCCGCTCTGGCGGGCGGCGAGCGACTGTATGGCCAGTCCATGGCCCCGTTCGACCTCGCCGTCGTCGACGAAGCCCACTCAACCACGGGGGATCTTGGTCGGCCGTGGTCCGCGATCCATGACAACAGCCGCGTCCCGGTCGACTACCGGCTCTACCTGACCGCGACCCCGCGCATCCTCGCCTCGCCCCGGCCGCAGCGCGGCAAGGACGGTGAGGAACTGGAGATCGCTTCGATGCGAAGCGACCCCGAAGGACCCTACGGCGAATGGATTTTCGAGCTCGGCCTCTCGGAGAGCATCGAGCGCGGAATCTTGGCGGGATTCGAGATCGACGTGCTGGAGATCCGCGACCCCTCCCCCGTCCTCGGTGAATCGGAGGAGGCGCAGCGGGGCCGGCGCCTGGCCCTGCTGCAGACCGCGCTCCTGGAGCACGCCGCCGCGCGGAACCTACGTACGGTCATGACCTTCCACCAGCGGGTCGAGGAGGCCGCCGCGTTCGCGGAGAGGCTGCCTCAGACCGCCGCCGAGCTGTACGTCAACGACGCCACGGATGAGGACCTGGCCGCCGCGGAAGAGCTGCCGACGTCGTCGATCGACGCGGAGTTCTACGAACTGGAGCCCGGCCGCCACGTGCCGCCGGACCGGGTGTGGTCGGCCTGGTTGTGCGGCGACCACCGGGTGTCCGAGCGGCGCGAAGTCCTGGCGCAGTTCGCCAACGGCGTCGACGCCGACGGCAAGCGGGTCCACCGGGCGTTCCTGGCCAGCGTTCGCGTTCTCGGTGAAGGCGTTGACATCGTCGGCACGAGGGGAGTCGAGGCAATCTGCTTCGCCGACACCCGCGGCTCGCAGGTGGAGATCGTGCAGAACATCGGCCGCGCGCTCAGGCCGAACCCGGACGGCACCCAGAAGACGGCCAGGATCATCGTCCCGGTCTTCCTCCAGCCCGACGAAGACCCCGAGGACATGGTGGCCAGCGCCAGTTTCGCACCCCTTGTAGCGGTACTCCAGGGCCTGCGCAGTCATGACGAACACCTGGTCGAACAGCTCGCCTCCCGTGCCCTGTCCCGGGGCCGCAAGCTGCGGCGGGTGCACGTCCAGCGCGACGACGAAGGCCGGATCATCGGGGCTGGCGGCGAGGGCGACGGCGAGGACCAGGAGCACGACGACACGCAGGCCGCGGCCGAGTCCGCCCTGCTCCGCTTCTCCAGTCCGCGCGACGCCGGCACCATCGCCGCGTTCCTGCGCACCCGGGTATACCGGCCCGAGTCGCTGGTGTGGCTGGAGGGCTACCAGGCCCTGCTGCGCTGGCGGGAGGAGAACGGCATCACCGGTCTGCACGCCGTTTCCTATGACACACAGGTCGAGCTCGGCGTCAGCGCTTTCCCCCTGGGGCGCTGGACCCACCAACAGCGGCGCGCCTACCGGGCCGGCGAACTCGACCCACACCGCAAAGAGCTGCTCGACGAAGCCGGGATGGTATGGGAACCCGGCGAAGAAGCCTGGGAGACGAAGCTGGCGGCGCTGCGCTCCTATCGGCGCGCCCACGGGCACCTGGCCCCGAGGCAGGACGCTGTGTGGGGAGAAGCTGAATGTGAGCTGGTCCCGGTCGGGCAGCACATGGCCAACCTGCGCCGCAAGGGCGGCCTTGGGAAGGACCCGGAGCGGGCGGCGCACCGCGCCAAGCAGCTGGCGGCGATCGACCCGGACTGGAACTGCCCCTGGCCGCTGAACTGGCAGCGGCACTACCGCGTCCTCGCCGACTTGGTCGACGCCGACGGCAGCCTTCCCGAGATCCAGCCTGGGGTGCTGATGGACGGCGATGACATCGGGCGGTGGCTCCAGAGGCAGACCCAGCCGGGCACTTGGGCGCAGTTGTCGACCGAGCAGCAGGAGCGGCTATCCGGGCTGGGCATCAAGCCCGCTGAGGCTCCGTCTGGCGCCCCGGCGGCCACGCGTGCGACGAAGGGCCCGAGCAAGGCGCAGCAGGCGTTCCAGCGCGGCCTGGCGGCCCTCGCACAGTGGGTGGAACGGGAAGGCGCCCACCGGCCCGTCCCGCGCGGCGCCATCGTCGAGATCGAGGTCGACGGCGAAGCCGAGCCGGTGACCGTCAAGCTGGGCGTGTGGGTATCGAACACAAAATCGAGGCGAGATCGGCTTGCACAGGAGCAGCTGGCCGCACTGCGGCAGCTGGGCGTGGAGTGGGCGTAGGTCCGTCTTGAGCTGCTGACCGGCCGATTCAATGGCCGGTCGTTACCATGAGCTGTCGAGAGGCGGGAAGAATCCTTGTCGGGTTGACCCGTCGACGCTGAAGGCGTAGACCGCAGCCCGGTCTCTCACACTCTTGGGTGGAGTGCCGTTCTCAATGACAATGACCTGTCCCGCGGAGTTG
Source organism: Streptomyces sp. NPDC094143 (assembly GCF_040303825.1). Taxonomy (NCBI): domain Bacteria; kingdom Bacillati; phylum Actinomycetota; class Actinomycetes; order Kitasatosporales; family Streptomycetaceae; genus Streptomyces; species Streptomyces sp. NPDC094143. The sequence goes on from NZ_JBEOTZ010000038.1 coordinate 3,783, forward strand.
TCGAGGAGGTCGCTGTAGAAGTTCTTGACGACGTCGTAGGCCAGCAGTTCGTCCTCTTCCTTGTTGTCTTCGGGGCGGCGGTAGGTCAGGACGGGGGAGTCAAGTACGACGAAGCCGGGGTGGATGAATCCGCGGGCTTGGTTGCGGCGTGCTAGCGACACTGCGAAGGCGGCGTGGATGACTGAGCGCATACCGCGGCCTCGGCTCTTTCGAGGTCGCCCGTCTACCGCGAGTTCCGCAGTCGTCGGGTCGTATGTGACGCGGTTGTCACCCGGTACCTGCCAGGCTTCCAGCGTCTGGCTCATCACTTGCTCGAAGTCAGCGATGTCTGCAGCCGGGATACCGTCGGCCTTGGCTACGGGTGGAGCTGGCGGGGCGGCGGACAAGGATGCTTTCAGGTCCTCGAGCTGGTCGATCTGGGCGTGCAGGGCCAGCTCGCGCTCCAAGCGTGAACGCGTCTCCAGCAGCTCGGCGGTGTCGGTGTTCAGTGGTTCCAGGCGCTGGTCGAGGGTCTGCAGCTCTTGGTCATTACCTTCAAGCTGTTCGGTGTGCCGTGCGTGGTCCTCGTGCAGGCTGGCGGCTTGACTTTCGAGGTCCTCGATCATGCTGATGAGATCGTGGTGCAGCTCGGTGGTTTTTCGGGTCTCGGCAGCGACGGCAGCGGCCAGTTGTGTGCTCTCTCCAAGGCGGTGGCCAGGGTGTTGGTGTTGCGGCTCAGCGCCGCAGAAGACACAGGTGCCCGTCTGGAAGTAGCCCAGGATGGTTCCGGCTTCGCCAACCATCTGCAGTCGAGCCAGGTCGGACTCGTACTGCTGCCTGAGTAGATCGAAGCGTGACAGAAGTTGTTGCACTTCGCTGGCGCGCTGTTGGGTGTCGGCGTCGGCTGCTTCCAGTTCCCGTCGACGGCGTACGACGGCGGAGCGCTCTGCAGCTACCTGACCGGCGGCGGCCGTCGCGTTGGCCAGGGTTGCTTGCAGTCGGCCCAGCTGGTCACGTAGCTGCGTCTGGTTGGCCTCTACCGAGAGCCTCTCGCGGGTCTCGTCAAGGAGCTGGTCGATGAGGTCGATCTTGCCTTTGCCCACCTGCTTCTGCAAGTTGCTGGGCGCAGTGGGGCGAACCGGCTCTTCCTGACCGCTCAGCAGCAGTTTGAAGACCGACTTCTCTTTGGTCTCGTTCTGCGGCATCCAGGAGCCAAGAACAGGTGAGCGTTTGTCGGCCATGCGTGTGTCATTGACGATGGCCAGACGAGCGAGGTCGCGGAAGTTGAGCGGCACCACGTCGCCGCGCGAATTCTGGAGGATGCGGCGCCCGTCAATGCCCATCACGTTGAGCAGGTACCGGGAGATGTTGCTCTTGGATTTGGGGTGGTGCCTGTACTTGAGTGTCGCCTCAGCCGGCTGGGTCGGAACGTCCCGGAGGTCGCCGGAGAACACCTCGATGGTGTCGCTGCCCAGGGCGCGGCAGAGGGTGAGGGTCCTTCCGTCGTCCACGCGCAGGCCCAGGAGGATGCTGCTGTAACCCTCGTCTTCCGGGATGGACTTGAGTTCGCTGGCGCCCAGCATGTAGTCCACGGACTCTTCGATATACGACTTGCCCGTATCCGAGGCGCCGTAGATCACGGTCAGTCCGGGGCTGAACTCCACCGCGGCAGGAGGCTTTCCCACGCTGAGGAAGGTCAGATGCACCAAGGTCAGCCGGTTCACAGGACGTCACCTTCTCCCTGGGGCGGAGTCCCGGCCCTGAGGCTGCGGGACCAGCGCTGCGTGATCTCTTTCATGCCGTCGCGGACGTCCGTTCCTTCGTGCATATACGTGCTGGTCAGCCAGTCAGCGCGTTCCTTGAGCTGGCCGACATAGGGAGACTGCAGGGCGTTGAGGAAGCTCGTGGCCTCCTCCGTGACCCCGTACAGGAATCCGTCGGCTGTGGCAGTCATGTCGGCGAGGCCGGCGCGCAGCAGGACGGTGAGACCTTGCTCGATGAGGCGGCGGCGCATGCCGAGTTCTCCCGGGCCTGCGGGGAGATCGGGGTGGAGGCTGGCTGGCCCGTCCTCGAGGTCGCCGCTGTGGAGCATGGCGTGGTCGAGGTAGACCAGCTGGGCGACGTCCAGACGGCGAGGGAAGGTCTCCGTCAGGAGCACCAGGGCGCGGATGCCGACTTCGAGGGGGCTGTTGAGGGGGTTCACGAGAGTTCCTCTTTGCACCAGGTCAGACGGTCATCATTTGCCAAGTGGTGGCACAGCCCCATCAGGTCCTTCTTCTTAACGACCGGGGCGAGGATGTTGTGGGGGTTCGGCGTGTGTGCCATTGCTGCGTCAATGACAGCGTCCAGTCGGTCGTGCCCGAGGTCGTAGTCCCGGTCCTCGACTTCGATCACGACGTCGTAGAGGTCGGTTTCGATGGCCTCATAGGTGGCGTCCGGGACACTGTCGCGGGCGAAGAGCCGCAAGGCTTCGGCGTGGAAGAAGGCCTCGCGCTGTCGGGTGAAGTGGCGTTTGACCTTGTTGGTCTCCCGGGCCTGCTGGCCCGTTTCCAGGCTGAGGCCGTGTTTCTCGTTGTAGGCGTCCAGGAGCTTGCGGACGTAGACAGCCTCGTTGTCCTTCTGCTCCGCCGGTGCCGGATCTGCGTCCGGACGCGGCCTGAGTGGCTGCGGGAACCGCCGGACGTGATGGGGGGTCGTGGCGTGCAGCCTGACGATCTCGTCCAGGTCCTGTGCGGAGAACATGGAGAAGTCCGTCTGTCGTGCCAGCTTCCCCACCGCATCCCGCACCGCAGGGGTGAGCTTCTTGCCGAGCTTGGAGTCTGCGTCATCCCACGCGCTGAAGAACTCCTCCTTCAACTGCGGAGGGTTGAGCAGCAGGCGATCGAGGGTCGTGCCGATCCTGGGCGCCACGAAGACGTATCGCGTCGGCAGCTCGTAGGTACCCAGGATCTTCGCCGTGAAAATCTTGACCATCTCCGGGAACGCGTCTGCCTGGCCGAGCGGCTTCACGTAGTGCTTGCACTGATAGCAGTGCCACTCACCGGCTGTGCCTTGGAGGGTGAGACAGGCGGCCACGTCTGCTCCGCGGTCGCCGGCTCCGCCCATGCGCTGCACCCGCAGGTAAGGCCGGCCGTTCCACAAGCCGAGCGCCTGGACCCACTCGACCGTGAAGACTTCCCACTCGTCCTCGTCGTAGATGTACTGCAGGTACTGCTGGGGCGTGGGCAGAGGGGCGGTCTGGGTCGACGGAGCCAGCACCACAACCGCTGGCGATTTCACCTCGGGGAAGCCCTCAAAAACTGGCCGTGCACCGTCCGCACCTGGCTCAAGCGCCCCCGTCACTCTGCACCCCCGGCCCCAAACCTACACGAAAGATCACGCACCGTAGTCATATCACCCCAGCCTGCTCACCGTGAAGGCCGAGGCTCAATAAGATCCCACCTCACAACCGCAAGCGCATCCACCGGGCGCAGTCGCCCGAGCGCCCCGGTGCGAGGTGGGCACTGCCGGAGCCGATGCTGAGCACCCCCGGCGCTAGGGGGCGTGGAGTGGGCGTGACGCTTCCGCCGACGGGTCGTTGAACCGGTCGGACATCCCAGCACAGAGAGACTCCGGGCCGCAGATGCCCGGGGTCTCGTACGTGTGGGCTGCAACGCGGTGGTGCAACACAGGCCCACGCGGGCTACCAGCGGCGCAGGTCCCTGGTGAGTTCGCCGTACCACTTGGGTGCGGCGCGGCACGTACTCGTCGGGTGCCGGTCCGAGCGCGACGGCCTGGTCCGTGATCCCGTAAGTGACCCGGTAGGCCAGGACCTGGGTGGCGAGGTCCATCCACTCCCGCGTCTTGTGCGCCGGCGGCACGGGACCGAGCACGGTCACGAACCACATGGGCAGCAGGGCGCGGTCACGGATCGCGTCGGCCAGACGGCCGCGCAACAGCCAGTTCAGCTTCCTCTCCGCCTTGTCGCCCTGAGCGATCAGCGACGCCTTCGCCTGCCTCAGAGAGTCGTCCTGAGCCAGGGCGGCCTGGGCGGCTCGGGCGGGGCCGGCCAGTTGCCGGGCCCGCTGATCGTGGCTTGCGGCGAGGGTGTGGGACATGCCGAAGTCCATGACGGCCTGCTTGAACTCGCGGGATGTGCGCGGCTGACTGGCCAGGATGCCGGCGGCCTCCACCACCTTGTCGCGGTGCTCGTCGCGTTCGGTGATCGCGCCTTCGTACTCGCGGACCTTGAGGCGGTGTGCCTCGCGCTGGTGTCTGGGGAGCAGGCCGGAGCGTACGTGCCAGCCGTGGTTGGCGGTCCTGGCCAGCTTCTTCCACTCCGGGTCGATGGTGTCGAGGTCGGCGAGTGGGGCGCCGCCCGCGGCGAGTAAGTGGGCTTCGAGGGCCTGGACGCGGCCGGTCAGCCGCTTGAGGGACTGATCGGTGTCCTGGATGTGGCCGCGTACGTCGTCGTCCAGCTCGGTGAGGTCGTTGCGGACGGTGCTGGCAGCAGGCGGCGGCGCAGGGCGGTGGTGTCGCGGGGGCGGGGTGCGGCGAGCGCTTGGTAGGTGGCGTTCCAGGCGGCTTGCGTCTGCACCAGGTCGTCGGGGAAGTTGGTCACGTCCATACCGGAATTAGATCGCTTGTTCGAATTGCGTGTCACTTCGGACACGCCCTCCCTGGCGCCCGCGGTCGGGGGCTCGCCGGGCATGGTCGGGCCCGTGGTCGGGCCTGTGGTCGGGCCTGTGGTCGGCCCCCACCACGGCGGTCCGGCCCGGTCTGGAGCGGCACCCGGGCGGGTGATTTTCCTTCGCGTACGCGGGCGCAGTCCTAGCGGTGTGTGCCCAACTTGCCTATTTCCAGAGGGTATTGACAGCTTTTCGCATGTTCTGTCATGTTCTGTCCGCCGCTTCCGGCGAACGAGCGAGAGGTGATCTCATGCGACGAACCGAGTACGACGCGAGCCAGGCCGCCAAGCGCCTGAAGGTGCCCGCCGCGGCCTTCCGGTGGGCCCGGCACACCGGCCTCATCCCCGACCCGGACGCGTCGTCCTACCAGTGGTCACGTGCGGCTGTGGAGGCGCTGGACGCCGACGCCATCCGGGCCGCCATGTCCTCCCCGCCGATCGGCGGTGGCGCGGCGGCGGACCGGATCGCCGACGCGCTCGGCACCCCGAACGTGATCGGCGAGAAGGCGAACGTGACGGCCTTCGTGGTGCGCCGGTTCGTCGACCGCGGCCTGCTGGTCGACCTGAGCGCGAACCCCGAGGGGACGCTGCACCACCCCGACCAGGTCGCGGAGGTCTGCCGCCGCGAGGACCTGGCGGACCTGGTCGCCGCCGACACCCCGCTCGGACCCGAGCAGGCCGCCGCCCGGCTCCGGGTACGCCGTGCCGACTTCGACCACATGGTGCGGCTCGGCTGGGTCCGCTCCCCGCAGTCGATCGAGGTCCGCTTCGGCACCAGCCGGGCTGGTGCCGTCGACGTCGCGCTCTACACCACGGCGTCCGTCGACGCGATCGTTCCCGAGCACCCCGAAGTCGACTGGGAGCAGCTGCGCGCGGTGGAGAAAGGCCGGCGCTCCCCGCTCGCTTCCCTGCGCCCGGCACCCGCGCCCACACCCGTCTGAGATTGCGGGCGCCCGTACAGCGTTACGTCGGTGCTCCCCCGCCCGCCGCGTCCCAGCCGTCCAGGAAGGCGGCCAGGGCGCGGCGTTGCTCTTCCTCGCGGGCGATCTGCCGGGCGAGGACGTCGCGGTCGATGTACGGGTCGACGGCGGCGAGGACCAGGCGCCGGAGTTCGGCCGGCTCCAGGGCCTCCACCTCCCACTGCACGGGACGGCGGGGGTCGAAGCCGTAGCGGCGGGCGAAGGCCGGCCACCTCGGATCGCCGTGCTTGCCCTCGGTCGCGGGCAGCTCGTAGGCGCGTACCTGCTCGTAGGTCAGCAGCACCCGCTCGGTGTGGCTCCAACAGCCCGTGCGCGCGACCCAGTCCCGCTCGATGTCCTCGCCCGAGCAGTCGAAATCGCCGACCACGAGTAGAACCCCGTCGCGCGGATCGGCGGTGACCCGGTCGTGGACGACGTCGGCGTACGACTGCGAGCCGAAGCCGCGGACCACCAGGACCGGGATACCCGCGTCGGCGAGCCAGCCGGTCAGCTGCTGGCGCAGGGTGTCCTTCTCCGCCGCGACGTACAGGGTGTGCTCCTGGCCCTCGGTGCGGTCGAGGCGGAACCAGTCGGGCATCTCCGCGAGGAACGCGGCCGCGCCCGGCCAGGCCGGCGGGACGTGGACCTCGCGGACGGTGTCGATCAGGTCGGGGAACCGGCCCTCCCGGCGGGCCTTGGCCAGCTGTGCGGACAGTCGGCGGTACATCGGCGCCGTGTGCGGCAGCGTCCCGTCGGAGGCCAGGCGGTACATGACCTGGCGCAGCGTGACCTTCATCGGCGCGTACCCGTTCACGATCTCCCGCGCCCGGTCCACCACGGACGGCCACTGCACCCGCTCACGCGCCATACCGGTACAGACGCCGTCCGTCGCCTGGACCTCCCCGATCTGGGTTCTCCACAGGCCGGAACGCGACCGGCGGTTCCTTCGTACGCTGCTGCCCGAGTCGATCACACGGGGGTGTGCGGGATGCGGTACGGCGTGGTGGTGGAGGAGCTCGCGGTCGAGGTCATGGCGCAGCTGCCGGACGACCGGGCCCGGCGGGAGGTGATGGCGCTCGTGGAGGTCGCGCGGATGGATCCCCGGGCCTGGCCCGATGTCCGTGACCCGGGCTCGGTGGAGGAGATCCGGAAGGCGTTCGGGCGGCGGTGCTGGATCCAGTACATGCCGCACGCCGGGGCGATCGAGGTCCGTGACATCGGGTGGGCGGGCTGATCACTTCCCGTGCCGGTCGCCCTTCGTGGGATGCCGGGCGGACCGTGCCTCATCGACGCTCTGCTGCAGCGCGGTCATGAGGTCGACAACGGGTTCCGGCCGGGGCGGTTCGGCCGGAGTGTCTCCCGCCACGACGGCGTCGACCAGCTGCTCCAGGGCGTGGGCGTACCCGTCGTGGTCCACGCTGTCGTCGACGCCGGTCATTTCCTGCACCAGCACTTCCGCCAGCCGTCGCTCACGGTCGCTGAGCGGCACGGCGGGGACCAGGTGGGCGAGGTCTGCGGGGTCGCGGATCTCGTCGCGCCAGCGCAAGGTCTGCAGGAGCAGCATTCCGGCGTACGGCCGGAGCACCGCCTTGCGTTCGCGGCTGCGGATCGCGACCTTGGCCATGGCCACGAGCCCGGTCCGGGAGAGGACCTCCACCAGGAGGGCGTATGGCCGGTCCGTGTTCCCTTCGGCGGGAGCGACGTAGTACGGCCGGTCGTAGCTGATCGGGATGATGCCCTTCGGCTCGATGAATCCCACCACCGTGATCGTGCGCTTGGTCGGCAGCGGCAGGCGGGCCAGGTCGTCCTCGGTGAGCGGCAGCATGCGGCCGTCCGGGAGGGCGACGCCCCGTCCGACCTCCGAGTAGCTGATCTCCCTGCCCTCCGCCGCGCAGAAGCGGCGGTGCTGGACACGGCTGCCGTCGGCGGTGTGGATCTCGTGGAGCCGCACGGTGTGTTCTTCGGTAGCCGCGTAGAGCTGGACCGGAATCGAGACCATCCCGAAGGCGATGGTGCCCGACCAGGTAGCGGTGGCCCTCATGGTTCCAGCGTCGGCGGCCGTGGCTCCCCTCGCATCCGGGAGGGGAAGCCACGGCCGCGTGCGGGCAGGGGGCTCGGTCAGCGGTGGCGGAGTTCCTCAGCCCAGTGCCGGAGCTGGTCTTCGAGGACCAGGTTGTCGCCGCGGGCCACGGTCTGGAGCAGCTGAGCGCACACGGTCGCTTCGGCGGCGAGGCCGGCCGGGCTGCCCAGCACAGGGAAGACGGCGCGGACACGGGCGGCGGTGTCCGGCTGGAACAGCGAGTAGGCGTAGAGCGTGGCGCCGTCGAACCCCTCTGGAGCTCGCCCCCAGCCCTCCCAGTCCAACACCTTCAGCGGTGCCGTGACGTTCGCCCAGTGCAGGTCGGCGTGGGCGGAGGTCCAGCAGGTCACGGCCGGGGCCGGGATGCCGAGGAACTCGGGGATGGCCCGGTCCATGTACTGCTGGCGCACGGCGACGCGCTCGGTGGCGACCACCGACACCTTCTCCAGCGTCCCGGCGAGCTCCTGCCACCAGGAGTCCGGCAGCTCGAGGTCGTGCCGGAGGATCGGGTCGTCGGACAGGACGGGCTGGTCGACGCGGGCCGACAGTTCCGCCCGGTAGGCGGTGCCTTCGTCGACGGCGTCGTGCACGGCCAGGAGCTCGGGGCGGTGCCCGTCGAGGTCGCCGAAGGCATGCTGTGCGTCCAGGGCGCCGTCCCACAGCTTCCCTGACGCCTTGGCCTCCGGGGCGGACACCAGCCGCAGCCACGCTGGGGCGCCGGCGGCGGTGCGGACCGGGGCACCCAGAGTGCGCCCGGCCCACCCCCAGAACTCCCCGCCCGGCTCGGCCTGGACGTCCAGGGCCTTCGCGGCGCGGGCGTGGTGGGTGCGCATGCGCTGTTCGGTGTCCGGGTCAGGGGGAGGCGAGTACATGAGTGATCTCCCGCAACTGGGCGGCGGTCAGGGAGGTTGGGTCGAGATAGGTGAAGCGCGTCATGCCCGGCGTAACGCGGCGAACTGCCGTACGGGCACGGCATCCTGTTCCAGCTGTGATCAGTCGCCGCCCCGGGGCGAAAGCCCCCAGCCCTCGGGAGTCGGATGCTGGGAACGGACGACGGTGGTCGTGGCCGCCAGGACGTTGCCGTCTTGGCCGTACTGAATGGCCTCGTAGACCACGACTGGAAGCATGGCGTACCTGGGCAAGCCGAGGGCTTCAAGTTCATCCGCAGACGCGCCACGTGCTGTGACCTGTCGTTCGACGCGCGTACATCCGGGAATCACTGGCGCCGGGGAGTCCTCTCCTCCGTGACTGATGCGGGGCTCCTGTGCGGTCACCGGGGTCTCCTGAGTTGAGGGCATGGCGGGCGCTCCGAGCGTACGCGGGGACACCAACACCTCGACCCCGGTCTGGACAGCAGGCACGCCCGCACGCCGGAGCGATCGAGGTCCGTGACATCGGATGGGCGGGCTGATCTCCGGCCTGGCGCGGACTCGTACGGGGCGCGGTGGTCGAGCGCAGGCCAGTAGTGTCTGTGACCTCCAGTGGTGACGGACAGGGAGCGTGCGAATGCAGCCTGATGAACCATCCCGGCGGGGCGCCGATCCATGGCTTGGCCACTATGCGCAGCGGGCTGCGGGGATGGTCGCGTCCGAGGTGCGGGCGCTGTTCGCGGTGGCGTCGCGCCCTGAGATCGTGTCACTGGCAGGCGGAATGCCCAACGTGAGCGCCTTGCCCATGGATGCCGTCGCCGCGCTGATGGCCGACCTGGTGACGGAGCGAGGATCGATCGCGCTGCAGTACGGATCCGCTCAGGGAGATCCGAGCCTGCGGGAGACGATCTGCACGGTGATGGCCGAAGAAGGCATCGACGCCCACCCGGATGACGTGGTGGTCACCGTCGGATCGCAGCAGGCACTGGACCTGGTCGCGCGCGTGTTCCTCAACCCGGGCGACACGGTGGTCACCGAGGGCCCGACCTACGTCACCGCACTGGGGACATTCGCCGCGTATCAAGCCCGCGCCGTCCACGTGGACATGGATGAGCGGGGTGTGCTGCCCGAGGCGCTGGCGGAGACGTTCGCCCGGCTGGAGCGCGCCGGGCGGCCGGCGAAGCTGTTCTACACGGTGCCCACCTTCCAGAACCCGGCCGGTGTCACGCTGGCTGCCGAGCGGCGGTTACGCGTCCTGGAGGTGTGTCGCCGGGCCGGGGTGCTGGTGCTGGAGGACAACCCCTACGGCCTGCTGCACCTGGAGGGCGAGCCGATGCGGGCCCTGCGCGCCGACGCCCCGGGGGACGTCGTCTACCTGGGCTCGTTCTCCAAAACCTTGGCCCCGGGGCTGCGGGTGGGCTGGGCTCTGGCGCCTTCCGGGGTGCGGGACAAACTGGTGCTGGCTGCCGAGAGCGCAATGCTGTCCCACTCCGCTTTCGCCCAGCTCGCCGTGGACCGGTACCTGCGCACCCAGCCGTGGCAGGAGCAGCTGAAGGCCTTCCGGGAGATGTACCGGGAACGGCGCGATGCGATGCTCGACTCTCTTGAACAGCACATGCCAGCGGGGGTGTCGTGGACGCGGCCGGGCGGCGGCTTCTTCGTGTGGGTGACGCTGCCCGAGGGGCTGGACTCCAAGGCCATGCTGCCCCGGGCGGTCCAGGCGAGGGTTGCCTACGTGCCCGGCACCGGCTTCTACGCCGACGGCGCCGGCCGCCGGGCCATGCGCCTGTCGTACTGCTATCCGCCACCGGAGCGCATCCGGGAGGGCGTGCGGACCCTGGCTGAGGTGATCGGCACCGAACTGGAGCTGTGGGAGACCTTCGGCACCACCGCGCACCCGCACAGCCCTGGCCCGCAGACCCCGGGCCCGGACCACTCCTGACGCCCCGACAGCCAGAGGAACGGATGAGCATGAGCGACCTGAACGTCATCGTCATCGCCGGGGGCCTGTCACCGGAGCGCGAGGTGTCACTGCGCTCCGGGGCAAGGGTGGCCGACGCGCTGCGCCGGGCCGGGGTCGAGGTGGAACTCCGCGACGTCGGCAAGGACCTGCTGCCCGCGCTGGCACAGGACCCATCTGGCGTGGTCTTCCCCGTGCTGCACGGCATCGCCGGGGAGGACGGGACCATAAAGGAGGTCCTGGAGCTGGCCGGGGTGCCCTATGTCGGCGCCCGCCCGCATGCGTGCCGTACGGCGTTCGACAAGACCACCGCCAAGGCGATCTTGGAACAGGCCGGGCTGAAGACACCTGAGTCGGTGACGCTGCCGAAGCAGGCGTTCCACGACATGGGCGCGGCCGCGCTGACGGCCCGGGTCGTGGAACGGCTGGGTCATGAGCTGTTCGTCAAGCCGCGGGCGTGCGGCAGCGCGTTCGGCGTGAGCCGGGTGGAGTCGGCGGAGGACCTGCCTCAGGCCCTGATGGCCTGCTTCGCGTACCACGATGAGGCGCTGATCGAGCGTCGTGTGACGGGCACGGAGATCGCCGTGGCAGTGGCCGATCTCGGCGACGGTCCGCGTGCACTGCCCGTGGTGGAGATCGTCGCGGACGGCATGTACGACTACACCGCCCGCTACACCCCCGGCGCGGTCGAGTTCCACTGTCCTGCCCGCCTGCCCGCCGAAGTGGGGCAGGAGGCCGCCCGCGTGGCCGTCGCCGCGCACCAGGCGCTGGGGCTGCTGGACCTGTCGCGCACCGACGCGATCGTCACCGAGACCGGGGAGGTCTTCGTCCTGGAGACGAACGTCGCCCCCGGGATGACCGAGACCAGCACCTACCCCATGGCGCTCGCGGAGGCCGGCCTGGACTTCGGGGGCTTCTGCCGCGATCTCGCGGCGCAGGCAGCACACCGAAACGGCCTGTTTGCCTGAGGACGCCTCGTGCGCGAAGCGGTGCACCGAGCGCAAGCCGACGGCGTACGAGCACGCGTGGGAGATCCGGGACGCCACTCACCCGCCACCACCGCGACCCGGCGGCGGCCGGGCAGTGGCTGGGCCGGGTGAGTTGGGAGGACGCGATGGTGCCGTACGCCGTCTGGCGCGGACGGTGACTCTTACCGGTATGGCCGGCCCCAAGGGTCGGGGTACTGGATTCCCTGATGCGTTCGACCGCACGCAGGGTTAGGGCATTTCAGTGTTTCGGATGCAGGATCCGGAGATGGCCACGCATAGCCGCAGTAGGCGCAGGAGAGCGTATATGCCGGATGTGGCGCTGGCACGGTTTGCCTGCGGGGTCTCTCCGTGGACTCATCCGGGTCACGCAGGCGACACACCCACGCCCAAAATTCCCATATCAGCAGCACCCCGACAATGACGCCTAATACGATCCAGGCGACGGTCCCCCCTGCCATGGCTCAGTCCCTTCTCTGTCGCCTTCTCGTATCGAAGGTCTAACCAGCCCGGATGCCAGGAGGCGGAGTCCTTTGGGTGTGTGTCCACGCCCATGCTGTCTACCCGATTGCCATCGTTGTGCACCAGAATCAGCGCCGTTGCCCAGTGTTGAAACTTTCACAGAACGGGCACATTAACGGCTGTCACGGGAGCTACGGCACGATCATCTATCCGGGTGTAACGCTGCTTTCGAAGACGTAAGCGCTGCCCTGGCCCGCGTCGAAAAGTTCTGACATGGCACTGACACTGACGGCACACGAAGGCCGCCGCACCCCGGGCGCAGCGGGGTGCGGCGGCCTTCGTGTGTGCTACTGGCTCTGTCCGGCGGGCCGGTACAGGGAGATGTGCCGGCCGCTGGTGGCCGCGTCGTAGGGGGTGCGGTCCCAGTCCTCCCACCGCTCCCGCAGCAGCAGCCCCGCCTCACCGGCGAGCGCGTCGATCTGCTCGGGGCGCCAGTAGCGCATCTGGCCGGGCAGCACCCGCACCGGCTCTCCGTCGCGCAGGACGATCTCGGAGTAGTGGAACTCCTGCTCATCGTCGTGGTTTTCAGCGGCGAAGACCACCACGGTGTCCACGGTCCGCCGCTTGAGCGCAACCACGCTGCGCCCCTCGGGGAACACCCCCGGATGCGGTCCGTCGGGCAGGCGCTGGCCGGGCCGCGGGACGAACGTCTCGATCAGGAGCGTGCCGGTGTCGGTGAGCATGCGCGCCGCGTTGCGCAGGAACGCCCGCTGGGTGCTCTCGGAGGCCAGCAGGAAGAACGTGTTGAACAGGGCGCACACGAGATCCACGCGCTGGCCTGCCACGTAGTGGGCGGCGTCCGCCGTGATCGGGGTGATGGGCAGGGTGCCGGTCTTCTTCGCCAGCTGGCGGGTCATCTCCTCGGAGGCGTCGACCGCGAGGACCGGAACGTGCTCGGCCAGCGGCAGGGTGACCCGCCCGGTGCCGGAGCCGATCTCCACGACTGGCGTGGCGCCCGCCAGCTTGGCCAGTAATCGGATCTGCGCGGCTGGCGGCACGAAGTCGCTGTAGAGAGCGTCGTACTCGTCGGCGGTGCGGTCGCCGTAGGTGTCGCTGCCGTACGTCATGGCGATTCCCTTCGTCGGGCTGTTGGGAGATGGCGGTCTTCGAGGCCCGTCAGATAGCGCCCCGGCGGCTGCTGGGGAAACGCCGCCGCGCGCCGGTCACGGTGCACTCTTCTGTGGCGTCTCGCTTGGTGCTTGGCGACGGCGGCGCCGCTGGATGGCGTCGATCGCATGCGCGCTGCCCTCGCCGTCTTCGATCCGGGCCCTGTAGTCCGCCCAGTCGCGTGCGGTCCAGTCGTCCAGTCCGGCCGGGAAGTCGTCGGTGCCGGCGCGGGTCACTGGTTCGCCTCCACGGCCGGGACTGCGTACATGGACGCGCAGGGGGCGCAGGCGTACAGGGCGGCGTCGCGCAGTATCGGGACCGGGAACCTGGGGTCGGGAGTTCCGCTGCACCAGCAGCACGAGCGGCCTGAGATCTGCTGCTTGCTCAGCCGCTCGCGGTGAATGGCCGGGGCGTCCACGTAGGCGCCTGCGACTGGCTTGGGCGGCGTGCTGCGCGTCGTCATGTTGGGGTGCCTCGCGCTCGCGGTCAGGAAGCTGCTTGTGGCGGCCATCTCCCACGGGGGAACGAGAGACGGCCGCCGGCGCCTGCGGCGTTTCGCCGGGGCGCATGTCCAGTCCAACGCCCAAGCGAGGTCAACAGGTAGGAAAAGTGAGCCCGTTGCTACTCGCGGTGACCGGAAATTTCTGAGGGGTGGGATCCCCCCAACCCCTCCACGCTGCATGATCATGCGGCTACGGTGAGTGTGTGGAAGGAAATTTCCGGTTGCAGGCCCACATGACCGAACACGCTTTCAAGCAGGGCGCGTTGGCCGACAGGGTGAACGATGAGCTGAAGGCGGCCGGTCACAAAGGGACCGTCGGTGACCGCACGGTCCGCAACTGGGTAACCGGAAAAACCCACTGGCCGCACCAGCGCCAGCGAGACGCCCTGACGGCAGTATTCGGATGCACACCCCTCTGCCTTGGCTTCTATCCCCCCGGCATGCCCGCACCGCCCTACGAGGACCCCTCAGCCATGCTCCGCCGCCGCTTTTGCACCGCTGCCACGTCCGCCGTCGCAGTGACCGCCCTGCCAGCCGCCGGAAGGCGTCCCACCACGGTGGGCACCTCCGATGTGCTCCGCCTGCGGGACGGCCTGGACCGGCTCACCGTGCTCGATCAGAAGCGCGGCGGACACGCCGCCCTCGAACGCGCCGCGCTCGCCGGCGCAGCCGAGGCTGTCGGCCTCCAGGACCACTCCGCCTCGCAGACGATCCGGCAACGGCTGTTCGGTGTCGCCGCCGACTACACCACGGCCGCCGCCTGGTCGTGCATCGACGCCCGCCAGCTCGATCGCGCCCGCAGCCACGTGAACGAGGCGCTGAGGCTGGCCGGGCTGTCGCAGGACCCCGTGTCCTTGATGCGGGTGTGGAACTCCACCTCGATCCTTGCGTACCAACTCGGTCAGTACGGCGAAGGTGTCGCAGCGGCACAGGCAGCTCAGTCCTGCGCGATCACGCGCCGCGATCCGCTGTTCGGATCCCTCGCTCACGCCCGGGCCGCAATCGGGCACGCCTACCGGGGCGACCGGCAGGCCGCCATCCGTTCGATCGGATACGCCGAAGAGGCCCTGGTGCGAGCCGAGGCACGCCCCCGTCCGTCCTGGATCGCCTTCTACGGGCCCGCGGAACTGCACGCCCTGACCGGGATCGTCCGCAGCCGTCTCGGCCAGCCCGCGGAGGCGGAAGCAGCCTCGCACCGCGCCCTGTCCGCGCTCCCGGCTGCCTACCGGCGCAACCGCGCCATGACCACCGTGGACCTCGCCATCGCCCAGCTCCACCAGGGCGACGCCGAACAAGCCTGCGCGACGACCGGGGACGCTTTCACTCTGATGTCAGGAAGCCCGTTGCCCGGCCGACTGCGCGTCCTGCTGGGCGACTTCTACCGTGATCTCCTCACGCTCGCGCCCTCCACCACCGTGGCGCGCGAGTGGGCCGACCGTTACCGATCCGAATGGAGCTCCGCGTGACCACGGCACCCGCCATCGACCTGCGCCGCTATGGACACAACGACCTGCCCGACATCCGGCAGACCCTGCTTGACGTCCATGCCGATGCCTACTTCGAGCGGCGGCACGAAGAGTTCGTACAGCGCTTCCCCTGGTTCGTGGACCACTGGGGCGGGCGTGAAGGATTCGCGTGCGTGGTCGCCTACGCGGGCGGTGAACCCATCGGATTCACCTACGGGGCGCCAGGCGAGCCGGGCCGCGAATGGTGGCGTGAGTACCTGGCCGAAGAGCCGGCCGACCCGTCGACGTTCTCCGTCTCGGAACTGATGCTCAGGCCGACATGGCGCAAGCAGGGTCTCGGGGAGCGGCTGCACACCGCGCTGCTCGCCGACCGGCCAGAAGCCCTGGCCGTGCTCACGGTGGACATCAAGCGGCCCCGGCTCCAGGCGATGTACGAGAGCTGGGGATACAGGAAGATCGGCGAGCGCCAGCCATTCCCCGACTCCCCGCTGTATGCCGTGATGCTGCTCGACCGGAAGCACACGGCCTGACTGGCACCACCAGCTTGCGGCCCGCTTTCACCTGAAGCGGGCCGTCGTCGTCCTGGGTGCGTGGGATCAGGCCGGGTCGGCGGGTGGGGCCGTGACGCCAGAGCTGGCGGCAGACCTCACATGCCGGCTACCACGGGCGGTGGAGCTGGGCGCGTTCGGCGGCGAGCTGGTTGATGAGATCGGCGTCGTTGGCGGGCAGGGGGCGGCTGAGACGGTGCGAGACGTCGCGGTGGAGGCGTACCGCGGCGCTGTCCCCGTCAGCGGCGAGGAGAGTCGACCACAGAGGGGTGTCGGGGGCGGTGTCGCTCTCCACGAGCGCCAGCAGCTCCACCTTGTCCTCGTAGTCGAGGCCGCCCAGCTGGCGCAGGCCGGTCTTCTGCTGGATTTCTGACCAGGTGGTGGTGCGCTGCTCGCGGGCTGCCTTCTTCAACGCACCGCGGACGGCCGGAGCAAGTTTCTGCGCCTTCTCCACCCGGACCTGGAAGGCGGAGCGTTCTTGGGCCTCTGCCCTCTCGCGCTCCTCGGCTTCACGCCTGGCGACCCTCTCGGCCCATTCGCGCTCCGCAGTTGCGCGCCTCTCCGCCCTCTCACGTTCCTCGGCTTCACGCCTGGCGGCCCTCTCCCGCTCCCGGGCCGCTCGCTCCTGCTCCTGAACACGCCGGGCCCGGGCCTCGACAGCAGCGACGATCTCCCTTTCCTGTGCCGAGGCGTCAGGGTCCTTCACCAGTTCAGCGGCCTGCCTGTACAGCTCGGGAGTCGGCCGTTCCTGCAGCCGTTCCACGACAGCCCGCCGAAGTCGTGCGCGCTCCTCCAGCCAGCGCTCACCGCGGCCCAGGGCGATGCGCAGCCTTGCCACTTCGTGCGGTGCCTGGTCGACCTCCAGGAGCCGCCGGACGGCCTCCACTGCGGGCAGGACTCCCCTTGGATGGTCACGCAGGGCGATGTCGAGACGAAGCAGCGCCCGCCGGATGGGATCGGCCTGCCGCGCGACGGGCGCGGTGCGCGCGGCGGAGGGGGTGACGGTCACGATCGCCCGCTCCACCGGAGCGGTCTCCTGCTGCGCCGCCGGGGCCGGCGCGCGGATGGCGACGGGCTTGGTTGTGTGGAGCAGGTTCTCGGGGGTCAGGACGACGTCGTCCAGGTTGCCCCAGGTGGTGCCTTCGCCGGGGAGCTCGGTGCCGAATTGCATGGTGCGGCCGCCCCCGGGGCGGTCGTCGAAGCGGATCCGGTGGACGTAGCCGCGCTGGGCAAGCACGCCCGGGGTCATGCGTACGCCGGGCCCCAGGATGGTCTCCCATGCGTCGTTGTCCCAGGCGACGGGCCGGTTGCGGTCGAGGTGGACCAGGAGTGACCGCCCGTCCTCCAAGCGGATCGTCACAGCGGACCCGCGAGGCTCGGGGTAGGTGAACTCGGCAGCGATTCCGAGCTCTCGCAGCCAGGACGCCAAGTGGGCCTTGGCGAAGAGATGGTCGGCGCTGTCCTTGCCGCGTTCCTTGCGCCCGCACTGATGGCCGTCCCCGCCGCTTCCGTAGTGGGCGAAGTGGCAGATCTTGTCGGTGCACCGCCTGGTCATGAGCTGACGTCCACATCCGCCCTCGAACATGGTGCCGCACCAGATGGTGACGTCCTGGTAGTCACGCCGGAAAGCGTCCAGTTCCTCAGGAGTTTCAGGACACAGAGCTGGCTCGTCAGAGTCCGGGCTGCCGAAGACCGCGGTACGGATGAGGCGCCTGTCCATCCTGCTCCTGTTGCTCCAGGTGAGTGACTTCTCATCATTGTGCTCCTGGGCACTGACAACAGGGCCGCAACACAAGGCAACGCTCCGCCTTCGCAGACCATGGGGGGCCAACGGGTTGTAGGCCGTACGGGTGGGCGAGTGTCACGACTCCGGTGTCCGGGTGGGCAGCGCCTCTACGGTGCGGCCATGGAAGAGACCCAGATGCCTGAGCCCTTGCGGCAGGCGGTTCATCAGCTCGTCTCCGAAGTGGTCATGAACTGCCAGGAGGTGCTGCGCTACACCGAGCCGGACATCGCACGCGACTGGAAGCGGATGACCATGATCCGTGCCACGGACGCCTCCGACACGATGGACATGGCGTCCATGCTGATCGCCGCGTACTGCCAGCGCACCGGCATGGCCCTGGACACCCTCGCGTCGTATCTCCAGACCCGGCAGCAGCGCAGCCGGGCGGCCGGCCCGAGGGATGCGGACCGTCACGAAGTCGCCGGGATGCTCGGCACGCCGCGTCCCGCCGATGACGACCAGGACGCGAAGATGTGGTTCTCGGTGGGCCAGGGTTACGCGGAAGACGGGCTGATGTCCGAGCCCGATGAGCAGCGGCTGTTCACCGAGGCGTGCCTGCACGGCTGAGGGCCCGGCTCTGCGACGACGTCGACGCGCTGGACAGCTACCTGCCGCCTCACGTCGCGAAGCTGGCTCGGAAGATCGCCGAGGTGCTGGAGGTGCCGCAGCCGGCTACCGCGTGACGGAGGGGGTCGCAGCGTCGTTGGACGGTGCGCCCCCCGAGCCGGGCCCCGGAGACGTCATGGCTAATCCCCCGGGGCCCGTGGCGTGTTGGGATCAGATCTGCCCGGCCGCCGTGGTGGTGAGCCAGTCGGCGGCTTCGGCGTCGGTCATCAGCACCGCCTGGGCCGGGTGGGCGGTGCCGTCCTGGACGACGTGGACGCGGCCCGGGAGCGGGCTGCTCTTCGGGGCGGGGTCGACTATCGGGGCGAGCCGCTGCCAGGTGCCGGCGCTGACCCGGGCGAGGATGACGGTGGCGAACTGCTCGCGGGCGCCGGGGATGAGGCGACCGCCGACGTTGGTGGGGCCGTCGTAGATGACGTGGATGCGGGCCGCGCGCCCCTCGTACAGGACGGCCTCGAGGGCAGCGATGGCCGGGGAGCGCTTCGGGTCGTCCTCCTGCCGGAAGGTCTCCCAGTAGCGGGCGAGGTGCCGCAAGGTGTCGTCGGCCCTGTCGATGACGACCATCAGGCGCGGCACGTCGTCGAGGTCGCCGTCGAGGCCGGTGCGGCGCTCCAGCTCGGCGCCGAGGCCGACCAGGGCGTCGTGGATGCCGGCGACGTTGCCGCGGTGCGTGACCGTCGGCAGGTCCTTGGCCCACAGGTGGGCGATGCGGGTGTGGTCGAGGACCAGGGCGTGGGCGCCCTGGTGGAGGAACTGGGCGGTGAGAGTGCGCAGGATGGTCGTGCTGCCGCCGCCGGTGCCGCTGCAGACCAGGATGTGCGGGGCGGCGTCGATGTCGACGGCGATGGCCCGGCCGTCGGTGCTGATGCCGATGAGTGCGGCGGAGTCGGGCAGCGCCTCCAGCTGTTCGCGCAGGCCGGGGTCGGTGAGGCGCAGCAGCTTCGGGAGCGCGGTCGTGTTCGTCATCTGGTGGTGTTCCTTTTCTGTGCTGTGCCTGGTGAACCGGGTGTTCTCCAGAACTGGGGGGGATCGTGTCGGCTGGACCGGACAGGTCCCGGTTCGCGGCCGCCGGGCGAGCCCCGGGCGGTCAGTCGAGTTCGGTGGTGCCGGACGCGGCGCGGGGCCGGTTACGGGCCCACTTCTTGAGGTCGCCGACGCGGTAGAGGAGTTCGACGCCGCGCTTGTCGACCGGCTTGGGGAAGGTGCGGTCGTTGGCGCGGGCGTAGCGCAGCGCGGAGAGGGTGTACGGCAGGTGATGTTCGGCGGCGTCGCGGAGTCCCACCGCCTGGTCGTCGTCGGCCGGGGCGGGATTCGCCGGCGACGTCGCCGCTGGGGTGGCGTCGCCCGGGTCGGCGGCCGACGGCTTGAGGCCCCAGGCGTCGGCGACGAAGTCGCGGTCGGCGGCCGGATCAGGGACCGGGTCGGGTGCGGCCGCGGTCTCGGTCGCCGTGGTGCTCCAGGCGTCGGCGAAGGAGTCCGCGGGCGCGGCGGCGGGCTGCGCGTCGGAGGTGGGCGGCTTGTGCAGCTGTACCGGGCCGGGCTGCGTGGGGAGGACTGCGGGCTTCGGGCTGTCGGCGGCCTTCTTGCCGGTGGTGGCCCACTCGCGGGCTTCGGTCTCGGTGAAGAACAGCACCTGGGTCTCGCGGGCGGAGCCGCCGATGACGACCTGGGCGCGGCCGTGGTGCTTGGTGGACTTCGGCGCCGGGTGGACCTCGGGGGCGAGCATGCGCCAGGCGTTGACGCTGTAGCGGGCCAGGATGCGGGTGGCGAACTGCTCGCGGACCTCCGGGCCTCCCAGGGCGCGGGCGGTGGCGGACTGGGCGACCAGGAGCACGTGCATGCGCAGCTGGCGGCCCATGTAGAGGATCTCGTTGAGCGCGTCGACGGCCGGGGAGACCTTCGGGTCACCGGACTCGCGGATCTTCTCCCAGTAGCGTGCCAGCTGCTTCATGGTGGCGTTGATCTCTTCGAGGAGGATCAGCACCCTGGGGCCGATGGCTTTCGGGTCGGCGTCGATGCCGAGTTCGTCGGCGATCCGGGTGCGCAGCCGGCCTAGCTGCCCGAGCTCGATGAGCTGGTCGTGGATGTCGGCGATGTCGCGGCAGTAGGTGACGCCGTCGATGCCGTGCGCCCACGGGTGGGAGATCCGCTTGGTGTCCAGGACGAACACGAGCGAGCCGTGGTGGAGCATCTGGCAGGCGATGCAGCGCAGAGTGGCCGACTTGCCACCGCCGGTGGAGGCGTTGACCAGGATGTGCGGGGAGTCGGCGTCCAGGTCGACGGACACGATCCGCCCGCCGGAGCCGAGCCCGATGATGGGCGCGGACTCCGGGGCCTTGGCCACCAGCTCGCGGACCTTGGGGTCCTTGAAGAGGGCCTTCGCCGGGGGCTTGCGGGTCTTCTTCACCCGCACGTACGGCTTGCTGCCCTCAGGGTGCCAGTCGAACGTCACGCCCTCCAGGGCGAGCTTCTGCGTGATGCGGTCCGCGATGACGTCGCGGGAGAAGTCCAGGTGCCCCGGCAGGTCGATCCGTATCTCCGCGTCGTCGTCGGAGAAGTTCTTCGGGATGTGGAGGTAGCGGCGCGGGTCGGTCTGCTCGGCCATCCCGAGCGGCCGGTGGAGGGCTTCGTGCAGCGGGACGACCCACTCGCGCATCAGCTCCCGGCGCTCGCGGGTCAGCGCCATGTACGCCGCGGTGCCCACGGTCAGCACGGAGGCCGCGCCGATCCCGCCGCTCTCCAGCGTCGCCAGGACCTGCTCCCGGCTGTCCCACAGCTCCTGGGTGTTGTGCACGGTGGCGTCCAGGTCCTGGGTGGCCAGGTAGCCGATCTCCCAGACGCCGGCCCCCAGCGCGACACGGAAGGACAGGCGCCGCCACCCGGGCTTGTACGAGCGGCGCCGGACCTTGCCCTCCACCTTCGGCAGGACGCGGGTGCCCGCACGCCAGAACGTGGCGTCGGTCCGCTTCACGCCGTCCAGGTCCCGGCCCGCCAGGATGCGGCCGATGCCGCGCACGAGGGAGTCGGCGGACTCCTCCACCTGCTTGTCGAACTTTGTCTGTGCCATCGGCCGTGCCCTTTCGATCTGCGTCCCGGCACCCCACACCCGGAAGCGGACACGAACCGTAAAACGGTTTACCTGTGGATAAAGTCCAGCAATCCGGACCCTCAAACCCGTTCGAAACTTTAGTTGTCACAACTCATTTTCGTGACCTACTGTTGTCACATGGTTGATATGTGGGAGCTCGACAGCGAGGCCATCGAGGAGCGGGTCGCCTTCCGGGCGGAGGTGCGTGACCAGGTGTGGCGCGAGACGAAGAGGCGCATGCGCTCCTTGGGCTTCAGTGAGCAGGAGGGCCCCGCCACCCCGAGCGCGCTCGCCCCCACCTCCGCCGCCGCCAAGGCGGTGCACCTGATGTACCTGGAGGTCGCCACGGAAGTGGGGAACGCTGCGCGGGAGCTGGCCGCCGACGCCGCCACTCGCGCAGGCCGGGCTGCCGCCACCTACGCGGACCTGGGCGAGGCCGCCGGGATCACCCGTCAGGCCGCCCGCAAGCGGTGGCCGGACGCTGTCGGCACCCAGTGGACCCTGTACACCCTCACCGGCAAGAGCCGTCCGCACGGCATGGCCACCCAGGTGTTCCGCAGCAGCGGCAAGGCGATCGAGACCGGACGCACCGCCGTGGACGAAGGGGCGCTTGCCGACGACGGGGCCGTGGGCGCCGTCGTCGTCAACTCCGCTCGCGAGGCCGTATGGGCCTGCTACTTCAACGACGGCACGTGGGCCCCGGAAGAGATCGCCATGCCCGAGGACCTGCAGACCGTGCCCGCCCCGGGCAGCCCCGAGCACGGGGAATGGCTGCACAAGTGGGACCAATTCATCACCAACAACCTCTGACCGCCCGCCGGTCACACTCCGGGCCCGGTCCTCCGTTGGAGGGTCCGGGCCCGGCTGCGTGTCTACCGTGGGGCCGTGCCTACGCCCTCCGACGACACTGCCGAACCCGCGCCCGTGCCGGTCCGGGTCGTGCTGCCCGCCGATCCCCTGCTCGGGACTCAACAGCAGGAAGTCGTGGCGCGACTGTGGAAGCGGCGGCAAACAGAGACAGGTTGGACCTACCTCGTGGGGCTGCCGTCGTACCAAGACCTCGAGGACGGCCGTGTGGAGGCCGCGGAGTACCGGGTGTGGGTGAGCGCTCCCGACCATGTGCGGCCCGTCGACGGCGTCGACTACGACCAGGTCGTCACCGAGCGGCTGGAGCCGTCACCCAAGTCGGCGGTCCGCGAAGTGCTCGGGGAGCGCCGGCCTTCGGGGTGGGTCCTTGCGAAGCTGCGCGACAGCCGCGGCCCGGCCCAGTCCGTCCTGCACGCACCGGACTGCGAAGAAGCACCGGCGGGCGCGCCGCTGCTCGATGTGGACCGCGCCCTGGACGCTGCAGAGCACCCGGGCACCCGACTGTGCACGCTGTGCGGAGCCGCCCAGGAGCTGACACCTCTCCTGCGAGGCTTCGACCACATCACTGACAGCTGAGCACTGGCCGTCCTACTGATCGTGGCCACTCTGCTGATGTGCGGCTCCGATGAGATGTCGTTCGGAGAGGAATCTGCTCCACTCCTCTACAGCTTGTTCCGCGATCTCCAAGACATCGTGCTCCTTGCCACTGGACGCAATGTAGAAGCGGTGCGCCGATGTCTCCGTGCCGACCAAGACGCGGACGTCGTTCCGTGTGATCGCGGTGGACTTGTCACCGGTCCACGGACGCCGCTCCAGCGCGAGATGCTTCGAGCCGTTGGCGAGATCTCCACAGAGCCGGAGGGCCAGGCTGCCCTTGATCAGTTCTTCCACTGCAGCCTCAGGTACATCGATGTTCGGATCGTTCCTGAGCCAGTCCCTGAGGTGATGCACGACCTCAAAGAGCGACAGGGCCTTGTCGAGTGCAATATCGGTGCCGCCCGGCGCGCCCGTGTAGACGGCCTGCACGTCCTTCAAGCGGCGGTTTACACGCTCCCACTGGAATTCCCAGCCGTGGCCAAGCATGGAACCAGTCTCCCAAGAGACCCCCTGCCAGGCACCTGATCGTCGGCGGCCTGGCGCGGCGGCGGCGCCGACGCGCGACAAGGGCGAACGCGCCCCGATCCCCGGCCGCGTCCGCGCCGCCCATCCCGTCCCTCCCTCATCCTCAACTCCAGCCAGGGCAGGGCGAAGGGGGCCGCAACGGGGATGTCAGCACCCCGACCACGCCCGCACGCCTGCGGTGACCTGGGAGAACTCCACGGTGCAGTGACGGCCTGCGCAACATCTACCGCAACACGATGACGCAACATCCAGCGCAACACCTGGCGCAACTTTGAGTGCGCCGAAGCCCGGATCGAACAGCCGTGCCAGCCGGATCGATATTCTGCGGGTGAGGTGACGGGGAACGTCACCCGGAACAGGAATCACGATGACCACTCCCCCGCCGATTTCGGAGCCCGACCCGTCGGCGCTGACTTGCCCCGGTGACCGGGTCGGATTGTGCGCCGGGTGCCAGCGCAAGACGCACAAGTACGGCAGTGGTGGGTGCCCTCTGTGCCAGTGGTGCATGGCGCCGGTGATGGAGCGATGGGGCCCGGGCGTGCGCTACGTCAGCACACGCGTCTAGCCGCAGTTCGCCCGTGTACTCGGTCGGGTGAAGCCGCCCGGGCGCGAGAACTTCCGTGGACGTCGGCACGTCGTCTCTGGCATGAGGCAGATCAACGAGGCGCATGTCGCGGTGCCGGGCCTGGCCGTGGTGGAGGTGGCGGCCGCCGATGACGAGACCGCCTTCGCGGTCCAGGAGCTGCTCGCCGGACGGTGCGACACCGCGCCGGCGGACCGTACGACCCGCGAACCCGGCGAGCCCGGCGTTCGGCTGCGGTTCTTCCTGAACCTGCGCCAGGACGCCAACGCGTAGGCCTGCGACACGGTGCTGGCCTTCCTCGTTCCGGGCCCGGTCCCGGGCTCCTACGCTGGAGGTGCTCGGGGCTGCGGAGGTGTGCCATGCCCGCGAGTATCTTCAACGGCGTCATTTCGTTCGGGCTGGTCAGCGTCCCGATCACAGTCCTGAGCGCGACCGAAGATCACAGCGTGCGCTTCCGGCGGATCCACACCGCCGACCACGGTCTGGTGCGCAACCGCTACTGGTGCGAGGTGGAGGACCGCGAGGTCACCTTCGGCGAGATCGGCAAAGGCTACGAACTGCCGGACGGCCGGGTCATTCCCGTCACGGACGAAGAGCTTCGGGCTCTGCCGCTGCCCACCGCGCGCGCCATCGAGCTGATCGCGTTCATCCCGGCCGCCGCCGTCGACCCGCTCCGCATCGGCCCCGGCTACTACCTCCAGCCGCAGGGCGCCATGGCCTCCAAGCCGTACTTGGTGCTGCGGCACGCCCTGGAGCGGGCTTCACGGGTCGCTGTCGCACGGTATGCGTGGCACGGCCGTGAACGGCTCGGTCTGTTGCGGGTCCGGGGAGACGTGATCGCTCTGCACGGCCTTCTGTGGCCCGACGAAATCCGTGATCCCGGCGCCGTGGCCCCGCCTCCGGTCCAGCTGGACGAAGACGAGATCGACGAAGCCGTGGCGCTGATCGACGCCATGGCCCGCGACGACCTCACCGGCCCCGAGTTCACTGACGGGTACACCGAGGCCTTGCACGCGGTGATCGAGGCCAAGCAGGAAGACCGTCCCCCGCCGCAGGCCCCGGCGCCGACGTCCCAACCGGGACATCTGGTGGACCTGATGGCCACGCTGCAGGAGTCCGTCAGCAAGTCCCAGAGGGCGCGCGGGGAGACGCTCGGCACCGATACGGCGGAAGCGCCGGCGAGGCCCTCGAAGAAGGCACCTTCCCCGAGGACTTCCTCAAGGACCACCGGGCGCGAGGGCGGTCGACGCGGTACGCCAGCACGCTGACCAGCCGTGGTCGGGGCCATGGTCGGGGTTGGCGGCAGCGTGGTCGGGGTCGGGTAGCTCCAAGGGGAGCCGCTGGCGCGTGCCCGTACGGGTGGGGCCACAATCTGCGCCATGTCAGAAATCTGGGACGCCCTCAGTTCGGTCGGCACCACCCTGGCCCTGGGTGGCGTCGTGTGGCAGGGGTACCTCACGCGTAAAGCACTGAGAGTCAGCCAGCTCATGGCCGCCGACGCCATCCGCAGCCGACTCGACTCCCAGGCCCCGGACGTCACCCTCAAGCTAAGTCCCCCGCCGTGGGAGCCGCTGGCAGCGACCAACATGGGGATGCCGTGCAACCCCTGGCCGCGGGGGCACACCTGGCACTTCCCCGAACAGCAAGATGGCGCCAACCGTCTCGTGCTGCAGCAGGTCCTGGTCCTGGAGAACCTCAGCGACCGGCGCGTGCAGGTACGGTTCGACGGCGACCTGGTCGTGGCCGATGAGGACAGGCGGCCCAATGCCGCCGGCGTCATCGTCCTGGAACCCCGCGAGACAAGCCCGGACGTCTACCTGCAGCGCGAATTCACCATCAAAGAACTCTCGGAGAACTTCATAGCGAAGCAGGCCGGGCAGGAGCTGCCGCACAAAGTGCTCGGCACGGTGACGGCGGAGGACGACCGCGACAACGGGAGCACGGATCGCTGGGACCTAGTGCTGACCGGCTGCCCGGTCGAGCCGTTCCCCGACCGGGACGGGCTGTGGAGGATCGCGCCATGGCACCTGACCGAGGGATCAGGGCTACGCACCCTTGACTACAGCCTGCTGCCGTCACGGCAACGCACCCACTGGATCTCGCGCGCCAGGGGGATCCAGCTCCCCGCTCCGGAAGGCGCGTAGCGACGCATCACCCGCTGACCAGCCGTGGTCGGAGTCATGGTCGGGGCGTGCGGCAACGTGGTCGGTGCCGTGGTCGGTCTACTCGGTGGTGTAGTCGGGGTCGGGGAGCTCTGGCGGGAAGTGCCGCTCCAGGATCTCCGCCCACCGGCGCAGGACGACGAAGCCAGTGGTGTCGGCCTGCGCCTGGACCAGCTCGGTCAGAGCGTCGACGAACGGCTGAGCCGCCGTGCCCGGCGGGATCGCGGCGGCGGCCTGCTTCAGGCGTTCGAACGCGGCCGGGAAGACTTCCTTAGCCCACGCTTCCTGTTCCTCGACCCGCCGGGCGCCCGCATCCCAGTTGATCCGCATGATGACGTACGTCGGGCAATCGGGCGTGTGCCACATCTCGTAGGGCGTCCCGCCCCCGACGCGGGCATTCTCTGGGCTCGGTCCTGCCTTGCAGTCGGCACACACTTCGCCTTCTGTCTCCGCCCAGCCCTTCATGAAGAAACTCCCCTCGTCTGGAGATCAAGAGCCTGCCACGGGTGATCACTGGCTGGCCAGAGCTTCGGCCACGGGGTGACCAGGTTGGTGACCTTCCGGTATGGCCATCGCTGGGGCCGGTCGTCCAAGGTGGGGCGATGAGCGAGCTCCGACCCGGTGATATCACTGACGAGATGCGCCAGGCCGTGGACACGGCACGGCGGCAGGGACTGCAGAAGGATCTGCGCACCCTCGCGGCCACCATCCGCGCCGACGCCGAAGGCCGGTACGACGGCGCGGAACCCGGTGGCGGGCTGGCGTCGAATGGACGCTGCTGTGGATCGAGAACACCGCCAGCCAGCTGACCGAGGGCAGGCCGTAGGCAGCGGTGCGGCAGACCGGTGGTCAGGGTGTGTCGCCGGAGTAGTAAAAGCGGCAGCTGACGCCGGGGCCGGGTGTGCGGGGTTCGCCGGGGCGCGGGTCGTACAGGGCGCGGCCGCCGGGCCACCGCGACAGCTCGGTGGACAGGGCCACGCCGTCGTCGACTTCCTCGGTCCGCCACCCGTGGATGTCCAGCAGCAGGCCGTCCAGCGGCCCGCCGACCAGTTCGGCGTAGGTCCGGTGCGGGAGCGGGCCCGGGTTGGGGTCGTCATGATCGTGGCCGTACACCCGGCCCCTCAGCAGCTGCTCATCGCCGTTCATCCGACCAGCTTTCCAGCCGCCACCGACAACGAGAGCGTGAGCGTGAGCGTGAGGACGGCGGTGGGCCCGGCCTCCACCCAGGCCGGGCCCACCGTGCTCACCGCGCCTTCGGCAGCGCGGCCAGAGGACAGCGGTCCTCGCCGCGACCGTTGCCGACGACCCGCCACACCGGCCCATCGGCCCCATCGCGGGTCAGCAGGGGCAGCGTCGTGGTCGCCACGGTGAGCCGGTAATTCACGCTCCCGACGCGGCAGGCCCTCTCGTGGAAGGCGGCCTCCCGCGTTGCCGGGGCCGCGCGGCGCGGGGCCGGGGCGAAGACGAACAACACCGGCGGGAAGGGCCGCTCCATGGACGGCCCGGCGTAGGTCTCCTGCCAGTGGCTGCGCGGAGCGCGGGCGGCGTTCCCACGCCCGGACGGCGGCGCGTTGCGGTAGGCGTCGTAGCGCTCCAGCTTGGCGACCAGGCGGGCGTAGGACATGGTGCGGTCGATCTCCACGAACGCGCTGGAGCCGTCGGCCAGGAGCACCACGCCGTCGGGCACCAGGTTCCCGGCCGGAGTGGGGTGGGCGACCTCCACCTGCCAGTCGGCGTGTTCGGCCACCTCCGCCTCGTGGAAGGCGACGACGGTGTCGACCAGGGCGAGGCCGTGCTCCCGAAGGCCCGTCTTGCTGGCGGCGATGCGCTTCCCGGTGGTCCGGCCGGCCGTCGGCGCGAGCTCTCCGGAGGCGGCGGCTTCGGCGAGACCCGCTGGGGTGCAGTACCAGTAGCTCTGCTGGGCGCGGTTGGTCCGGCCGACCAGAGCCGGGGATTCGTCGCGCAGGTTGCGCAGCGCCCGCCGGACATGGTCGGTGTCCTGCTGGTGGGGCAGCAGCAGAGTCTTGAGCTGGCGCGGTGTGGCCAGGCGCAGTTGAGCGAGGGTGAGCAGGACCTCGCCGCGGATCTCCGCTCCGGCCTTCGTCGCCGCAGCCTTCCGGTCCCGGGACGCTTCTCCAGGTACATCAGTACTGGGAGAAGAGGAGTTGCAACCGTCCGGGGCGGGCGAATCGGGGGTCTGATCAGTGACAACGGTCAGACGGCGGCTCGGGGCTGCGGGGCTGGGAGCGGGGCTTGCCGCAGGGCTCGGAGCGGGGCTCGTCGTCGCAGCGGTGTCCGCCGGGGCCGGCGGCGTGTGCGGGGTGGGTGCGGTGGTCATCGCGTCCTCGGGATTCCCGGCCTCACGAGGCCGGATCGGTGACAGGTCCGGCCCGCACGCGCTAGGCGTACGGGCCGAAGCCACCGTGAGAAAGCACCCCTTGTCCGCGGTCTGTTCATCCCGCCCCAACGGCGTCCGTTTTGACCCTTGACCACCCCTTGTCCAAACGGTTCGTCCGTGACCAGGACCACATGCGGCAGCCCGGCCTCAAGGGTTCAGCGACCTGACTGGGAAACGCCCTGTACCAGCTGGACGACGATGTCGAGGATTCCCTGGCCGAACGCCGTAGGAGCGATCAGTACACCGAAGACCAGCACGATGACGACGGTCAGCTTCTCGTCGTTCCGGCTTCGGGCCTCCGTACGTCGACGCAGCCTCAAGATGATGATGACGGCCAGCAGAACCGCCACGTTGATCGTCAGAACCACCCGGCCAGCCCTCCCCCTCAGGCACGAACGTCCGCCGACCTGTGTAGCCCGACCCACTCCAGGTGGTGGCCCGATCACTGATCGTTGGCGGCATAACGCTTCTGTCCGGCTGAATTCACGGCCTTGACCAGCGCATACCGTCGCGCACCGGACCGCATCGTCGAACGCACCGCGCGCGGGGCGGTGCGCACCCGATGCGGCGCACTGCCCGGCGGTGCGGTGCGGCCCCAACCTGGCGATGTACTCAGCTCCCCCGCCGCCGCACCAGTGCGCGGCTCGGACGCGCACTGGTGCGATACGTCGTGCACGATGCACCGCACTCTCCCACCCCACCGGTACGCACCGCCTGACGCGCCCGATACACACCGCGCACCGGTTGCACAGGGTGACAGTGTGCAGTCGGGATACGGGAGGGAGAGTTCTCCCCTCGATACGTCGTATCGCGCACGCGAAAGGGGACAGAGCGGACGGTAGCGAGCGTGATCTAGGGAAGGCGCGGGCGGATTCGGCCTTCGACAAGGATTGATTCTCAACTCGACAAGGGGTGCGCATCCGACACCGCGCGCTTCGACAAGGGTGCGCCTTCCCCGCACCGCCCCGGCGCACCGTCACCCTGCGTGTGCGTATCGCGGTGCGGTGCGTATCGCCGCGTGCACGGCGATACGCGCGATGACGCGCACCGGTGCGGCGGCAGGGGATTCACCGAATCGTCGGTGCGCGCACTGGTGCGCAGGATGCGGCGCATCGTGGTGCGCCTCGGTGCGCGCGGTGCGCCGCATCGTCGGGTTCGGTGCGCGCCGGTCCGTACTCATCCCTGGCGGCGCTTGCGGTGGCGCGCGGGCTGCCACGGGTTCGGCCGGCCGCCGGGGTACTGCCGTGAGCGGCTCCGGACCGGTGGCGGCTTCGGTGACGGGTACAGCGCTGCGCGCAGCCGGGATGCGTCGGCGAGCTGCTCCAGGCGCTCGCGCTGCTCCGGCGAGAGGTGCGGCGGGGTCGGGTGGACCATCGGGGCCTCCGTGCTTCGGCGGGACTACTCCCCCTGCAGCCTGGCCTCGCTCTGTCGCCTCCAGGAGCTGCGCCTCGCTCTCGTTCCGGCAGATGCTCCGGTGACTTCTCCCTCCGTCCCTCGAGGCGGGAGCGCGGACGCCCCACGAACGGATGGTCCGTGGGGCGTCCGCGTCTGGTGCCGGAAGGTCAGCGCCGCAGCCTCTCATTGAGGTCGGACAGGGTCAGCGTGTTCGTGCCGCGGTCCGCTGCGCTGCTCTGGGTCCAGGCGACGAAGTCGGGGTGCGCTTCCGTGTGGTCGGTGCCGGCGGCCGTGTTCTGGCCGTCGGTGGCGGCGACCTGGGTGAGGTAGGCGGCCAGGGCGTGGGGGCCGCCGCCGCCGTAGCCGATGTTGTAGGGGTGAGACCTCTTCTGCGGCAGGATCGACAGCACCCCCTTCTCCGTCCGCGCCCAGAACAGGCCGCGGCTGACGATGAAGCGGGCGAAGGTGTCGTCAGGGCGCAGGTCGAGCGGGGCGTAGGTCTTGTAGCTCCACTGGTCCGTGCCTCCCTCGCCCACGTGCTTGAAGTGCTCGCCGACGACGGGCAGCCCGAACTCGGGGTCGTAGAAGGTCCGGCGGCACACGCAGCCCGATCCGCGTACGGCCGACGGGCTGTCCTTGTCCTCCGTGACGCACGGGTGGAACAGGGCCGGGATCTTCGCAGGCTCCACGAGCGTGCAGTGCATCGCGTTCGGCTCGCAGCGCTCCAGCCGGCTCATCCACTCCTGAAAGAGAGGGGTCTCGGCCTGGGACGCTTGGATGTCCAGCTCAGCGTTCAGCGACGTCGAGGCGATGCCGAGACGTGCCTCGGTGTAGAGGACGAAGTTCAGGTAGCCCTTCGTCGGGTCGGTCAGGTTCAGGTCGGCTGACTCGAAGGTCAATGTGGCACTCCAATGCGGGCCGTGCGCGGTGGGCGGCGGAGTCAGGAGACGCGGTGTTCGGGACGCAGGACCAGGCCGCGGTTGAGGAACTGCGCGGTGTCGTCCGGTCCGAGCCCGAGAGCGCGGGCAACGGCGGTGCCTTCGTCGTCGCGGACGAAGGCGAGCAGGATCTTGCGGCTGGCGGGGTCGGCCATAACCCGGCGGGCGGCTTCGACGGTGTGGGCGACGCAGCCGGTGGTGCCGTCTTCGACGATGTCCCGGCGCGTGGTGTCGTCCCAGACGTTCAGCTGGAGGCTGGCGCCCTCGGTGGAGCAGTCCTCCTTGGAGTCCGCACCGAGCACGCACCGCCCGAGCAGTGCGGCGTGGGCGTGCCGCTGGAGGTAGACGGCGGTGCCCAGGAGCCGGTCGACTTCCTTGGCCGTGTTCTCGCGGGCCTTCTCGGGGCTGACGAGCGAGGTCTTCGGGTCGTGGGGCTGCACCCGGATCTTCAGCGCGGCCAGGCTGCGGGCGAGATCGTCGGCGATGCTGAGCAGGCCCACCAGGTTCACGTCGCCGCGCTGGCGGGGCGGGGGCAGTTCGTCGGGGTAGCTGTCCAGCGGTTCCAGCGGTTCGTGCAGGTCGGTCAAGGTTCCTCCCGTGCCGGGTGCCAACGCCCCTGATTCTCAGTCCGGCTCCGATGGGCTCGCGGGTGAAGTCGCAGATCGGCCACGCCCTGGCCGGTTGCCATCCCTCACCGGTCACGGCCCGCTCCCCTGCCGTGGTCAGGCCGGTTCGTGTGGTGCTGCTGCTGGTCGGCGGGCTTGACCACATCGGCCGGCTGCTCGGGCTTCGGCCGGTCCTCGAAGGCGCGGCGGCGGGCGTTGGCCGTGCGGGTGAAGGCGGCGAGCCGTTCCAGGTTCTGCGGTGTGCGCAGCCACGTCGCCGGGTCGGTCGTACGGCCCTCGAGGTACTCCTCGGGCATCGCGGCCTGCTGATGGGTCTGAACGGCGGTGGCCCGCTGCGCCGGGGTGAGTACGGCATCCCGGCCTGGATGGTCGACGGCGTGCGGCGGGTCTGACGCCTGATCGTGGTGGTTTTCCGTGTGTGCGGCGGCCGGGGCGTCGTCCCGTGCGGGGGCGGGCGGGGTACGGGCGGCGCGGATCGCGTTCTGCACGGCGAGGCTGGCAACCCGGGCCCGCTCGTACCGGCTCGACTCGCGGGGAGGCTTGCCGTCAGTGCCGGCGATCCACCAGCGATCGGGCTCGGCGAAGTCGGCGGTATAGAAGAGCTGGTCGGCAGCCGGGGCCCGGCGGCCGGGCTTCGGAACGGTGGACTGAGCTTGTCGTTTAACCTCCGACTGCACCTGGCCGTTGTCGACGGTCTCCGCGATGGGCAGGATGGCGGACATGGCCGTGTCACCTGCAACACGTCAGCTTTGCGACACCACGTTTCCGGACAGCGACGCTGCGAGCGCCGTGGCGCTCCTAGATCTCTACGCAGGAGCGGAGTGTGAACGCGTGCATCAGGCTGTGATCCGGTTGAGCGGAGGACGTCTCGGCCGGCTTCGCATGTGGCTCGATGAAGCCAAGCGCAGCCCGGAGACCGTCCTGTGGTTCGGTGAGTCGCCCTCCGACGTCTCTCCGGACACTCACGCCTTCGGAGTGGAGTTCATCAACAGCTTCCTCGACAAGCACCTGGATACGCCGGCAAATCCCATGAGCGAGTGATAGCCGGTGGCCTGGAAAGAGCCAGGCTGCGACATCGAACGATCGTCTCGAACTTGATCAGCATTTTCGCAGTTCGGCAGACGTGTAGGCGGCCTCCGCATGATCCTGTGCTCCGTCACAGAGTGGATCAGCGCGAAGGCCGTGGTCGTGAGTTTGGTGCATCAGGGCGTCCTGCGGGATGCGTTCGCGGAAGTGTCACACTTCCGGTCGGAGCTGTACGCGTGCCTGACCGCGCGGGGCGACGCGTTGTTCGAGTTGTGCGACGCGCTGCTGTGCACCGAAGGGGCGGTTCGGACGCTGGTTGATCTCGCGCTCGCGCCTGAACACCGCCGAGGACACGGGGCTCTGTACGGCGGGCTCAACCAGGGCCGGATCGACGTCGCCCGACTGCGTCGGGCCCTAGCCGGGGTGCCGCTGCCGAGGGCGGCGGACGGCCGGCTCGTCCTGGCCGTTGACGTCTCGCCGTGGCTGCGGCCGGACGCCAACACGTGTGCTGACCGTTCCTTTTGCCACACGTTCGGTCGGGGCGAGGGCAAGCACCAGATGGTGCCCGGCTGGCCGTACTCGGTGGTGGCCGCGCTGGAGACCGGTCGCACGTCCTGGACGGCGGTGCTGGACACGGTCCGTCTGGAGCCCGGCGCCGACGTCGCCGCGGTGACCACGGTGCAGATTCGTGAGGTTGTTGAGCGGCTCGTCGCCGCTGACCAATGGCGGCCGGGTGAACCGAAGATCCTGGTCGTGCTGGATGCCGGATACGACGCCCCGCGCATCGCCCATCTCCTGGGCGACCTGCCCGTCGAGGTCCTCGGCCGGCTCCGTTCGGATCGGGTGATGCGGCGTTCGGCACCCTCGCGCGAAGAGTTCCACCTGGCCAACCCCAAGGGCGGCCGGCCACCCAAGCACGGCGGCGAGTTCGTCTTCGGTGACGCCGCAACCTGGGGCACCGAGCAGGCCGTGACCGCCACGGCCACCCGGCTCTATGGGAAGGCGACCGCCCAGGCATGGGACCGGCTGCACCCGCGGCTGACCCACCGGGCCGCATGGCTCGACCACGACGGACCACTGCCCCTCATCGAGGGCACCGTCATCCGCCTGGTCGTGGAGAAGCTGCCCAGCGGCGGGGTCAACAAGCCGGTATGGCTGTGGTGGTCGGGCACCGGCGCCACCGAGGCAGACGTCGACCGCTGCTGGCAGTCCTTCCTCCGGCGCTTCGACATCGAACACACATTTCGGCTGTTCAAGCAGACCCTCGGGTGGACCAAGCCCCGGCTCCGCAGCTCGGAAGCGGCCGACCGGTGGACTTGGCTGGTGATCGCCGCCTACGCCCAGCTCCGACTCGCCCGACCGCTGGCCGCCGACCTCCGCAGGCCCTGGGAGAAACCGACCGAGCCGAACAAACTGACACCCGCCCGCGTCCGCAGAGGGTTCAGGAACGTGTGCACGAGGGCCGGCTCACCAGCCGGAGCACCGAAACCATCCCACCCCGGCCCTGGCCGGCCACCAGGTTCGAAGAACCGCCGCCCTGCCACGCGTCACGACGTGGGCAGAGTCCTCGCCACCGGCGAGTCGTTCAGCCGACCCGCCCACCACAAGGTGGGCACCAAACCGCGCCGAACTGGTTAAACGACAAGCTGAGTAGCTGTTTCGGATCCCCGGTTCCGAGTGGCCGTGGCGCCTAGGCTGGCCTGGTGTCCGAGGACGCTGGACAGGCCGGGGAGAGGAACTGCCGAGCTTGTGGCGAAGGGCTCAGGCTGGACGCCAGGCCCGGGGCCGTGTTCTGTTCGTCGCTGTGTCGGTCCAGGCAGTGGCGGAGGGAGCGGTGGTTGCGCAAGCGTCTGGCGGCTGTTCAGGGTGAGGCCGGCACCGCGGAGTGTCCGGAGTGCGAGGCCCGGTGGGTGGTGGGCGTCGACCGCCGTTCGGACGCCGTCTACTGCTCACGGCGGTGTGTCGTGAGGGCCTGGAGGCGCCGGAAGGAAGCGTTCGCAGACCGGTCACAGTGACTGCTGAGCGAACGCATTCTGAGCCCAACTCCGGCCCCAACCGGTCATTTGCGGTCAATCGTAGTGATCTTCTGATTTACGGTCTGACTCTCGGTGACTGCAGCGGGTCCTGTCCCGCCACGGCCCGAAGTGCTGTGCCTGGGCCCGCACTTGGATGGTGAAAGCCATGTCCGAGGTGGCCGAGAAGATCGGAAGCGTCAGCCAGTCCCGCTACGAGCAGATCGTTGCCGAGCTGCGGGAAGTCGTCGAACAGCAGAGCCGGGGATCGTTCACGATCGGCGACCGGGCCCTGGAGATCGAGCCGGTCAGGCCCCGCGGGGGCATCCCGGATGCGGAGTGGTCGGTCAGGGAGTCCCTGCTGCGGCTGGCCGAGGACATCGGCCTGACGTTCAACACGGTGAAGCAAGCCCGCTGGGTGACCTCCCGCTGGCCGAAGGAACACCGCCAGCCCGCGGTCTCGTTCACGATCCACCGCATCCTGGCGCGGATCGAGGACGATACGGAGAGGTGGGCGGCGATCCTGACACCACCGGAGGGCAGGACACGGTGGACGGCGGACGATGCCAAGCGCCGGGTGGGGTGGACGGTCGACAGCCCGGAGACACCGCAGGAGAAGATCACCGCGATCCATCACCGGGCCCAGGACGAAGAGGTCGCGGCGACGGTGACCACCGACTTCCTGAAGCGTCCGCAGGTCGCGGCCAAAGTGTCCACGGACAACAAGGTCCGGGTGGTGGAGGAGTTCACCCGCGACGAGGCGGTCGCCGCGACCGCCGCGACCAGCCTGCTCAGGAGGCCCGACGTCGCCTTCAAGGCGATGAGCGACGACACCGCCCGCTTCCAGCTCAACCATGCCCAGACCGAACGAGGCCGGCAAGCCCGCGAGCACTTCGAGGACACCAGCCCCATCGCGCCGACGGTCCGGCACATCGACCGGTCGGTGGAGTTCCTGGACCTGGTCACCGCCTGCCACTCGTTCGTCGCCGCGGCCGGCCGCACCGTCCCCGGGCTGCGCGACCGCACCCTGAGCGAGGACGAACGCACGATCGTGCAGCAGAACATCGCCAAGTGCCGGGCCACTCTCGACTGGATCGAACAGGCCGTCGAGACCGGCAAGGTCGACATGGACGACGCGATCGCCCGCCTTTTGAAGGGCGAATAGCCATGCCCCGCGCCTCAAGGCGACGGGGGGATGCGGCCAAGCGGCATGCCGACACCGTCCGCTTCGTGCTGTTCGAAGCGCGTCCCGTCGGCCTGGACTTCCACCAGCTCGTTCGGGCCACCGATCTCTCCCCCCACCAAGTCAGATCGGGGCTGGCCGCCCTTCGGGACCTGGCCGCGGAAAAGGGCTGGCCGCCGCTGATCTGGACCAGGGCGGTCGGCTATCAGCTCGGCGCCGACCGGGCCGCGCTGGAGGCATACGAACGGGCGGTGGTCAGGGAGAAGCTGACCGAGTTCCGCCGGTTCATCACCGGCACCGTCGGCCCGCATGCCGCCGCCCACCCGAATGACAAATGGGTCAAACACATCGTCGCCCAGCTCAACTCCATCGAATCCACCCTCGACCTCATCAACAGCTCCTGAGACTCTTCGGTGGGGGCCGCCCGAGCGCCGGCCGGGCGGCCCTCACCGCATCTGCGAAGGCCATCCCCTCATGCGTCATCGCCGCTACCCCCGGTGAGGATCCGGGGCTGTCCCGTACCGGGCGGGTACGGGACAGCGGGTCTGCCCGTGGGTCAGGCGGCCGGACGGGCGGCGAGGTCGGCGGCGGTGCACGCGAAGCGGCGGCTTCCTGGAAGGTGAACATGCAGACTCGCCACGAGGTGGGGCGAGTCCTCACCGGCAACCAGGCATACCAGCGACCTGCCCACCGCAAGGCCGGCACCAAACCGCGGCGTGCTGTTCAGCCGGATCGTTCGCCCAGCACAGCTCGGGCCACCTCTACTGCGTAGGGGTTGATCACGCCTTCATCGTCCCCCGCTGCCGCATCCTCCAGCCACTCCGCGAGCGGACCGCGCAGTTCGATATCGGCGCGGCGGTTCCCCTGGCGCAGTGACTCAACAGCACGGTGGAGCAGCTCAGCCAGGGCCTCATCGGACTCGATGCGATACGTCATGTCTCCAGAGTTCCAGACCAACCAGGTTCGGCGCGGTCGTGGGAGAACAAGCTGAGCAGGCCGGGGGCAGCGCCGGTTCCGGAGCCTGCGATCGGCGCTGTGCGCCGGGCGCTGGTGTGGGTGTTGGAGCGGTCGGTGTCGCAACGGCTGGTGGCGTTGGCGCGCAGCGCGGCGGGGGCGGGTGAGGAGGGGCAGGACGCGCTGTATGCGGCGGCCGGCCGGGTCTTGGGGGCGTACCGCGGGGCGGCGCACCCGGCGCTGGTACGCGCGGCGCTCGAAGCGGGCGAGGACGTGCCGGTCGACGCGGAGGGGGACTTCAGGAGCATGGTGCACCTGGTGGCTGCGGTCGGCCTGGGGGTCCAGGAGGTCGGGTCGAATGCGCTGGCCGAGGCGTTCGCCGCGTTCGGCATGTTCGGGCTGACGGTCGAGGACTGGGCGCAGATGCTGGGTGCGGCGGAGCGCGGTGAGGGGCCACCGGTGGACTGGGGGCAGCTCCAGCGGCACGCGGACATCGTGGGGCAGGTTCAGCGGGCGGGCGAGGAGGAGTTGGTCCGGGCTCGGACGGTGATGATCGGCCTGCGCGGGTTCTACGGGCTGTACGTGCTGCACGGGCTGCTCCTGCCGGACACGCCGGCGCAGGCCGCCCTGCGGCAGCGGATCGACGACCTCGGCGTCTTCCCGCTCCTGGACCACGTCATCACCATCAACCCCTCCCCCAGGCAGTTCGCCGAACTTCTGGTGGTCTGCCTCGAGCCGTTCTACGACAACCTCTACGAGACGCTCATGGAGCAGCTCGCGAAGGACCAGGCCATCTTTCGCTTTCCGGGCGATGAGACGGGGGTCGTCGGCTTCAGTGAGGCCTGGATGGGGGCCTTACGCGATCTGCCGGTCTCGGGGCGGGACGGTGGCGCTGGCGTCGGCCTTGGTGAACGGGCCGGTTAAAAGATCTTGAAAAGGTCGGTACCCGTCCTGGTCGGTTCGCGCGATGTAGAGGGTGACAGGCGAGTTCGACGAGGAACGGGGCGGTGGAGATGGTCCAGGGGATGTGGGGGCCTGAGGGGGTGAGTGCCCTTGTACTCATGGTGGTCGCCATCGTCGCGAGCGAGTGGAGGCGGGTGCAGCTGGCCCGGGAGCGGCGCCGGGAGCGGGAGCAGGAGCTGTTGGCCGAGATGGTGAGCGGGGTCGCCGAGGGTGGCCGTGAGGTGCGGGTGCACCACGGCGGTGCGGCCGGCGTCTGGTCGCTGACGGGCACTGCTGGAGGTCGTCTGACGGGCCGTGCGATGCCCTTGGGGGATGCGGCGCCGGTGCGCGGACGTACGGTCGCGGCGAGGCGGCGCCGGTGACGCTGCAGGACCAGTCAGGCGTGGCGGCTCCCGGCCTCGGAGTGGCCGGGAGCCCCGGGACGGTGAGGGCCGTTCCCGTGGCGCTCGGCGAAGCCGAGTTCGGCGCGTTCTACCACGCATATATCGACAAGCTGTTCGCCTTCCTGTCGCGCAAGACGGACCGGGACGTCGGCAAGGAGTTGACCGATCTTGTCTTCGAGCAGTTCTTCGTCTGGTGGCAGCAGCACCCAGACCAAGCTGAGCCGGTTGGGATGCTGTTCCGGCTCGCGAGGTGCCGTCTGTACGACTACCTGCGTCGACGGGGACGGGAGCTGACGGTCGAACCGAGCGACCTTCATGACCTCGTAGGAGGGACGGACGGTGATGACTTCGCGGCCGTCGACCGCCTCCATGACCTGCGCAAGGCGCTGGCGACACTGACCGAGCAGCAGCGGCAGGCCCTTCAGATGAAGTACGAGGCCAACCTGTCGGTCGCCGAGTGTGCCGAGACGCTCGGCACCGGCGTCGACAACATGAAGAAGATCTTGGGCAAGGCGCGGGAAGCCCTGCGGCAGGCGCCGGGCATGGACGCCTACAACAGCGCTGTGACGGCGAAGGAGGTGCGCGGGTGAGCCCCCGGGAGCACGAGGACGGTATGCGGCACGAGCCCACACTGAGTGCCGACGAGAAGGCGGACGGCTTCGCCGCGGTCATGAAGCGCTTGAAGAGCCACAGCCCGAACGACCGCGCCCGGCTGCAGGAGCAGGCCGAGGTGGTGGCGCTCGGGCACGAGGCGTACGCCCTGGGCCAGGAGTACCTCGAGCGCGGCGACTTCGAGGCGGCACGACGGTGGCTTCGGGTGGCCGCCGGCCACCACATCCCCGGGGCAGCCCGGGCCCTTGAAGAGATCGCTCTGCGGCAGGCGCTCGACGAGTTCACGGGTGGGCCGGCCGTCGGTGGCGATCACGCCCCGGCAGGCGTCGTGCCCTGCGAGACGATCCCGTCGCACCCTCGCCCGCGGGCGAAGGACGGCCAGCTCCGTCTCGGTGGTCTGGCATGGGCCTCGTCGGTGGACGACCCGGCCATGGCGGCCGCCCGGCAGCAGGC
Source organism: Streptomyces sp. NPDC094143 (assembly GCF_040303825.1). NCBI lineage: Bacteria > Bacillati > Actinomycetota > Actinomycetes > Kitasatosporales > Streptomycetaceae > Streptomyces > Streptomyces sp. NPDC094143. The sequence continues at coordinate 42,602 of NZ_JBEOTZ010000038.1, forward strand.
CGGCCGGATCACCGCGCAGGCCCGGCGTGAGGCCGACGCTATCCTTGCTGAGGCTCGGCAGCAGGCCGAACGTACAGCGGCCGCTTGCGCGCACATCGTGCTGGACACTGAGCAGGAGCGTGCGGAAACGGCGGCGTTGCTGGCCGAGGCTCGGCAGATGGCGGAAGGTCTACAGGCTGCCTGCGCGGAGAGCATGCTGAAGGCCAAGCAGAATCGCAGGGAAGCTGCAGAGCTGCTGGCCAAGGCGCGGCAGCTGTCTGAGAGCGTGCAATCGGAGGCCGCGGAGGTTGATGCGACGGCTCGGCGTCACGCCCAGGAGACGCTGACCAAGGCTCGGGAGCAGGCGCTTTTGATCATCGACGACGCGCGGAAGGGTGCCGCTCAGATCCGCCGCAAGGCCCCGCGGCATGTCGGTGGAGCGGAGATGACCCACACCCAGTCTGGGTGGGACCTCCTCCTCCGGCGCATGGACGAGGCTCTCAAGCTCGCTGAGTGCGTGCGCACACCCGCGGACTACCCCGGCGACGGCATGTACCGGGGCGCCGTCGAGCGCTCTTCGCGCAGGCTGCGGGTGCCCGTACGGATGGGGGTGAGCGCTTTCGATTGCACTGTCGTGCTGTTGGTGGAAGGGGAAGACGACTCGCACATCATGCGCTGGACGCGGGTTTTGCAAGAGCGGGACGGTCAAGGCTCTGCCGGGCCGGAGAGCTGGTGGCAGCGGCTGGACATCGAGACAGCCGCGTGCGGTGCAAGTGCCGACGCTTACGAACGAGCTGGCCGTGCGTGCGGTGACGTCATGGGCGTTCAGCAGGGCTCGGTGCCCATACTCGCCATCGGCGTGATGAAGAGCGGCGGTGACGGCGATGACGGTGCTGAGCGGGACGTGGACGAGACGGAAAGCCAAACCAGCCGATGACACGAGGGGAGCGTGTGGTCGCGGCTGTGGGCACAGCATGGTTGTCGTGTGCCGGCATGACCGCACGCCGGGCTGTAATGGGCAGGACAGCGTGGAGGCAGGCGCGAGATCCTTGCGCGTATGACGTGGACACCAGGCAGTCGAGCGGTACGGGAACGGGACTATGTGGCGCGGGTTCGCAGGCACCGGCCCAGTGCTCTGCTGCCGCTGATCGCCCGAGCGTCGGCAGCCTTTTCGCTGGAGTCCTCGTGGCGGGAGAGCCCGTACCGCAAGTACACGCCGTGGGCGCTGGCTGACGCTGCCCGGGTGTCGCTGGCGTGCGGGAACGAGTACCGCAAGGACGCCAACGATGCGGACCTGCTGCGGATCTTGGACATGTACTCGCAACTGGAGGAGCCCTACCTCTACGAGCACGACAGTGATGAGGACGCTCTGGGCCGGTGGCTGCTGCGCGCTTCCGGGGAGCAGATGACTTACCAGGAGCCTGTGTTCCAGGAGCTGGCCCGTACCGCAGCCATGCTTACGCAGACGACGGGGACCCGGCAGGCGCGGTGCCTGCGGCCGGGCTGGGAGGAGGAGTTGCTGGGGACGAGTCTGTCGCATTACGTCGGCATCGCCCAGTTGCTGTGGGCGTCGGCAATCAGCTGCGAGGGCCGGTTCGATCCGGACTCGCTCAAGGCGCCCAGTGCGGAGCGGATCTGCGCGGAGATCCCGGCTACGACCATCCTGTCGGTGGCCGAGAAGCACTTCGTGACCGATGCGGCCGCCTTCCGGCAGGTCAACGAGCAGGCCCGGATGACGACCGATCCGCTTCTGTGTCGCTACGAGTACAACCCGCTGCGCGGCACGCCCTTGGTCAGGGGCTACGGCCCTGGATTCCTCGCGCCGGTCAGCCAGCTGATCCCGGCGAAGGCCAGCCCGCTGGGCATCTACTACACCGGCGTCGCCCGGTTCGGTAACGCCTTCGCGCAGGACCTGGGCGACCTGTTCGAGGCCTACGTCGGCCGCCAGCTGAGGCTGCTGCCCGGCGCGGCCGTCCATCCGGAGATCGTCTACGGCCACAACCAGGCGCTCAGCGTCGACTGGATCGTCGTCACCGAGGAACTGGTGCTGCTGCGGAGGTGAAGTCCGTGCGGCCCACCGTGCATCTGCGTCTGGCCAACGAGCGTCGGGTTGATGAGCTGAAGCGCATGCTCGGCCGCGCCTATGAGCAGATCGACCACACCGCCGCTCTGATCGCGAGCGGGCGCGAGGAGTTCGCCAAGGTGCCCGCCGACCGGCCGGTGCACGGGCTGATCGTGACGATGGAGCCGTTCCATATCGTCAACGCCCCGGTGCAGCGGCCGCAGTTGCCGGCTACCACGGTGCCGGTCACGGTGTGCAGCATCAGCGAGCTGGAGAACATGGTCACCATCACCGATGCCCCCGTCGGCCGGTTGCTGCTGGAGCGGGCTGCCGACGCCCAGCGCTCCACCTACGCCCTGCGTGAGGCGCTGTTGGGGCATACCCACGCCCGCAATGCTGTGCTGGATGCCGGATGGGACAGCTACCCCTGGCGCGAGGCCGCGAAGGGGCCGTCCGGGCCCGCCGGTACGGCGCTGTAGGGGGCGGGATGGGGGCGAACACGGCCAAGGCGCACCACCTGGTGCCGCAGTACTGGCTACGGGCCTTCGCCGAGGACGGACACGTGCTCGGACGGTGGCGCGGCGGCACGGAGCATCGCACCCCCGTGCGGCGCGCAGCGGTGGCTCGGCACTTCAACACCGACCCACTCGCCCAGGGCGAGCGGCGCGTGGCGCTGGAGACGTACCTGGACCGCCATGTCGACGGACCGTGTGCGCCGGTTCTGCGCGCCTTGCGGGAAGGGCAGTGGCCGCTGGATGGGGCGCAGTACGCGGTCGCGCTGGACGCGCTGGCCTGGCAGGTGGTGCGCACCCAGGCGTTCAGATCCTTCGATGAGCAGGTGGGCCGGCACCTGTTCCCGGTCCTGTGGGCGCAGGAGGCGGTTGGGTACTGCGAGGAACGGTTGGGCCGGCCGCTGCCGGAAGCGGAGCGTCTGGAGGTGTTCTGGACGGCGGTGCGGATGGCACCTGTCCCTTCCCTGAACGCTGACCCGCGCTCGGCGCTGCGCGCCATGATCCGCGCCTTCGAGCGCATCCGCGACCTCCTCGCTGCCCCAGGTCGGCGCCTGGTGCTGCTGCGCTCGGCGGAACCGCTGCTGGTCCTGGCCGACAGCGGGGTGGCGCTGCGCCGCAAGGACGGCACCTTCGGCCTCACTCCCCCACTGCTGCCCGAGACGATCGAGGTCTTCGCTCCGCTGTCGCCGACGTGTCTGCTGATCTCCACGCCCCGCGCTCACTACCGCCCCCATCAAGGCCTGACCCGCAAAATCGCCGCCAAGGCCAACACCGGAGCCGCAGCCTGGTGCCAGGACGCCGTCCACCGACTACCGTCCATGCCCTGGCCCTCCCGGCTGGAGCTCGCCGGCACCCCCCTGGAGGTCCGGCCGCCGCGGCTGTCTGCAGCACCCTCTCAGCAGCCGCCCGGCCCCGCACCCACCCACCCCGCAATCGGTCACGAAGAGCTGCGCGCCATCATGGAACAGCTCAGCCGCACGCCCACGGATCAGCATCCGGTCCCGGCGACACACGGCGGGATGCCTGCCTGACGGCCCCGGGATGGCGCGCATCCGGGCGGAGATGACCGTGGCGCAGGGGACAGCCACCAGCACCTGAGCCCGTACATCACCCGTACATTTCGAGTACCAGCTGCGACCGGACGGCGTGCCCTGGCCTCGCGGGCGTATGCGAACGCCCGCAAGCCGCGCCGCCGGGCCGCTCGGCCCGAGCCCTGTTACTGCTCCAGGGCAGACCCCGGTCGTCGAGCGGCACTGGCTGGGGCCCTGACAAAGCACCGTCCTCGCTCCTGAGACACGCGTGCGGTACCGCTGGTATCATGGATACCATGTCGGACCCCAAAGCGATGAGCTTGCGCTTCCCCGACCCTGCACAGCGGGCCGCTATCGCGGCCGCGGCCAAGCAGGCGGGAGTCAGCATGCAGGAGTACATCCTCTCCGCCGCTTACGACCGCGCGACCGCCGTGGAACGCAAGTTCCTGGACGGCTTCCAGGCATCCATGGCCCGCAGCGGCGCGGCATTCGCTGCCGAGCCCAGCAGTCTGGATCCCAGTGCCGAACAGCGGGCGGCCGAGCAGGAAGCGCAGCAGGAACTCGGACAGCGCCAAGAGCGAGGCCACGCCGCGTGACCCAGCCGGAACCGCTCCACCCGCTCGACGTCACGTTCCTGCTGCATGCCGCCGAGCTGCTCGACGGTGATCCTCAGGTCGACGACCTCGGACCCCTGTATGCCGCGGTCGCCCGGGTCAACGCCCGCGCGATGGAGCGCGACATCTACGGATCCGTCTATCTCAAGGCTGGCGCACTGCTGCAGACCCTGGCGAAGTTGCCGTGCCTGGAGCACTCCAACGAAGCCTTCGCCTGGCACGCGACTGAGGCCTACCTGATCCTCAACGCGCGCGAACTCGACTACGCGCCCAAGGCGGCGGTCGCGCTCGTGCGGGACGCGGCCTCTGGATCGCTCGGCGTCGCCCGGATCGCCCGCCAGCTGCGCGACTGGACCGTCGCCTGAGTCCAGCGCCTGCGGCCAGCATCGTTGCGCGCGGGATCGGACGTCGTTCCGCCCCAGTGGAGCAGCTCAGCCAGGGCCTCATCGGACTCGGTGCGATACGTCATGTCTCCAGAGTTCCAGACCAATCAGGTTCCGCGCGGTCGTGGGAGAACAAGCTGAGCAGGCCGGCGGCGGGTCAGACGGCCGGGCGGACGGCGAGGTCGGCGGCGGTACGCGCAAAGCGGACCGCCTCCTCCAGAGTGAACATGCAGGCTGCGTCGGTCGCCTCGTCCTCGTCATGGGATCCGCGCGGCCTCCCGCATCGTGCGCAGGGCCGCCGCCGCGACCACCGCAACCGGATCGGTCGTGGTGTAGAGCCGTTCCCACATCCTCGGCTCGGCCAGCCATCCTCCGGCCCGCACCCCGTAGATCGCGGGGTTGCAGATGTGGTTGGCGTGACCGACGAGCCTGTCCAGGACGTCCACAGCCGCGCGCAGCAACTCCGTGCTCACCAGCTCCTCTTCATCGGCGGCCATCTCCAGCACCTCGTGAACGACCTGGACCAGGGGCGCGTCGCTCACCTCGCCCGCAGCGTGCTCGCCCAACACGGTGACCAGGCGTGCGCGGGCGGCCGAGGCGGCAGGCATTCGCAAAAGGGCCTGCTTCAGTCCGCTGTCCTTCAGCGCCCAGGCCAGCGCTTCGTCCACCCGGCGGGCCGCCTTCTCCCCCTCGGCGCCCAGGTCGGCGCGCAGCCGGGCAGCGAGCCGGCGAGCGAGCTCGTTATCTTGGGTCCGCGAAGGCGTTTGGCATATGAGGCAACAGGCCGATGCGCCGCTGTCCCAGGCTTCGGCGAGGGGCACCATGTGGTCGATGTCCAGGCCGGAGGCCGACGCCACGGTGACGTTGTGTCGGGTAGCCCCGTGTCCTCTCGGACGCCGGGGCCCCCTCAGAACCGGACGTGCGACTTTCACCGCATCCGGCTCAAGCAGGCCGCTAGGGCTACATTGGTTACCTTCCCTGAATTTTGACGGTTTCAGCAGCATGGTGTTGCTGGTGGCATTCCGCGTGGATGAGTACGAGGTTGTCCCGGCTATCGGATCCGCCGCGGCTTCGGTAGACCAGGTGGTGCTTGTGCAGCGTGCGGTAGTTGGCCTGGAACCAGTCAGCCCACTCACGTACTGAGTCTGGTTCGTAGCCAACTCCGTCAATCAAGTCCTTCCCGCAGAGCGGGCACCGACCCTTCTGTCGTGCGGCAAGGTAGACGTTTGCTCCATCCACTTGCGGATACACGCGCTTCCGGGTCCGGGTGGCCCAGTATCCGTCAAGGCTCGGATCGTCCTTCGACGCCTTCCCCTTTACAGGGGTATGCCTGACGATGTTGGTCCAAGCGAACTTGCACAGGTACGCTCTGGCGTCCTTGTCGCCGAAGATCCAGCGGTCTTTCCTCGCAGGGTAGAGGAACTGCCCCCAGTACTTTTCCATGACCCATTGTCTGGATTTTCGTGGGTGGCGTCTTACGGCCCACCTCCACATGCGTTGAAACATGTAGGTGTCCAGAGAGGCGAAGATCTCCGAGGAGACCGCTCCCCTGTAGTAGGTGGACCATCCCTTGATCAGCGGGTTAAGGCGCCTTACTACCTCTTCTGTTGGACTCTGACCCATGGTCCGGGTTGTGTCCTTCAGTTTCCCGATGATCCGCCTGATCGCATCCTTGCTCGGCTTGATCAGCGTCTTGCCGGAGTACTTCCTGACGTTGAACCCGAGGAAATCGAAGCCCTCGTCGAGGTTGACCACGGTGGTCTTGTCCTCATTGAAGGAGAGTCCCTTCGGTTCTAGCCATTCGGCGAGCCTCCTCTTGACGTTCCACGCTTCCTCTTCCGTCGTGCAGAACACAACGAAGTCGTCGGCGTACCTGATCGTGCGAGGTGATCTTAGGCGTTCATTGCGGCCGGCGTCTGGTCGACATCCGGCAGCCTCTTCCATTCCGTGCAATGCCACATTCAACAGCAGGGGGCTGATCACTCCACCTTGTGGCGTTCCCGCCTCGGTGGGCGCGAAGCGTCCCCTATCCATGACGCCTGCCTTGAGCCATCGCCGGATGGCATCCCTGGCTGGGAAGTCTCCGAGGGCTTCCATGAGCCTGTCATGGTTGATGCGGTCGAAGGCGCTGGCCAGGTCCGCGTCGAGCACCCACGTTCGCCTGACTTGGCGTGAGGACGTGGTTCGAAAGATCTGCTCGATGGCATCCTGGCAGCTGCGTCCGGGCCGGAAACCGTAGCTTCCGGCCTCGAAGCGAGCCTCCCACTCAGGTTCGAGTGCGTTCTTCACTCGGGCCTGTTGCACTCGGTCCCGAATGGTCGGGATCCCGAGTGGACGCATCTTTCCGTTGACTTTGGGAATGTAGACCCGGCGCATCGACGTGGCGCACGCCATGAGCAAGGCCCCGGGGCTGCCGAACCTGGATCCGGCAGACATCGAACTCATCGGTTCGGCCGCCCATCCAGACCATCCCCACTGGGACCGCGAGGGGATCCACGAGATCTTCCGCGGCTGGCGCGCGGTGGCCGACTCCTATTCCGAGCCCCGCATGTTCGTCGCCGAGGCGTGCGCACGCAATTCAGAACGCCTCTCCCGCTACGTCCGGCCCGGGGAGCTGCACACCGCCTTCAACTTCGACTACCTGACAAGCCCGTGGCGCGCGGCGCAGATGCGCACGGCGATCGACAAATCCCTGACGACGATGGGCAGCGTCGGCGCGCCGGCGACCTGGGTGCTGTCCAACCATGACGTCGTGCGGCACCTCACCCGCTATGGGCGGCCGCAGTCCGAGCGCCCGGTGCACGATCTCGCCGATCATCTTCTTGAGGGCCCGTTCGACCTGGATCTGGGCACGCGTCGGGCTCGGGCGGCCGCTCTGCTCACGCTGGCTCTTCCGGGGTGCGCCTACCTCTACCAGGGCGAGGAACTTGGCCTGCGGGAGGTGGAGGACCTGCCCGATGAGGCACTGCGGGACCCCATCGGGCACCGGTCGGGACACACCCACCGCGGCCGCGACGGCTACCGCGTGCCGATGCCCTGGTCCGGCGACACCCCACCCTTCGGCTTCAGCCCCGACCACGCCGAATCAGCCCCGTGGCTGCCCCAGCCGCAGGACTGGGCGCGTCTCACCGTTCAGGTGCAGCAAGGTGATGAGCAGTCGATGCTGGAGCTGTACCGGCGGGCGTTGCAGATCCGCAGGGCGCACCCGGCCCTGGGCGACGGGTCGTTGGTCTGGGATCCCACCGCTGGATCCGACGTGCTGTCCTTCACCCGCACCCCCGGTTTCCAGTGCATCGTCAACTTCCGCCCTGACGCCCTTCGGCTGCCGGACCACGACGGTGTGCTCCTGAGCAGCGTTCCCCTGCAGAATGGACGCTTGCCCGCCGACGCGACCGTTTGGCTCACCCGATGACACCCGCCCGGCCGCACTGCCCGGACCGGGAGCCGCAGCGGGAGTGCCCCCTACAGTGCGATGCAGGCTGATGCCGTCCACCTTGCCCCGTGACGACCGCGCGGCGGCGAGTTCCGCCACCCTCACCACGATGTCCGGCCAGCGGGACTTCCTCACCGCGATCTACAACGCCACCACGAACAAGTGGTACGTCCTCGACTTCGTCAAGCGCTTCTGACCGGCAGGGACGAGGCCTCGGCCAGCATCGCCTGGCCGAGCAGCTGGTGCCCGCGTAGTTCGGCTCCCACCGGCGAGGAGTCGGCGAGTGCGCGGCGCGCAGGCGGTGGCTGAGGCCACTGGTACACGCGGACGGACATGCTCGCGTCGCCGCGCAGATCGACCTCGACTTGATAGTGGACCGTTCCGTCAGCCCAGTCCTGACGGGCCACGACGGGCGCGTACCGCCACTTCCCGTGTGACCACACGGCGAGGGCAGGCCGATCTGCCGGCGGCCAGGTCGTCACCTTTGGCTGCGGCCCGTCGCCAGTCCACCAAGGGCGGGAGACAACCGGCTCCAGGATTTGCTCTGCACTCACACGCTGAGCCTATGCGGAGCCTCCCGGGGTGCCGGCGGGGCGTCGTGACGGTCGGCGTGCGAGTGCCACACGTCCTGCATCAGCGCCCAGCGGCTTCACGGCCTTGACCGGGGCATGCAGGTGCAGGGTACTGAAGGTCAGTTACTGCCGGGCACGTCCTCACCTCTGCGGCCGCCAGCTCCCAGGGTGCGGCGGGAGCGAGGTGCCGCGTCCAGGTTAGCGCCGAGCACTCCCCGCGCCCGCAACTGGGCAAGGTCGGGGAGACGGACACCGGGCAGAGCATCGAGCAGGTCGGCCTGCGAGGCGCGAACGCTGCGCGCGTCCTGCAGGCCAGAGCCGAGAATGCGGCGGGCTGTCACGCGGCCATCGTATGGCTCAACTCCGGCACAGCTCACCCACGGCCGGTGATCTTCTGCCAGCGGCCGTGACTCACAGCCCATCTCTTGGAGTTCCGTGACCATGAAGGCACTCACTCTCTTCGCAGCCGCGGCAGTCTTCGCCAAAACCTTGGCCGCGCCACAGGCTTCGCTGCGAGGGGCTGCTGCGGCACTGCACGGACGCCGAGATCGAGGCCAACTACGTCGACACCCACGGCGCCTCGGTAGTCGGGTTCGCGTTCACCGAGCTGCTGAACTTCCGGCTGCTGCCTAGGCTGAAGAACATCGGCAGCATCCGTCTGTACCGCCCGGACGACACCCCGCCCGGCTGGCCGGCGCTCGGCGCCTCGCTGACCCGGCCGATCCGCTGGGAGCTGATCGAGCAGCAGTACGACCAGATGGTCAAGTACGCGACCGCGCTCCGCCTGGGGACGGCGGAGGCGGAGCAGGTGCTGCGGCGCTTCACCCGCGGCGGACCCAAGCACCCCACCTACGCCGCCCTCGAAGAACTCGGCCGCGCCGTTCGTACGGTCTTCGCCTGCGACTACCTGGCCAGCCCCGGCCTGCGCCGCGAGATCCACGGCGGGCTCCAGGTCGTGGAGAACTGGAACAGCGCGAACACCGTGCTGCACTACGGCAAGGACGGCGCCCTGACCGGCCCGGACAAGGAGCACGCCGAGACATCGATGCTCGCCCTGCACCTGCTCCAGTCCAGCCTCGTGCACGTCAACACCCTGCTGCTCCAGCAGGTCCTGGCCGAGCCGAAGTGGGCGAACAGGCTGAGCGTCGAGGACCGGCGCGGCCTGACCGCGCTGTTCTGGTCGAACATCAACCCGTACGGTACTTTCCGACTCGACATGGACAAGCGGCTCAACCTCGCGCTGAACGCCGGGTTGCCCCGTCCCCGCACCCCGGTGCATCCCGCCCCGACCGTCGCAGAGGCCCAATGAACGCGTACCGAACTGCCGCGCTGCACCGCCCGGCCGCGGACTACGACCGCAAGTTCGACGGGCAGCCCGTCGTCCACTGCCCGGACTGCCACTGGGCCCAGGCATTGGACAAGCGCCTGCACCAGGGGCCTTGGGCCCTGATCTACTGGCACAGAGACCACCCGGCTGACGCGGTCGACCACCTCGCAGAGCTGCCGGACCGCCTGGCCATCCCCTCGTACGTGCAGTGGGGGTGGCAGGCCCACTGGCTGGCCATCGAGGACACGCGGACCGAGGAAGGGTCCCTGTTGTTCGGCCGGGAGGACTTGGAGATCTTCCACTCGGTCTCGGCCCACGGCAACCTGGACCAGGCAGTGGTCGCGAACACCCATCGGCGGTCGGTCTTCCCGTCCGCGGCCCGCGCCGAAATTGAAGCCGCCGCCTCCGACCTGTTCCGCACAGGGCTGCTCCGCCCGGCACGCGGTTTATAAGGGGTCCAGCCAAGGTCACCCCAAAAGCCGCCACGGGATGATCTTGGTGACCGGGATTAGTTGAGGCTGACGTCTGTCTCCGGAGTTTTTCGGGCGTTGTTCCTGAGGTTGGCGAAAGGCAGAGCTCCTCCGTAGAGCTCTTTGAACTCGTCGATCAGGTCCTGCTCGGCCTCACCCGCGTCGTCCTCGGCCGTCGGCCGCCAGGCGACGAGCAGTGCGTCCGAGTCGGCCAGCTGCCAGATGTAGCGTCCGCCCCAGTGGCCGGCCAGCAGACCGGTGCCGTGGCGGCGGTAGTCGGCAAGCCGCTGATTCAGTCCGTCCTGACCCGCGGCCTTGCCGATGTACACGACCGTTGCCCCGTCCACCCAGGCATCGCCGAGCTTGTCGGCGGGCACGGACGGGTCGCGGCCCTTGAGGTGTCCGGCGGGGCTGGTGGGGAGGAACGACGGGGGCGAGGTGTCTGTGCGGATCACCACGTAGATTCCGTGCCCGGTGGGGACGTTGCTGCCTGGCAGTTCACGGAACGGCACGAAGCCGTGGAAGCCACGTGCAGTCAGGGTCTTCAGTGTCAGCTCTAGTGTCGGGCTCATGCCAGGCATCGTGCCAGGCGTATCTGACAGTCCTCGGCGGTAGGTGTTGTATCGCAGCCGAGCGGGGGCAGGTCGTTGACCTGCCCCCGCTCGGGCTCGGTGAGATTGGTTCTAGTGCTGGGCCTTCTTGCGGTGGACGCGGATGCTGGCGGGGGCGCCAAGGTAGTTGCAGTCCGCCCCGGGACACCGCTCCCAGTTGCCGGTCTCGACAGCCGCCTCGCGGACGCCGTTGTCGGGCCCGAACCCGTGGTGTGCGATGAGTCGGGCGACGGAGTTGTCGTATCGGGCCGCCAGGAGGGCGGCCTCTGCGATCTTGTCGTGTCCCTGGGAGAAGAAGGAGCCGAGGCCGACCTCGGTCCCACATCCGCACCAACAAGTACCCGTCGGCATCAGCCGCGTTTCGCTCTTCGTCATGACTTCAAGGTACTCCTTCTAGGAGTTGTGTCAAGAAAGAGTTTCTAGAAATACCTCCTAGGGATCGCTGTTGTCGCGGTAAATGCCGGATTTACTGCGGCAGAGCCCCTACGGTGATCTTCGCGACCTGCGGCGGACCCTCCGGCCGGCGCAGGCCAGATGTACGCATTTACTGCGGCAGTGCCGAAGGGGTGGGCCGGACGTGACGATCGAACCAGTGACCGAAGTCGGGAACGGGGGCGCGCTCCGCCTCCCACACGCCCGGGTCGTACCCCTGTCCGCCTCGCCCGCCTCGTACACCGCGGCGGTCGAGCGGTATCTCACCGGTGCGGGCATCGTGAAGTCTTCCGCGCGGATCTACCGGATCTCGCTGACTGCGTGGGGGTGGATGCTCGCCGGGGAACCGGCGCCGACCGGTCCGGCCCGCCGGGGTGCGAAGCCGCCCGTCTTCCCCGTCGCCACGATCGACGACCCGATGCTGCCAGGGGTCCTGGCGGAGCTGGCGGCGGCGCGGGCGGACGAGATGGACGCCGACACCGTCAACCGGGAGCTCTCCATCGCGCGCAAGGCGATCGGCTGGTGGCAGCGCCAGGGCTGGATCGACGGCGACCCGACGATCGGCATCGAGCGGCGGCCGGCACCACCGGACCGCACCAAGGCCCTGGCCGAGAACCAGATCGCCGCCCTGTGGCGGCTGGACGTCGCCCTGCGGGAGAAGACGTTCTGGAAGATGCTCTACGAGTCCGCCGCACGGGCCGATGAGGTGCTGTGCCTGAACGTGGAAGACCTCTACCCGCAGGACAAGCGCGGCAGGATCACCGCCAAGGGCGGGGCGACGGAATGGATTCACTGGCAGTCCGGCACCGCCCAGCTCCTGCCCCGACTGATTGCCCGGCGTACCCGCGGCCCGCTGTTCCTCACCGACCGCAAGGCCCCGGCCGGGACGCCGACGCTTGACGTATGCCCGGATACAGGCCGTGCCCGGCTCTCCTACCGCCGGGCTGAGGAAATCTTCGAGGAGAACACCCGCCTGCTGGCCAACCCGCTCGCCTCACCCGAGGACATCGAGGAACTGGACGGCTGGACCCTCCACCGGCTGCGGCACTCCGCGCTCACCCACGATGCGGAGGGCGGTACCTCCACCCCGATGCTGCTGGCCCGGTCCCGCCATGCCTCCGTCCGCTCCCTGCGGTATGCCCGCCCCGGTGTCGACGCCGTCGCCCGGCACGTCGCAGAGCGCGACCCCGCCGCACGTCGCCGGAACCGGTAGCGAGTGCGGCTCTACCTTGCACCGTGGGTCAGAGATAGGACACCGGAGCCGGGACGGTGCGGTCGAGGCGGCGCGGCAGGGGCCCGTCGTCTTCAACCTGCTCCACCACGGCGACAGCGACCTGACCAGCTGGGCCTACCAGCGGCGGACCGCCCTGGAGCACTGTTCGTCGACCACGGCCTGGCCGCGCCACTCACCCTGTGTCCGTCGACCACCGATCCGGCTGTCGCGGAGCAGTGGCTGGAGTGGACGGCGGCCGGGCTGGAGGGCCTGTGCTCCAAGAGGCTCGACGAGCCCTACCGGCCGGTGCGCTCGTGGAGGAAGTACAAGGTGCGGGTCAACACCGAGGCCATCGTGGGAGCGGTCACCGGCTCCCTGTCCTCTCCACGCACGGTCCTACTGAGCCGCTACGACCACGCCGGGCGCCTGCAAAACACCGGCCGCAGCACCACGCTGTCTCAAGCAGCCGGCCGCGGCCTGGCCGAGGACTCACTCCACCCGTAGCGGGGCACCCCTGGCAGGGCTGGACATCCAACGCGGGTGGGGGACGCAGCGCTCCCTGAACGTGCACCTGGTTCAGCCCGAAGTCGTCATGGAGGTGGCTGTCGACGTGGCGCGGGATGCGGCGGGGCGGTGGCGCCATCCCGCTCGGACACACCGCATCCGCACAGACGTCGCAGTGACCCAGGTGCCGCTCTTCGGTGAGTGACCGGCGCTGGCGTCGCTGTGGGAAGCTGGGCGCGGTCCGTGCCGAACGCAGTCGGCACGGACCGCCCAGGCGGGACGCAGTGTCCGAATCATTCGAACGTTTCCTTCCAAACGACTGCCGGATTTGGAGACAGTGGTGGAGCTGCCCGAGGAAGCGGTTGAGCAGGTGGCGCTGGGCGGCGTTGTGCCAGTCTCCGTGTTCGCGTCGGCGCCTGTAGTGGGCGTTGACTCCTGGTGAGACGATGAGGGATGAAAAGGCCCAGAGAAAGCCGGCGTGCATGAGCCGATTGTTCTTTACGAAGCGGCGGCCGACGAAGTGCTTCTTGCCGGAGGGCCGGGTGATCGGGGCCGAGCCAGCGTACGACTTCAGGACTCTCGCATAGGCGAATCGTGTCCGCTCGTCGCCGATTTCGGCGAGCAGCCGGGCTCCGAGCAGGAGGCCGAGGCCGGGGAAGCTGAGCAGGACCTCACTGTCGGCGTGCTCCTTGAAGGCGGCTTCGGCGGCCGTGATGAGGTCGTCCGCAGCCTGGCAGCGGCATCCAGCTGCTTGAGCAGCCGGCAGCTGCCGACCGAACGCGTCCTCGACGGCCGGGCGACGCCGGGCGTACTGGGAGCGGAAGATCTCCCACAGGGCGCGCGGTCTCGGTGTCGAAGCCGCGGGTGCGGCCGCTGCGCTTGAGGGCGGCGCGCAGCTGGGCAAGGGTGAGGCTCGCGGCCTTCGCCGGGGTCGGAGCGAGGGTCGGGACCACCCGGGCGTCTGCCCTGGTCAGGCCGCTCTCCTTGCCCTGGAAGGCGTATAGGGCGGCGGGGTAGTACTCGCGCGGCAGCCAGCGGACCCAGCCGGTGATGACCTGCCCCGGCTGCGCGGACGGTCGGGTGCCTGTGCGTGAACGCGGGGACTGCCGACGGTGCATGGGCCGCGTCGATTCGGAGTCCAGGTGCGTGTACTGCCTGCGCCGGGTGGAGCCTTCGCAGCCTGAGGAGTGACAGCGTCGTCCCACCATCGTTGAACAGCGCGACTCCATACCGGGCCCCGGGGATGCCTTCACTCCCCGGGGCCCGTGGTGTGTCCGGATGTGGGTCAGATCTCCCCGGCCGCGGTGGCGGTGAGCCAGCCGGCGGCTTCGGCGTCGGTCATCACCGGAATGGTCATGGTCCGTCGGGGGATTGCGCGGAGGGCGGGAGCGCCAGGTCGAGGAGGGCATTGAGGGTTTGGCGGTCGAGGCCGCTGTCGAGGTGGAGGGAACGTCGTAGAAGGTCTCCGACGTCCTTGGGATCGAGTCCGAAGCGCACACGAGCGTCCAGGCAGATCTCGCCGAAGAGTGCGGGGGCGAGTCGGGGCTCTCGCAGGATGTACCAGTCGATGAGGTGCACGACATCGCTCCGGATGTCGCCCAGGAAGACACCCTTGGAGTCGTCGAGGTCTTCGGCATCCCGGGCGAGTCCCCCGAGGACAGCTTCGACGATGGTGGTGCGCACGGCGTCGAGGGGGATGAAGCCGTTGGTGCCGTCGTTGATGGCGACGGCGGGCCACCAGGCCAGGTGCGCGGCCTGGTCCTCGCGCCTCGTAGTGCTGCCTCGGGTGAAGAGGCGGTTCTTTTTGGATTCCTCAGTGTCCTCGAGGCTGTCGGCGATGATCTTCGTGAGGCGGTTGTGGTCCTCGACCAAGCCCCGGGGCTGCTCGGTGCCGAATGCCGTCGTGGCGGACAACAGCTTCTCCGGGCCGTGGGTGCGGCGGTACTGCTCGGCCCAGTCACGGGCGACTGGTCGCGACCATCGTGGCCCCTCGGCCGTCTCGGCCTGGGGTGGGGGCAGGTCCTTGCGCCCGTGTTTCGGATGCGGCAGGTCCTCCAGCTTCAGTTCGGCGATCTGCGCCAGGCCGGCGCGGTCGACGAGACGGGCCGGGTCGAGTTCCGGTGCCTGGAGATCGACGGTGCACTGATCGAGCGGCCTGGAGCCGGGCGGGCGGTGGGAGGCCCACAGGGCGAGATGCTCTCGCCAGTGCGGCAGCGGTTCCTCCGGGGCCGTGAAGTCGGCGATCTTCACAACGCGCGCGGTGTGTGACGTCGCCGGGCGGGCCAGGATGTCGATGGCCGTGACGGTGACGGCGTCCGCCACCGGCCGCGCGTCGTAGCCCTCGTAGGCGCGGTCCACGACCTGCTGGGGCCGGTACCAGCGGGTCCCGTCCCACCAGTAGCCGCCGTGCCGGTACAGGAACCCGTTGTTCCCGTACATCCACTCGTGGTGCAGGCCGCTCATGTCTTTGTCGCGGATCAGGAGAACGGTCCGCCCATGCTCGGGGTGCTGATGGACCGCCCAGGCGTAGTCACGGTTCTTCGTCTCGGTGGTGAACGCCACCCATCCCCCACCGCGCAGTCGGTCCGTGCGCCCCCACAGCCCCTCACCCTGATTACGGCCCGTCCGCTCAATCGCGTCAGGATTGTCCAGGAGCAGCCGCTCGTCGTTGATGAACGGCAGGCCGGGCACCGGGTGATCGGTGCGTAACCCGTTGGCAACCGGTTGGATCATGCTCACGAAAGTGCCTTCCTTCTGCAGCTCTCGGGCCACCAGGGCGGATCGCACCCCGGCACGCCTGCTCCACCCCGCGGCATCGACCTCCGCCCCCAGCACCCCTCGCATCGCTGCCGGAATGCCGCTGATAGAGGAGCCGCCTGCTGATCCAATTCTGACGGCACCACCCGAGCGCGTCCGATGAATCACCGAACCCGCGCACGTGGGGCCAGATCCACCCGGCCACCGTGGTGGTGAGGAAATGCAGGTTGTGCATGTACAGCGCTTCTGACTGGAAGTCAATCTGGTTGACCGGACGCCGCCTGTTGGCGACGAGCCCCCGCGTTGCCCAGTTCGCGCAGTCCCTTGCTGCGGGTGTCCTCGTTCAGCGCGAAGGGGCCCTCGGTATCGCGCGGGCTGAATCACAAAGGGAACCTCTTCGCCGAGTCCTCCGTTCTTGCACAGCAGGGCCAGGAACATGGCCACGGCGGCGCCGGAGAGCACGGCGATGTGTCCGCGCGTCCAGAGTCGGTGATCAGCCGCCAGCCCTGGTCCCAGGCCGGGTGTGACGCGCGACGCCTTGCCGCCGATGTTCGGCGAGTAGACCACGGCATGGATCCTGCACGCGGTGCCTTGATCGGCAGGGCAACTTTCGTAGTCGTCTGGGACGGCCTTCCGAGGATCACAGACGGCCGCTGCCGCTGTCCGGGTTGCCCTGCGGACTGCTCTTGCCATACGAGCGACGTAAGACGCCAAGCTAAGACGGTGTCCTATGTGGTGATCGCTCGTTGGTCCGTTCATGGGGCGGGGTACGTGGAGTTGGATTGTTCCGGACGGCTTGTGGGAGCTCG
>NZ_JBEOTZ010000039.1:0-50977 GCF_040303825.1 Streptomyces sp. NPDC094143
GTCGCCGGGGCGACGGCTTCTGTGGCCGCCGTCACCTGCGGCGGGGCCGCGCGAGCCCGTGATCGGCAGCTGTGATCAACCACACTCGCAGGTCCAAATCCCCGCCGCACGCGGAGCATTGGCACAGGTCAGGGCGGTGCGGCAGGCGCGGATGGAACCGGCTCACGGAAACCCTCTGCCACGATGGTCGGCGCCGTGACCCGGCGAGGGGAGCCACCGCGCAGCGCAGCCGGTGCTTCTCGCTCTCCTCGTCCCTCCTGCTGAGTCCGCCGACTCGTTCGTCGTCTTGTGAGTACCGCACTGTGTCTTCCGCGCCCTCCCCTGCCCAGCCCGCCTCTCGCTCGCCCTGGCGTGCGCTGAGGTACCGCAGCATGCGCTGGTGGTCCGTCGCCAATTTCGTGTCGAACGCCGGCACGTGGATGCAGCTCACCGTGCAGAACCTGCTGGTCCTGCAGATCACCGGGTCCGCAGCGGCGACGGGTCTTTCCATGTCCGTGCAGGCGGCGCCCGCCCTGCTGATGAGCGTGCTGGGCGGGGCCGCCGTCGACCGCTGGCCCCGCAGGCTGACAGCCGCCGTGAGCCAGGGACTGCTCGGTGCGATCGCCTTCACGACGGCCGTCCTGGTGGCGCTGGACCGGCTCGACATGACCTCACTGCTGGTGCTGGCCGCCGTCACGGGTGTCGTCGCGACCGTCGACAACCCGGCGTGCGCGCTGCTGGGCAACGACCTCGTCCCGGCCCAGGACGTGCCCTCGGCCATCGGGGTCGGGGCGCTCGTGCACCAGGCGGGACGGCTCGTGGGGGCGGCCCTCGCCGGGGTGGCCGTCGGATTGCTCGGCACGGCCGCCGCGTACTTCGCGAACGGGCTGTCCTTCCTGTTCGTGGCCTCGGTCATCCCGTTCCTGCGGCCCGCGCCCGGAGCGGTGCGACACGAGGTCGTGAAGCACGAGCACGGCGGCTCGGAGTCGACCGTCCGTGAGGGGCTCGCCTTCTTCGCCCGCCGGCCGCGGCTGATGGCGCTCGCCGGGGTGACCGGGATCAGCGCGGTGTTCGGGCGCAACTACGGGCTCACCCTCGCCGTCCTCGTCACCGGGCCGCTCGCGGGCGGTGCCGGTTCCTTCGGCACGGTGTCGGCCGTGCTGGCGGTCGGCGGCATCCTCGGCGCGGTGCTCGGTGCCCGGCTGCGCCGCCCGTCGGTGCGGCTCGTGGGCGCGCTGGCGGCGGTCGGTGGGCTGCTGCAGGCGGTGGCGGGCCTGTCGCCGTCGCTGGTGGTGCTGATCGCGCTGGTGCTGCCGATGGCCGTGGTGGAGTCCGTCTCGGACACCGCCGGTACGGCCGTCCTGCAGACCGACCCGCCCGCCCACCTGCGGGGCCGGGTGCTGGGGGTGTGGGGCAGCGTCGGCACGGTGTGGGGCCTGGGCGGCCCGCCCGCGCTCGGCCTCCTGATGGAGGTGGCCGGCGCGCGTGGCGCCCTCGTCACCGGCGGCCTGCTGATCGCGGGCGCGATCGGAACGGGCCACCTGCTGCACCATCGCCGTGTCCCGGCGCCGGTCCTGCTCCGCACGGGCGAGGGCGAACTACCGACCCGGCCGGCCCTGAGCACGGCGGCTTGATCGAACCCGCGGCGGCCTGAGCGAACCGGGCTCGGGGCCGTCCCCGGCAGTCGGGGGTACGGGTGGTGCAGGTCCCCGGCTGTCGGGCGGACGGCTGGTGCAGGGGGTCCCGGCCGCGGCGCACCCGGGACAGGCCGACGCCAGGGCAACCAGGGCAGCCACCGGCGGCCGTCGCAGGTCCGGACGGGGCCACGCCGTCCGCAGCGCCGCCGCCCCACCGGCGCGCGTCCCCGTTCTGAGCCTCGACCAATGCCGTCCCGCCCCGCCCGGCGGGGACGTCCACGACGGGCCGAACGAACCCCGCACCGCGCCCACCGGCACGACAACGGCCACGCTGCCCCGGCCCACCGGCACGCGCCGGCTCCGGTTCCGGTCGCCGCCGTGCGCCCCGGCCGGGCAGGTCCGGCACGGGCCGAACCGCACCCAGGGCCCGCCCCCACCTCCGTCAGGAGCCGGAGCGGCGCAGGGCTCCTACCGCTGCCTTCGCCGCCCTGCGGGTCAGCAGGGTCGTGGAGCGGCCGTCCAGATAGGGCAGGACCACGGCCTGGCCGCCCCAGGTGCGCAGGGTCTGCGCCTCCGGGAGGTCCTGGACGGAGTAGTCGCCGCCCTTGACCCAGACATCCGGCCGCAGGCGGGCCAGCACCGCCTCGGGGGTGTCCTCCTCGAAGACCACCACGGCGTCCACGCTGCCCAGCGCGGCGAGGACCCGGGCGCGGTCCGCCGCCGGGTTGAGCGGGCGGCCCGGGCCCTTGCGGCGGGTGACCGAGGCGTCGGAGTTCAGGCACACGATGAGGCAGTCGCCGATGCGCCGGGCGCTCTCCAGCAGCCCGACGTGACCGGCGTGCACCAGGTCGAAGCAGCCGCCGGTGGCGACCACCGTGCCGCCCCGGGCCCGGACGCTCTCCGCGAGGGCGAACGCGTCGGTCGCGGGGTCGTCCGCCGGCCCGGGCGGCGGCTCGGTGCGCCACAGGTCCGGGTTGCCCGCGCCGCCCGCCGCGACGAACGCGGCCGCCTCGGCCACGGCCCGCTGCAGCGCCTCCTCGGGCAGCAGACCGTCGGCGAGGGCGGCCGTCGTCGTCGCGGCGAAGCAGTCCCCCGCGCCGCACGGGTCCCCGGCGGCCCGGTAGGGCACCGGAACCAGCATCGGCGTGCCGGACCCGGGCCGGGCCAGCAGCACACCGCGCTCGCCGAGCGTGACGGCGACGCCCGCCGCGCGCCAGCGCTCCGCGAGCCGCGCGGCCCGCTCGGCGTACGCGCCCAGGGACGTGTCCCCGTCGCCCGGGTGCAGGGCCCGGGCCTCGGCCGCGTTGGGCGTGACCAGCCGCGCCCCGGGCACCGGGGGATCGCCCTTGGGGTGCGGGTCCCACACCAGCGGGGTGCGCCGGGCGGCGTCCTCCAGGTACGGCCGCAGGACGCCCGCGGTGTGCCGCCCGTAGTCGGCCACGAGGATCGCGTGCGCACCGGCGAGGGCCCGGCGGACCTCGTCGTCGGGTTCGCCGGGGGTGCCGCCGCCCCGGTCGATGCGGACGACGGGCCGGCCGCCGGCCAGGACGCGGGTCTTCACCGGCAGGGTGCCGTTCAGCGGGATCTCCAGCAGCCGGACCCGGCCGCGCAGGTCGCGCCGTACGGCCTGGCTGGCGTCGTCCTCGCCGAGCGCGGTCACCAGGACCACGTCCCGGCCGCCCCGGGCCGCGAGGGCGGCGGCCAGTCCGGCTCCTCCGGGGTGGCGCCGGTCGGCGGTGACGTCGACGACGGGGGCGGGGGCGTCCGGCGCCAGCCGGGTGGAGACGCCTTCGATGTCCTCGTCGAGGAGGACGTCCCCGACGACGGCGATCGGTCGCGGGCCGGTCATGAGGTGCTCCCCCGGGTGAGGACGGCACGCCGTGCGAGGGGCGTGGCCACGGCCGTGTCGAAGCACTCGCACAGCAGGTGGACGGCGACGAGATGGGTCTCCTGGACGGTGGCGGTGCTGTCCGCGTCCACGCAGAGGGCTTCGTGGGCGGCCTCGGCCAGGGGGTTGGGGCCGCGCCCGGTGAGGGCCCACACGCGCAGTCCGGCCTGCCGGGCGGTGACGGCGGCCGCGACGAGGTTGGCGCTGCGGCCGGAGGTGGACAGCAGCATGAGGACGTCGCCGGGCCGGCCGTGGGCGGTGACCTGCCGGGCGTAGACGTGGTCGAAGCCGTAGTCGTTGCCGATGGCGGTCACGCTGGAGGTCTCGGCGTGCAGGGCGAGCGCGGAGTAGGCGCGGCGTTCTTGGCGGTAGCGGCCGACGAGTTCGGCGGTGAGGTGCTGGGCCTGGGCGGCGCTGCCGCCGTTGCCCGCGGCGAGCAGCCGGCCGCCGTCGGTGAGAACGTCGGCGAGCCGGTCGCCCCACTGCGCGATCCGGTCGAGGTGGTGCCGGCGGAACCGGCCGAGGGCCTCCTCCAGTGCTTCGCAGTGCAGACGCGCGGCGTCGAGGGCGGGGTGCGCGGGGAGTTCGCTCATGCGGATCGGGCGTGCCGCCGTGGGGGCGGCGGGCCCACACCTCCTTCGGAGTCGGGGCGGGCGGGGGACGGGGTCAGCCGGCGCCGGTCGCGGCGGGCTCGGCGTCCAGGACCTCGCAGTAGGCCGCTTCGGTGGCCGCGGCGACCCGGTCCCAGCCGTAACGGCTCAGCACCCGGCGGCGGCCGGCCGCGCCGCACGCCGCCCGGGCCGCCGGGTCGGCGAGCAGCCCGGCCACGGCACGGGCCAGCGCCTGCGGGTCGCGGGGCGGCACCAGCCGTCCGGTGCCGGGGTCGGCGACCGTGTCGAGCTGCCCGCCGACGGCGCTGGCCACGACCGGCACGCCGCAGGCCATGGCCTCCAGCGGGACGATGCCGAAGGGCTCGTAGTCGGCGGGGCACGCCACCACGTCGGCGGAGCGCAGCAGCGACGGGACGTCCTCGCTGGGCACGGCGCCCAGGAAGCGGACCCGGTCGGCGACGCCCGCGTCCCGGGCGATGCCGCGCAGCCGGCGCACCTCCGGGTCGTCGTCGAGCCGGTCCGCGGGCGGGCCGCCCACCACGACGAGTTCGGTGCCGGGCAGTCCGGCCAGGGCCGCGATGGTGACCGCCGCGCCCTTGCGCGGCACGAGCCGGCCCAGCTGGAGCAGCCGGTGCGGGTACGGTCCGCGGGGCGCCGCCGGGCCCTTGGGGGTGAACCGGTCGGGATCGACGCCGCAAGGCACGATGGCAACCTTGTGCGCGGGGATGCCCATGCGGGCCAGCTCGACGGCCTCGTCCCGGCAGGTGGCGACGACCCGGTCACACCCCAGGC
Source organism: Streptomyces sp. NPDC094143 (assembly GCF_040303825.1). Classification (NCBI taxonomy): domain Bacteria; kingdom Bacillati; phylum Actinomycetota; class Actinomycetes; order Kitasatosporales; family Streptomycetaceae; genus Streptomyces; species Streptomyces sp. NPDC094143. The sequence continues at coordinate 4,908 of NZ_JBEOTZ010000039.1, forward strand.
CGACCTCGACCTCGCCGGGTATGCGTTCGGGCGGGCTGGTGTCGGCGAGCCGCTGGTGCCGTTTCTTCACCGTGCCGAGGGCGTGGTACGTGTGCAGCAGGGGCAGCCCCCGCGCGCGGGTCGCGTGCAGCGCGGCCAGGCCCGACATCCAGTAGTGCGAGTGGACGAGGTCGGGGGCCCGGGTGCGCCAGGCGCGGGCGAGGTAGCGGCCGAAGTCGCCCATGTGCGGCAGCAGGGCGTCCTTGGGGAGCGGCTCGGCCGGCCCGGCGGGCACGTGGTGCACCTCGACGCCGTCGCGCAGCGCGACCCGGGCGGGCAGGTCGGGCGCGTCACGCCGGGTGTACACGGTGACGCGGTGGCCGCGGTCGGCGAGAGCGCCGGCGAGGCAGGCCACGTGCACGTTCTGCCCGCCGGCGTCGACCCCGCCGAGGGTGGCGAGAGGACTGGCGTGCTCGGAGACGAGCGCGATGCCGAGGACGCCGGGTTGGCGCGGGTCGCCGCCGAGCGGCCCGGCCGGGAAGGGGCTGAGGGACGGGGTCATGAGCACACCTCCGTGATCAGGCGCTCCCAGTCGGCCAGGAAGCGCTTGAGCCCGTAGCGTTCGAGGGCCGCCTGCCGGGCCCGCGCGCCGTCCGCGGCCGCGGCCTCGGGTTCGTGCAGGTAGTGGCGGGCCGCTCGGGCCAGGACGTCGGGGCGGGTGGAGAGGGTGCCCGCGCCCCGCGGGACGGCCTCGACCGCCTCGGTGGTGGCGAGCGCCAGCACGGGCATCCCCAGGTGCATGGCCTCCAGCAGGGACAGGCCGAGGGAGGTCCAGCGCACCGGGTGCAGGTAGACGCGGCGTTCGGCCATGGCCGGGTGCAGCTCGCTCTGCGGCAGGTCGGCCGTGTGGCACCGGTCGGGCGGCAGGCCCAGGTGCCCGGCCAGTCCCTCGGTGCCCATGCCGAACACGTCGAGCGGCACCGCGTCGGCCAGGACGGGCAGCAGGTCGGTGCCGGTGTACCGGGCGCGGCGCACGGGTTCGTTGACGACGACGGCGGCCCGGGCGAGGCGTCCGGTGTAGCGGTGGCCCGGGTCGACGATGCCGTGTTCGATCACCGCGGTCCGGGTGGTGCCGCAGTCCCAGAACAGCCGGTTGAAGTGCGTGACGTGCACGAGGGTCAGATCGGCGCGGTCGGCGCACGGGTGCCGGGTGTCCGGTACGTCGCCGTCGGGCGCGTTGTGCTCCAGGTACACGGCGGGCACGTCCCGGCCGGGGCGGCGCCCGCCGAGCCACCGCTCGGCCAGCTCCAGCTCGTGCGGACGCTGCAGCAGCACCAGGTCGACGGGCGTGTCGCGGAGCTCTTCGGGCGTGATCTCGCGCACCGAGGCCGGCCAGGAGAAGGTGCGGGCCCGGCCGAGGCCGTCCGGGTCGCGGCCCGGGGTGACGGGGACGAGGTAGGTGTGGGGTCCCTGGACGAACGCGGTCGTCCAGGAGCCGTGCACGTGCCACAGCAGGATGTTCATACGGTCGCTCCTCGTTCCGTCTGTTCTCCCTGTTCGCCTTGGTCTCCCTGGTCTCCCTGGTCTCCCTGTTCGCCCTGGTCCGACGGGTCTCCGGTGAGGGCCGCCACGGCGGCGAGCACCTCGGCGTCGCCGATGCCGTCCAGGCAGGGGTGGCCCGGTACCGGGCAGTGCCGTGCCCTGGTGCCCGCGCACGCGGCGTGCGGGTCGCCGAGCAGGAGGTGCGGGACGCCGTAGGGGGCCCATCGCCCGGCCGGTACGACCGGTGCGAAGAGGCTGACGACGGGGGTGCCGACGGCGGCGGCGAGATGGGCCGGGCCGGTGTTCCCGGCCACCACCGCCCGGGCCCCGGCGAGGACTCCGGCCAGGTGGGGCAGGTCGGTGGCGCCGCCGAGGTCGAGGGCGTGGCGGCCGGCCACGTGGGCGGTCAGCTTGCGTTCGGCGCGCCCGCCGGTGACGACGACCCGGTAGCCCTCGGCGGACAGCGCGGCCACCGCCCGTGCCGCCCGGGCGGGGCTCCAGGCCCGGGCGGGCACGGCGGCGCCCGGGTGGACGACGACGTACGGGCCGTGGCCGGTGAGGTGGGCCGTGCGGGGCGGTGGGGTGACGCGCAGCCGGCCGTCGTCGCCGGGCGGCAGGGCGAAGCCCGCGGCACGGGCCAGGTCGAGGGCCGCCAGTGCCTCGTGGCGGTGCGGGCGCCTGCTGTGCCGCAGGTCCAGCAGCGCGCCCGGGTAGTCCTCGCTGTCGGCGGCGACGCGGGCGACGCCGGCCAGCTTGAGCAGCAGGGCGACCGGCAGCGGGCTCTGGTGGTACGACACCAGCACCAGTGCCCGGTCGAAGCGGCCCGCGGCGAGTGCCGCCATCAGCCGCCGGGTGGCCGCCCGTGTCACCGGCGCGGGCTCCACACCGACCCAGGGCGCGTCGTACGTCAGCACGTCGTCCACGCCGGGCAGCATCCGCCCTGCCGCCGCGCCCTGCGGGCCGCACAGCAGCGCGGTGTACGAGGACCCGGCCGCGACGGCTCGCACGGCGGGGCCGGCCAGCAGGACGTCCCCGGCGCTGTCGAGGCGCACGACGAGGGTGCGGGGCGGCCGGCGGCGGGCGCGGAACGGATTCATCGCGGGCCTCCCGTGGGCGGGGTCCCCCACCGGACACGCGCGTCCGGAGAGGACCCCGGCGACGGCGGCAGCCGGTACCCGGCCCCGGCCCGTCCGTCCGGGCCAGGACCGGTCGGCGGCAACGGGCGGCGTCGGCCCCGCGCGGCGGGCGCCGCGGGGTCGGAGACGTTGGCTGCCGGGAGCGGGGCGGGCGGGGACGGCGGTGTGCCGCCGGTTCCGCACGCCCCGGCCGGCCGCCGGGGGCCGGTGGGGCCGGTCATGTGCGCAGCCGTTCCATGACCGCCGGCCGGGGCTCCGTTGTCGGGCCCGTGGTGCCCGGCGGGGTGTGCGGACGGGCCGTGCGGTGCGCCAGACGGCCGCGGAGCCAGTGCCAGGTCGCGGCGGGCGGGACGAGCGCGCTGGTGACGGCCATGGTGAGCACCTCGTCGCGGGTGCGTGGCCCCGGCAGGATCCGGGCCAGGGCGAACTCGGCGGTGCCGGCCAGCCAGGCGGCCGCGCAGGCCCCGGCGAGGCGGTGCCGGCCGAGCAGGGCGCAGCCGACGGCCGTCACCCCGGCCCCGGTGACGGCGAGGTGGGCGGGCAGGCGCCCGCGCCGCGCGCCCGCCCGGCGCCACCAGTGGCGGCCGTGCAGCCGGGTCATCAGGACGTCGTCGGCGTTGCCGGCCTGGAGCCGGACGGAGATCCAGCGCCCGGCGGGCCGGACGGGATGGGTGGTGGTGCGCCTGCCCCCGGTGAGCGTCCAGCCGGCGTCGAGCATGCGCAGGGCGAGGTCCGCGTCCTCCCGGAAGGCCCGCCGGAAGCGTTCGTCGAAGCCGCCGACGGCCAGGAGCGCCGCCCGGCGGTAGGCCATGTCGGCGGTGATCCAGTGGGCACCGGCGAGTCCGGCCGTGTTGCGCTCCCAGTCGGTCGGGCGGCGGTCGCGCGGCAGGGGCACCTCGACGCGGGCGGTGATCCCGGCCGTCCGGTCCGACGCCGCGGTCAGGTCGAGGGTGAGGTCGTCGCCCCAGGTGGGCCCGGGCACCACGTCGTCGTCGAGGAACACGATCCAGGGGACGTCACCCGCGGCGCGCCAGCCGAGGTTGCGTGCGGCGGCCGGTCCACGCGCCCCGCCGGGCACGACGACGGTGCGGGCGCGCAGCGACGGCGGCACGTCGGCGGTGAGGGCGGCCCTGGCGGTCTCCGGCCGGTCGTCGACGAGCACCACGCGGACCGGCCCGGGTCCGGCGGCCTCGGCCAGGGCGTGCAGGCAGGCGCGCAGGCTGGGCCGGCCGAGGGTCGGGATCACGACGGCGTACTCGGCGTCGCGCGCCGGGCTGCCCGAGGCGGTCATCGGGGGCCTCCCGCGGCGTCGGAGCGCAGGCCGTCGTCCCCGCCGGTGCGGAACAGGTCGCTGCGGCGGATGGCGTACGGGCCGATGGCCAGCAGGTCGACGGGTGAGGAGCCGAAGCACTCCAGGGCGTCGCGCGGGTCGTCGACCATGGGCCGCCCGGCCGTGTTGAGGCTGGTGTTGACCACCACGGGCAGCCCCGTGAGCCGTTCGAACGCGCCGAGCATGCGGGCCACCAGGGGTTCGCGGTCGGGGTCGACGGTCTGGATGCGGGCTGTTCCGTCGACGTGCACGACGGCGGGGATGCGCTCGCGCCATGCGGGGGCCACGTCGTGCACGAACAGCATGTACGGGCTGGGCAGCGGGCCGTCGAAGATCTCGGCGGCGCGGTCGGCGAGGACCATGGGCGCGACGGGCCGGAACTGCTCGCGTCCCTTGACGTCGTTGAGCCGTTCCAGGTTGCCCGCGTGCCCGGGGTGGGCCAGCAGGGAGCGGTGGCCGAGGGCGCGCGGGCCGTACTCGGAGCGGCCCTGGAACCAGGCGACGATCGCGTTGTCCGCGAGGGCCCGGGCGACGGTCCCGGCGATGTCCGGGGGCCGTTCGAAGGGGACGGCCGCTGTCTTCAGCCAGGCGCCGAGCTCCGCGTCGGACCAGTCACGGCCGAGGTCGGCGCCGGTCATGGGCTCCGGCTGGTCGCCCTCGCCCGCGGACAGCAGCAGGGCGCCGCCCAGGGCGGTGCCGGCGTCACCGGCGGCGGGCTGCACCCACACCCGGGAGAAGGGGCCCTCACGGGCGATGCGGGAGTTGGCGACGCAGTTCAGGGCGACGCCGCCGGCGAGGGTGAGCACGCTGTCGTGGGTGCGGCCGTGCAGCCAGCGCACCAGGTCGAGCAGGGTCTCCTCCAGCACGGCCTGGGCGCTGGCGGCGACGTCGGCGTGGTCCTGTGTCCAGGGCTCGTCGGCCCCGCGCGGCGCGCACAGCTCGTGCCAGGGGACCGCGGTGGCGTGGAAGCCGCCGTCGCCGGTGGGGTACACGTGGCGGCGCAGTTCGGCGAGCATGCGCGGGGTGCCGTGGGAGGCGAGGGCCATCACCTTGAACTCGTCGGAGGAGCGCAGGAAGCCCAGGTGCGCGGTGAGTTCCTCGTAGACGAGGCCGAGCGAGTGCGGCAGGTCCTGGGTGTGCAGCGCCTCCAGCCGGTCCCCGACGCGGCGTGCGGCCAGGTGGGAGGCGCGTTCGCCGCGGCCGTCGAGGACGAGGACGGAGGAGTCGCCGGCGTCCGGTGCGGCGAAGGCGCCGGAGGCGGCGTGGGCCATGTGGTGCGGCACGAACCGGACGATGGAGGGGTCGAGGCCGGGCAGGGCCGCCGCCAGGAAGCCGGGCGCCTCCCGGGCGTAGGTGAGGCGCAGGTGGTCCCAGGGGTCGTCCAGGCCCATGGCGTCGGCGGGCCGGGCGAGCGCCGGGTCGAAGGAGTAGGTGACCGCGTCGAGGTCCTGCGGTCGCAGCCCGGCCCGCTTCAGGCACCAGGCGGCGGCCTTCTCGGGCAGTTCCCAGGCGGAGAAGGGCAGCGGCCGCTTCCCGTGCTTGCGCCGTGAGAACCGCTCCTCCTCGGCGGCGGCGACGGTCCGTCCGTCGACGACGAGGGCGGCGGCCGGGTCGTGGAAGAGGGCGTTGATTCCGAGGATGCGCATGGGGGTGGCGGGCCTTTCGGCGGTGGGGGCGGGACCGGGCGAGGCGCTGCGCGCGGAGGGCCGTGGCGGGTCAGTCGCCGGTGCCGTCCTCGCGGAACCAGGCGATCGTGCGCCGCAGCCCTTCCTCGGCGCGCACCTGCGGTTCCCAGCCGAGCTTGTCGCGGGCCAGGGTGATGTCCGGGCAGCGCACGGCCGGGTCGTCCACCGGGCGTTCGATGAAGCGGATGTCCGAGGCGGAACCGGCGAGTTCAACGACCAGGCGGGCCAGGTCGAGCATGGTGATCTCGGCCGGGTTGCCGATGTTGACCGGGCCGCGCATGCCGTGGGCGGCCGCGGCGAGGATGCCGCGGACGGTGTCGTCGACGTAGCACAGCGAACGGGTCTGGCGGCCGTCGCCGGTGACGGTGAGGGGTTCGCCGTCCAGGGCCTGCCGTACGAACGTGGGCACCGCGCGCCCGTCGTGGCCGCGCATCCGGGGGCCGTAGGTGTTGAACAGCCGCACGATGCAGGTGTCGGTGCCGTGGGTCTCGGCGTGGGCGGTGGTCAGCGCCTCGCCGAAGCGTTTGGCCTCGTCGTAGACGCTGCGCGGCCCGACCGGGTTGACGTTGCCCCAGTAGCGCTCGTCCTGGGGGTTCTGCTGCGGGTCGCCGTAGACCTCCGAGGTGGAGGCCAGGACGAAGCGGGCCCGGGCGGAGTGCGCGAGTTCCAGGGCGTTGCGGGTGCCGAGGCTGCCCGTCTCCATGGTGTGCAGCGGCAGGCGCAGGTAGTCCGCCGGGGAGGCCGGGGAGGCGAAGTGCAGGACGAGGTCCGGGGGGCGCTTGATCCGCAGCCCCTCGGCGACGTTGGCCTGCACGAGTGTGAAGCCGGGCCGTTCCAGCAGCGGCGCGATGTTCTCCGGACGTCCGGTGCTGAAGTCGTCCACGCAGGTGACGGCCGCGCCCGCGTCCAGCAGGGCGGCGCACAGATGGGAGCCGACGAACCCGGCGCCGCCGGTGACGACGGCGTGTTCCCAGCTCCGTGAGAAGTCGGTGGTCATGTCGGTCTCTCCTCCGTCAGCGGCGTCACGGCACGGCACGACGGTGGTGGAGAACCCCGGGCCGCCGAAGGTGGCCGGAGGCCGTCGAGCCCACACTCAGCGTCCGCCGACGACGGAGGCGGGGCACGGTCGCTTACGGCAAACCGGTGAGTCACGCAGGGTGAGCGGCAAGGCGGAGGAGGTCCGCGAGAGGGATGCCCGCAGGTCAGGCGATGAGGGTGCGGCCCGGATTCAGGCGGTCGAGGAGCTGGTGGTGGTGCAGTTCCGCGACGGGGGCGAGCAGGTCCGGGTGGCGCAGCAGCGCCGCGGCGTTGCGGTCGCCGGCGTCGGGCGCGACGAGCCGGCGGAACTCGGCCGGCGAGCCGGTGCCGTGACCGCTCCCGGCGAGCGCCGCCACGGCCCGGGCTGCCAGTTCCGGGTCGGTGAGCAGGACGGCCGCCCAGCTCGCCACGACCTCGTCCACCCAGGTGCGCCAGGCGTGCGCCTCCTCGTCGTCGCCCAGGGCCGCGTCGGCGCCGGTGACCCAGTCGAGCCGTGCGGATCCGCCGGGTCCCGCCAGGCCGAGCAGGGCGGCGTCCATCGCGGTCGGGTAGCGCAGCCACGCCGCGACCGTCACGGCCTGCCGGGCCTGCACCTCGCACAGGGCGGCGGCCAGTGCGCCGCCGGTGGCGGGGAAGGCGCGGGTGAGCCAGTGGGCGGTCGCCGCTATGACAGGGGAGAGATCTGCTTGCACTGCCGGGCCGTCCGGGGGGAGGGGGCGGGGTCTGGTCGTAGACGGTAACCGCCCTTTTCCGGGCCCGGACGTGATCGGGACCTCGTCGGTGACGTGGTCTCGGCCACACCGTCACCCGGACCGAGACGCCCGGACGCCCGCGGACGCGCCCTCCACGCGGTCACCCCGGGCGGCGTCACCTCCGGGTGCGGGCACCCTGGCCGGCATGAGCCCGGGGGCGTGCACCCCGGGCGGGCATGAGCCCGGGCGTGAGCACCCCGGGCGGGCATGCCCCTGGGCGCCGACGCCTCGCCGACGTCACCTCCGGGCGCGGGCGCCTCCGGGCGGCATCACCCACGGGCACGGGCACCTCCGGGCGCGGGCACCCCGGGCGGCATCACCCACGGGCGCGGGCACGCCGACCGGCCTCACCTCCGCGCGGCACCTCGATGAAGCCCGGGCGCGGGCGCCTGGCCCGACGTCACCTCCAGGCACGGCACCCCCCGGTCGGCATGACCCCGGGCGTCGACGCCCCGGCCGGCAGCGAGGCGCGCGCCTCCCCCGCTCCGGTCCCTTCTCGCGCCGACCGCCGGAGCCGTTTCGCCGGCGGGCCGGGCGGGCACCCGAGCCGCGTGCCGCGTCCACGATCCGGACGGGCCGGGTCGGCCCGGTCGCCGGTGCGGACCCTGCGCTTCGACGGCTGGATCGCGGGGATCGGCACGGCGTCCGGCACCCGTGCCGTGCTCGGGCACTGGCCCGCATCGCCGTTCGGCCCGTTCAGCGACCTGATGGTCGAGGAGGCAGACGGGCACCGCCTGCTCCTGGCGCCATCGCGGGAGACGGCGGACTTCGTCTCCGGCATCTACGTCTTCGACGAGGTACGGGTCGTACCGGTCCGGGTGCGGATCACCGGCCGCCACTGGGCGGTCTCCGCCCCACCGCTCGACCTGCGGTTCAGCACCGGACCGAGGGCTCTGCCCGGTCTCGCGCTGCGGGCCGTGCCCGGCCGGCTCGCCACCAGCCCGGGGTGGCTCGCGCTGTGGGACCGTCCCGCCCGCCTGCTGCTCGGCGCCGGCACGCACGGCAGTGTCCGGTCCGGCCGGCACCAGTGGTACGGCGCCCGCGACCTGCACCCGGTCATCTCGGCCACGGTCACGCGCGAGGGCCGCGGCCTCGGCCCCCTCGCCCCGGTCGATCCCCCCGTGCGGTTCGGGTCCGGCTCGACCCCCCGCCGCCCCTGCCTCGTCCGCGTCACCACCCACGTGGCCCTAGCGGGGGGCCGCACCACCGGCGGACGGCCGTTGCCGTTCGGACGCAGCACGGGACGCGGCGGCTGATCACCAGAAGCGGCTGCTGAGGGCGGGCTGGTGCGCCAGCTCCACGGCGTCGCGCAGCCGCAGGGCGACGCTGATGGTCGCGCGCAGCGCGGAGGGACGTACGGTCTGGGCCGTCTCGGTGGCCAGGACGAGCAGGCAGGCCGCCGCCTGCTCCACCACGGACAGCGGCAGGGTGAAGTCGCTCTCGGCGGCGGCGCGGAACGCCTTCAGGGGCACGGCGGCCCCGTCGACCGCCCGGTGCGCGGCCTTCTCCAGGTGCTCCGCCGCCTCCTCGCACACCGGGGCGGGCAGGGCGATGGTGCGCTGGAACGGTGATGTCGTCATGACCCGACTGCTCCCCCCGCGGCGGCCGGTTCTGTCGACGCGGGACGGGATTTCACCGTCCCGCGTGACGCCGGGGCCGGGCGCCGGGCACGTGGCCGTAGCCTGAGGGGCGATCATGCGCGGCGTGGGAAGGGAGACCGTATGACCACCCGTCGGGATGTCGTGGCCCGTCTCACCGGGCGGTCGGTCCGCGGGGAGAAGCCCTTGTCCGGAGCGCTCACCGAGGTCACGCTTGACGACGGGCGGGTCGTGGTGGTCAAGCGGTCCGAAGGGCCGGGGGCGGCGCGGGCCGAGGCGGCCGGGCTGCGGTGGCTGGCCGCGGCCGGAACCGTGCGGGTGCCGGTCGTCCACGGCGACGAGGGGACCTGGCTGGTCATCGACCGGGTTCCGCAGGGGCGGCCGAGCCGGGAGGCGGCGGTGCGGTTCGGGCGGGACCTGGCCGGACTGCACGCCGCCGGGGCGCCCGCCTTCGGGGCGCCGCCGCCGGGCGGGCCGGCGGACGCGTACATCGGGCTCGCCCCGATGCGCAACGAGCCCGGCACCGACTGGCCGGGCTGGTACGCCGGGCAGCGCGTCCTGCCGTATCTGCGGCGGTCGGTCGACCTGGGCACCGTGCGGCCGGGAGAGGCGGCCGTCGTGGAACGGCTGTGCGAGCGCCTGCCGGAACTGGCCGGGCCTCCCGAGCCGCCCGCCCGGCTGCACGGCGACCTGTGGAGCGGCAACGTGCTGTGGGCGGCGGACGGGGACGTGCGGCTCATCGACCCGGCCGCGCACGGCGGGCACCGCGAGACCGACCTGGCGATGCTGCGCCTGTTCGGCTGCCCCCATCTGGAGGCGGTGCTGGACGGCTACCAGGAGGTGGCGCCGCTCACCGACGGCTGGACACAGCGCGTCGGCGTGCACCAGCTGTTCCCGCTGCTGGTGCACGCCGTGCTGTTCGGCCGGAGCTACGCCGAACAGGCCCTCTCCGTGGCCCGCTCGGCCGCGACAGGCTGACCGGTCAGCGCGTCACCACGTGCCGCTCGTCGGGGACGCAGTGGGTCATGGTGAGGCCCTCCACGTCGCGCGGCGGGTTCTTGCCCAGCTTGGACAGGCGCTCCCGGTCCTCGTCCGTCAGGTCCTGGCTCGCCAGCGGCTCCAGGCCGGTCACGTCGTCGGGGCCGATGCCGAGCCCTTCGCCGACCCTGAGGCCGAGGTCGTTCTCGACGAGCAGGAGGTGCCAGACCATGCGCTCCTGGATGGCCCGGTCGCACTGGGACAGCTGACCGGTGAAGTTCTTCACCAGGTCGTCGCGCTCCCAGTCCTCCATCAGCAGGTAGCGCTGACCGGCCTGGAGGTAGTCGTTGGTGCGCGGGATGCGCTTGCGGGTGAGCCGGCCGGTGATCTCCGGGCCCTGCTCGTCGTGGGTCGGGTACTGGGCCTCGCGCAGGCCACCCCGGATCGACGGCTCGTAGTTGACCTGGGGGTTCTCCCCGCCGCCGTCCTGGTGGTACGCCATCTGGCCGTCGCGCTGGTTGGTGCGCACCTCGGCGTTCTTGGCCTGGTTGACGGGGAGCTGGAGGTAGTTCGGGCCGACCCGGTAGCGCTGGGTGTCGCTGTAGGAGAAGGTCCGGCCGACGAGCATCTTGTCGTCGGAGAAGTCCAGGCCGTCGACGAGGACGCCGGTGCCGAAGGAGATCTGCTCGTTCTCGGCGAAGAAGTTCTCCGGCATGCGGTCGAGCACCATCCGGCCGACCGGCTTCGGCGGGAACTCCTGCTCGGGCCAGGTCTTGGTGTCGTCCAGCGGGTCGAAGTCCAGCTCGGGGTGGTCGTGGTCGTCCATCATCTGGACGAGCAGCTCCCACTCGGGGTAATCACCGCGGGCGACCGCCTCGTACAGGTCCTTCGTGGCGTGGCCCAGGGTGTCGGCCTGGACGTTGGCCGCGTCCTCCTCGGTCATGCTGCGCACGCCCTGCTTGGGCATCCAGTGGTACTTGACCAGCTTGGTCTCGCCCTCGGCGTTGACCCACTTGTAGGTGTTGACGCCGAAGCCCTGCATGTGGCGGTAGTCGGCGGGGATACCGCGCGGGCTGAACAGGTTGACCAGCATGTGCATGGACTCCGGCGTCTGCGACATGAAGTCGAAGATCCGGTTCGGCTGCTGCTCGAAGGTCACCGGGTCCGGCTTGAGGGCGTGGATGACGTCCGGGAACTTGATGGCGTCACGGATGAAGAAGACGCCGAGGTTGTTGCCGACCAGGTCCCAGTTGCCGTCCTCGGTGTAGAACTTCACGGCGAAACCACGCGGGTCGCGGGCGGCCTCGGAGGAGTCCCGGCCGCCGATGACCGTGGAGAAGCGGACCGCCACGTCGGTGCGTTTGCCGCGCTCCTGGAACAGCTTGGCCCGGGTGAAGCGGCTGATCGGCTCGTCACCCCAGGTGCCGTAGGCCTCGAAGTGGCCGTAGGCCGTGACGCCGCGGGCGTGCACGACGCGCTCGGGGATGCGTTCCCGGTCGAAGTGGCTGATCTTCTCCAGGAACTGGTAGTTCTCCAGCGTGGCCGGGCCACGGGCGCCGACCGTGCGCTGGTTCTGGTTGTCGTGGACCGGATGGCCCTGGCGATTGGTGAGGACCTTGCGGTCGTCGCCCGGGGCGGGACCGGTACCGGATACGTCCGTCATAAGCAGGGGCTCCTTCGGCTCGGGGCCGGCGGCCGACCGGGTCGGCGCCGCGAGCGACCGCCCGGCCGGTCATGGCGGAACGCTCGGGTACCCGGTGGGAGGGGATCACTCACGCGAGCCGGCCCGAGACCTCGTTCGGGGGCCGGAAGCGGACGCGCGAACCCGCGAGCGGGATCCATGACCGAACCGCGCGCCCCTGTCACGGCGGGCCGGAAGCCCGGCGCGCCGAGGGCCACGCGCTCGCACGGCATGCGACGAGGGCTGTCTGTTCCGGGGAGAACGGCACCCACCGGCGCAGAAACAGACGCCGCCCTTGCCGCCGGCTCTCCCGGGCCACCCGCGCTCGGCGCCGGAGCGGTGGGCCCGGCCGCACCACCCCCGCCGGACTCACCGCCGACGGACGCGCCGCCGCGGCCCCTCATGGGTGCCCTTCCTCCACGAAGGACCTGATCTCGTCCAGGAGGACACGATGGTGCTCCCCGTAAGCCGCCACCGCCGCGTACACCGCGTCGACGGCCGCGCGCAGCGGGTTGGGCTCGCCGGCCGCCGACACCGCGGGCAGCGCCAGGTGCGGCTGGGACATGCGCAGGGACGGGTCCGGTGGACCGAGGGCGACGGTCAGGGCGTCCGGGGCGGCGCCCGGGACCGGCGGACGGCTCGGCACCGGGACGGGCTCCTGGTCCGGCCCGTGGGCCGGCGGATCGGCCGGTGGAAGGGCGAAGGCGCGGGCCGGCCCGACCACGACCGCTTCCGCCCCCTGGGGACTCGGCGCGGGATCGTCCGGAGCCGTGGGTCGTCGTCGAGGGGTTCCGGCTGCTGCCGCATCTCGTGGAACCGCTGCTTCCGGCGCCGGGGCACGCGGTCTGGCTGCTTCCGACACCAGACTTCCGCCGGGCCGTGTTCCGGAGCCGGGCGGCGGCCGGCGGGAGCTTCACGCAGCGGACCGGCGATCCGCGGCGGGCGGAGGACAACGTCGCCGCGCGGGACGATCTGTTCACGCTGCGGCTGCGCGAGGAGACGGCGCGGCTGGGGCTGCCCTCCCTCACCGTTGACGGCACGCTCACGGAGGACGGGCTCACCGAGCGGGTCGCCGGCGTGTTCGGGGTGTGATCCTGTACAACCCCCGCCGGGGGTGGGGTGTCTTCTCCTGCGTGGGGACAAACCCCTTCAACTCGTTCCAACGGGGGAACACATGAGCCTGACCCGCAAGCCGACCCGCCGCGGTACGACCGCGGCCCTCACCGTCACGATGGCGGCCGCGCTGGGCACCGCCGGCGCCGGCGCGTCGAGCGCCGGCACCACCGCGCCGCAGACCCGGCAGATCGCCTCGTCCACCCTCGGGTCCGACTACAAGATCACGCTCACCGCGCTGCGTTCCGCGGAGGACGAGTACGCCGCCTCCGTGCGACTTCAGGTCTTCACACAGTCCGGCGGCGCGTGGAAGGAGTCGGACCGCGTGACAGTGGGCGACGTCGACGGCTGGTTCTGGTACCCGGTCACCGGCAAGGGCGCCGTCTGCGAGTTCTCCACCGCCAGCACCGAACCCGCCCCGGTGACGGTGAGCCTGCTGCTCACGCCGTCCGTGGGCTGCTCCGACCCGGCGCGCTACACGGTGTGGGAAGGCAGGGTGTACGCAGGCTGAACCGCCCCGGCACGCGGAGCGGCCCGGACCCCACCGGGGTCCGGGCCGTTCGCGCGAGGGTGGACTCAGCCCTCGCTGAGGCGCGCGCGCAGGAGCTTCTTGCCCAGCTCGGCGCCCTTGCGGCTGTCCGCCTGCGCCTTGCGGAACAGATCCGCGACCTCGGTGTCCTTGGCGCGCTCCGCGTCCTGGATGTAGCCCTCCAGACGCAGCGCGTTGCTCAGGCACGCCTCGACGTACCAGATCAGGTTGTAGTCCTTGTCCTGCGTACCGGTGGCGCCACCGGTCTCCGTCTCGCTGGTCATTCGGACCTCCTTCTCTGTGGAGCGGACCTCTTCGGGCGCCGGACGGGTACCCGGCCTCCGGCAGGACACACGGCCCGTAGTCACCACGTGGGGTGATTTTCCGGTCACGAACGGCCGGGCAGACCCGGGCGCACCGCCAACTCCCCTCCCCCGTACGGCAAATCCCAACAGTTGCCACAGATGCGAACAGTCACCGATCACTTTCACAGAGAAGTGGCGCTCCACCGTGCGAGACCGGTCGATGACGGTGTGTACTGTGCTGCGGGTGGTTCGCCAGAGCACCACGGGCGCCGCCCTGCCCGGCCCCCTACTGGAATCGACTCGATGATCGACATACCGGACCTGGCCGTGGGCGGTCTCGCCCTCGGCACACTGTCCGCGTTCGCCCTCGGCGGCGGGCTGTTGCGCACACGGCGGCAACTGGCCCGGCAGCGGACGAAGACGGCCGCGCTGCGGGCGCAACTCGACGGCACCTCCCGGGCGTTCGCGGCGGAGGTGGAGCATCTGGCGGCGCGGCGCGTGCCGGCCGTCGCCCGGCAGGCCGCCCATCCGCACGTCGCCGTGCCCGGCCCGCTGAACCCGCAACTGACCGGCTCGCCCCTGGGGCAGGCGCTGGAGCAGGTGCTCAAGGGGGTGCAGGGCGAACTCGCCGCGCAGCGCACCCGGATCGACGCGGCCGCGCAGGCCGGGATGCGCGGCGCCACCCGGGAGATCCAGGCGGCGCTGTACCGGCTGCAGGACGCCCTGCGCGGACTCCAGCAGCGCTACGACGACCCCGAGTTGGCGCAGACCCTGTTCGAACTGGACCACGAGAACGAGCAGTCGCTGCGCCGCGCACAGGTCGCCGCCGTGGTGTGCGGGGCCTGGGTCGGCCTCGCCCGCGAGGAGTCCCACCTCGTGGACGCGGTGACGGGCGGTCAGGCGCGGCTCGCGGGGTACCGGCGCGTCCGGGTCCACAACCATCTGGAGGCCGGGACGGCCCTGGTGTCCCACGCGGTCGAGCCCGTCGCCGTCATCGTCGCCGAACTCCTCGACAACGCGCTGCGGCACTCCGCGCCCGACACCGAGGTCGTGGTCAACCTGGAGGCCGTCCACCACGGGGTCTGCGTCACCGTCGACGACGCCGGTCTCGGCATGTCGCAGGACGAACGGGCCCGTGCCCAGCGGATGGTGGCCGGTTCCGAGCCGATCCTGCTGACGGAGCTGGGTGACCCGCCGCGCATGGGTCTCGCCGCCGTCGGCCAGCTCACCCGGCAGTTCGACCTGAGCGTGGACCTGTCCTCCCCGTCGCCCTACGGCGGTGTGCGGGCGGTGCTGCGCGTCGACAGTCACCTGCTGACCCGGATCGACCCCGAGGAACAGCCGCCGGCGGCCGCCGCGCCCCGCCCGACCCGCGCGGCACGGCGGGACACGACGGGCGCCGCGCGGCCCGGGACCCCGGCGGCGCCAAACCCGACCGCAGCACCGGCATCCGCGGCCCCCACTGCGGAGCACGCCCACGGCACCGGCACCGGCACCGGCACCGGCACCGGCCACGACACCACCGCCCCGGGCCACCACGACGGCCACCGCGACGGCCCGCGCGAGGACAGCGGAGGCCTGCCCCAGCGGCGCCGCCGCAGCGGTGCGGCGTCCCCGGCCGGCTCCGCCGCAAAGGCCCCCGCCGGCGCGCGGCGCAGGCCGCCCCGCCCCGAGGAGGCCGCGGCCGCCCTCGGCGCCCTCCAGTCCGGCACGGCGGCCGCACGGTCGAACAACGGGCCCGCTCCGGCCGTACCTGAGGACGCCCCGGTCGCGACCACGGCCGGGGCCTCGGCCGACGCCACCGACCACGACCGCAACGACCGCAACGACCACGAAGGGGGAACGGCTCGATGAGCAGCCGCGCAACGGGGGACACGGCATGGGTGCTCGAACCGGTGCTGGAGGTGCCGCACGTCGTGGCCGCGGTCCTGCTCACCCGGGACGGGCTCGTGACGGGCTGGACCGACGCGCTCTCGCAGCCGTCGGCCGAGCGGGTCGCGGCGATCACCAGCACGGTGCAGGGCGCCTGCCGTACCGCGGCGGCGGCGTTCGCGGACACCGACCGGGCCGGCATCCGGCAGGTCGTCATCGAGTCGGACCACGGCTATGTGCTCATCGTGCCGACGGACCACGGCACCTGCGTGGCCGCGTACGGTGATCCCGAGGTGCGCCTGGACCTGCTCGCGCACCGGGTGCACTCGCAGGTGGCGCGCCTGGGCGAGAAGGCGATGGCCGCCGGGCCACGGGGTGCCGACGGCGACGCTCCGGCATGACCGGCCGCCGGGGCGGTCGGCCCCTGGTTCCCGCGTACCTGTCGACCGGCGGTGTGGCGCGGCCCAGCCGTACCCATCTGGAGCGGCTGTCCGTCCTCACCCGCAGCGGTGAGCCCGCCCCCGCCGACCTGCCCGCCGCCCGGACGGCCCTCCTGGAGGAGCTGACCCCCGGGTCCCTGACGGTCGTGGAGGCCGCGGCCCTGCTGCGGCTGCCCGTCTCGGCGGTGCTGGTGCTGGCCGCCGACCTCCTCGACCTCGACCTGGTACTGGCCCGCGCGCCGATCCCGCCCGCGCGGCGTTTCGACCCCGACCTGCTGAAGAGAGTGGCCGATGGCCTCCGCGACCTCAAGCACCGTTGACGACCGGCCCGCAGGGGCGCGCGTCCATCTCCCGGACACCGCCCGGGACCTGGTGAAGATCCTGGTCACCGGGCCCTTCGGGGTGGGCAAGACCACCCTGATCCGCTCCGTGTCCGAGATCCGCCCGCTGCACACGGAAGAGCTGCTCACCGAGGCGTCGGCTCAGGTGGACGATCTCGCCGGGGCACGCGAGAAGTCGACCACCACCGTCGCCATCGACTTCGGCCGGATCAGCCTGCCCGGCGGCATCGTGCTGTACCTGTTCGGCACGCCCGGCCAGGAGCGCTTCCGGCCCCTGTGGGACGACATCGCCTACGGGGCGCTCGGCGCGCTCGTGCTGGTCGACGCCCGCCGCGTCGACGCCTCCTTCGACGTGCTCGGGCTGGTGGAGGAGTCGGGACTGCCGTACGTGGTCGCCTTCAACACCTTCCCGGACGGGCCCCGGCACCACACGCCCGGGCAACTGCGCGCGGCCCTGGACCTGGAGCCCTCGACCCCCATGGTGACCTGCGACGCGCGGGAGGCGGACTCCTCGGTCGACGCCCTGCTCGCGCTGGTGCAGCACCTGCTCGACCACCACCCCGCGGAGCCCCGGTGAGCCACCCCTCCCCCGCCGAGCGGGCCTTCTCCCTCGCGGCACCCGTCCGCCTCTGGGAGGACGCCTTCGCCCGCGACCCCTACTCCTCCTACGCCGCCCTGCGCGCCCAGGGCCCGGTCGGCTGGGCGGAACTCGCGCCCGGGGTGCCGGCGTACGTCGTCACCGACCGGCGGGCGGCGCTGGACCTGCTGCACGACACGGAGACGTTCTCGCACGACCCGCGGCCGTGGGAGGCGACCGTCCCGGACGACTCGCCGGTGCTCGGCATGATGCGCTGGCGGCCCAACACCCTGTTCGCCGACGGCGCCGCCCACCTGCGCTACCGCACCGCGCTGATCGACGCCTTCGACCTGGTGGAACCGCACGATCTGCGGGCCCGGGTGCACCGGGCCGTACACCTGCTGGTGAGCCGGTTCGGGCCGCGCGGCGAGGCCGATCTGGTCGGCGACTTCACGCGGCCGCTGATGGCGCTGGTCTTCAACAGCCTGTTCGGGCTGCCGGACAGCGCCGGTGACCGGCTCGACGCCGCTCTCGGCAAACTGATCGAGGGCGGCGCCCAGGCGGCCGAGGGCGAAGCCGAGTTCGGCGGGTACGTGCTGGAGCTGATCGCGGCCAAGACCGAGCGGCGCGGCGACGACCTGACGAGCTGGCTGCTGGACCATCCGGCGGGGCTCACCGCCGAGGAGGTCACCTGGCAGGTGTTCCTCACCCTCGGCGCGGGCCACGAGCCGACGGCGAACCTGGTGTCCAACGCGCTGTCGCGGATCCTCGGGAACCCGGCGTTCTACTCGACCCTCACCAGCGGCGCCCGACCGGTGACGGACGCGGTGCTCCAGGTCCTGCGCCACGAGACGCCCCTCGCCAACTACGGCATCCACTACGCCCGCAGGCCGGTCACCTTCCACGGCGTGTGGATCCGGGCGGCGGTGCCGGTGGTGATCTCCTACGGGGCGCTCGCGCACGCCGCCGAGCAGGAACACGGCACGGACCGGCACCCGTTGGACGCGTCCCACCTGTCCTGGTCGGCCGGACCGCACGCCTGCCCGGTCAAGCAGCACACCCTGCTCATCGCCACCGAGGCGATCGAACGGCTCACGCAGTGGCTGCCCGACCTCGAACCGGTGCTGCCCCGTGAGCGGCTGAGCTGGCGGCCCGGGCCGTTCCACCGCTCGCTGACGGCGCTGCCCGTCCGCTTCGGCCCCCGCTCGCCCGACCAGCCAGGAGGACGCCCGTGACCGACCGCATCGCTCTCGACCCCTTGGGCGCCGACATCGCCGCGGAGAGCGCCCGGCTGCGCGCCCTCGGCCCGATCGTGCCCGTGGAACTGCCGGGCGGCATCCCCGCCTGGGCGCCCACGCGCTACGACACGCTCAAGGAACTCATCCTCGACCCGCGGGTCAGCAAGGACCCGAGGCTGCACTGGCGGCTGTGGCCCGAACTCGACGCGCATCCCTCCTGGGCGTGGATCCTGGGCTGGGTGGGCGTGGTCAACATGCTCTCCACGTACGGCGCCGACCACGCCCGGCTGCGCCGGCTCGTGGCACCGAGCTTCACGCACCGGCGCACCGAGGCGATGCGGCCCCGGGTCGAGGCCGTCACGGCGGAGCTGCTGGACGCGCTCGACGCGACCGGCGACGAGGTCGTGGACCTCAGGGAGCGGTTCGCCCACCCGCTGCCGATGCGGATCGTCTGCGAACTGTTCGGCGTGCCCGCCACGTTACGGGAGGACACGGTCCGGCTCGTCGCGGCCATCATGGACACCTCCGACCCGACCCCCGAGCACGCGGCGTCCGTGCAGCGGCAGATCGGCACGGTGCTGCCCGCACTGATCGGGCACAAGACCGCGCACCCCGGCGACGACATGACGACCGAGCTGATCCGGGTCCGCGACGAGGACGGCGACCGGCTCAGCGAGGAGGAACTGCTCTACACACTGCTGCTGGTGATCGGGGCCGGTTTCGAGACCACCGTGAACCTGATCGGCAACGCCGTCGTCGCCCTGCTGCGCCGCCCCGAGCAACTGGCGGCCGTACGGGCCGGGCGGATCGGCTGGGACGCCGTCGTCGACGAGACGCTGCGCGCCCACCCGTCCATCGCCTCGCTGCCGCTGCGATTCGCGGTCGGCGACCTCACCGTCGGCGACGTGCGGATCCCGGCCGGGGACGCCATCATCACCACGTACGCCGCCGCGGGGCTCGATCCGGAGCACTACGGTCCGGATGCCGACGCCTTCGACGCCACGCGCGCCGCCGACGACCACCTCTCCTTCGGGATCGGCGTGCACCGCTGCATCGGGGCGCCGCTGGCCCGCCTGGAGGCCCTCACCGCGCTGCCCGCGCTCTTCGGCCGCTTCCCGGATCTGGGTCTGGCCGCCGGCGACGCAGGGCTGCGGCAGGTGCCGTCGTTCATCGCCTTCGGCTGGCGGGAGATCCCGGTCCGGCTCCACGGCTGAGGCAGCCGGACGCACGGGCAGCGCGCAGGAGCGCGACCGGTCCCCCGTTCCGGTCGAGCCCCCGCGATGCCTCGAACCTACGTCCCGGTCCGAGGCCTTGTGAACCGCGTCGATGCCCGTTGCGCGCTCAACAGGGCTCACCCGTGCACAGCTGAGTCCGGATGGCCCCGTTTCGTCCCGCCGGACCCTGCCGACCGGTTACCCGGGAGGCAGGCCGCTCAGGGGCGGGGGCGGGGATGCAGCGGCGGCAGGTCGAGGTCGCCCAGGGCGAGGTGCGCCAGCACGACTTCGTACAGGTCGCTCCCGGCGGTCAGCAACTGGCGCTCCAGCAGCGGTTCGGCGCTGCGGACGTGTTCGCGCACGGTCTGGGCGTGCACGCCCAGCGCCTGCGCGGCCCGTTCGGCGTTGCCGCCCGCGGCGATCCAGGCGCGCAGCGTCCGGCGCGGGTTCCTGGCGTCCGAGTCCAGGCGTCCCAGCAGGTCCCGGGCCCAGGTGTGCAGGGCGGGCCCGGACAGCAGGTCGGCGAGGTGCGGTCCGGGGGCGCGGGTGTCGCTCGCGTCCGGGGCGTCGGCCAGCCCGATCTGCGTGTTGAGCGCCAGGAGGACCACGGCGCGGACGGTGAGGTCGGTGAAGCCGGTGCCGAGCAGGGCCTCGACGCGTTCCATGCGGGCCCGAACGGTGTTGCGGCTGACGCCGAGGACCTTGGCGGCGGCGACCGCGGTGAACTCCAGACCGAGGCGGCTGGTGGCCAGCAGCTCGGCACGGGTGTGGTGCGGCAGGGTGTCCAGCGGGCGCAGCAGCCGGGCCGTCCAGGCGCGCAACGCCACCGGGTCCATCAGGCGTTCGGGATGGGTGCGCTCGGCGTACAGGGCCGTCTTGTCGGGCCGGAAGTGCGCCACGGCAAGGGCGCTGACGGCCTGCCCGTAGGCGGTGGCGGTCCGGGCCAGGCTCTGCCGCACGCTGCCGCCCAGGTAGGTGTCCCGGTGCCGTCCGACCAGGGACTTCAGGGCTTCACCGGTGGTCTCGCGCGGGCTGACGACGATCACGTGCCCGTCCATGGCCGGGCACCGCACGACCAGGGCGCTCTCCCTGGTGTGGTCCAGGCAGTCCTCGATGACACGCTCACGGGCGGCGGGGTCGGACTCGACGACGTACACGCAGGCGGTCTCGGCGTCGAGGAGGCCGGGCCAGAGTCCGGCGGCGACCCGGCGGGCGGCGACGGTGTCCTCGACCATCAGCAGCTGCAGGATGGCCAGGCGCAGGTCGGAGGTGGCGCGCCGGAGCCGGTGCCCGGCGGCGGTCGACTCGCGGGCCGTCAGCAGCAGCTCGATCACCTGGGCGGTGTGCGTGACCATGTCGGAGGCCCGCCGGTCGAAGGGAGCGGACCGGGAGACGGCCAGGACACAGGCCTGGGAGGGGTGCTCCACCCGGACCAGGCGCAGGTGGTGCTCGCGGCTCTCCCAGGCGGCGGAGGCGATCCGGCCGGCGGTGATGTCCGCGACGAGGTCCTCGTCGAGGGTGAGCCGGGTTCCGGCGAGGAGGTTCCCGGCGGCGTCCTGCAGGGCCACCGACCCGTCCACGGCGCCGGCGAGCCACGCGACGACCCTGCCGACGTCCCGCCCGGCCGGCCGCAGGTGTTCGAGCAGTTCCCGCGCCCACGCCGGACTCGCCTCGGCCCGCGTCCGCCGCTGCCGGTTCCCGTCCTCTCGGCCAGCCACTCGCGCCTTCCCCTCCCTCCTCGCACCGTCTTCGGCGCACCGGTCGGGGACGTTACCCCAGCCGTCCCCGGCCAGCCGCCCGCGGTCCCGGGCACCCCTGCCTGCGTCACCGGCCCGCCCGGGCGGCTTAAGCTCGGCGGATGGCGAAGTACTACGACGTGCACCCCGACAACCCCCAGCCGCGCACCATCGGCCAGATCGCCGACAGCATCCGCGCGGACGCCCTTGTCGCCTACCCCACGGACTCCTGTTACGCACTCGGCTGCCGTCTGGGCAGCCGGGACGGCATCGACCGGATCCGCGCGATCCGCAAGCTGGACGACCGGCACCACTTCACTCTCGTGTGCCAGGACTTCGCGCAGCTCGGCCAGTTCGTGCGCATCGACAACGACGTGTTCCGCGCGATCAAGGCGTCGACGCCCGGCAGCTACACGTTCATCCTGCCGGCGACGCGGGAGGTGCCGCGGATGCTGCAGCACCCCAAGAAGAAGACGGTCGGGGTGCGGATCCCCGACCACGTGGTCACCCAGGCCCTGCTCGCCGAGCTCGGTGAGCCGCTGCTGTCCAGCACCCTGCTGCTGCCCGGCGAGGACGAGCCGATGACGCAGGGCTGGGAGATCAAGGACGAGCTCGACCACGTCCTGGACGCGGTGGTCGACTCCGGTGAGTGCGGCACCGAGCCGACGACGGTCATCGACTTCTCCGGCGGGGAGGCCGAGATCGTGCGGCGGGGCGCGGGCGACATCTCACGGTTCGAGTAAAGGGCGCCCTAAGGGCCGTTCACGGTTGGGCCGCCGGGCCGGGGGTGGGCGAAATGCCCCGGGAACGCCGTGCCACGATGACCATGATCCGCCCGGTCACGCGGACGGGTTGCTGACCCCACCCCCCCGTAGGAAGGCCCCGCCATGACCGCCGTACAGGGAACCGCCGTCGACGTCCCCACCGAGGACGGCACCGCCGACGCCTATCTGGCCCACCCGGCCGACGGGGCCGCCCGTCCGGCGGTCCTGGTCTTCATGGACGCCTTCGGTCTGCGTCCGCAGCTGCGGTCCATGGCGGACCGGCTGGCAGGCGAGGGTTACACGGTGCCGGTGCCCAACGTGTTCCACCGGGCCGGACGCGCCCCGCTGTTCGATCTGCCCGAGTTCATCGACCCGGGGGCGCGTCCGGAGATCTTCGAACGGATCACGCCGGTCATGCGGGCCTTGACCGACGACCTGGCGATGCGGGACGCCGGCGCGTATCTGCGCTGGCTGGCCGAGTCGTCCGTGGCGGCCGACGGCCCGGTGGCGCTGACCGGCTACTGCATGGGCGCCCGCCTGTCGCTGCTCACGGCCGGCACCTACCCGGAGCGGGTCGCCGCCGCCGCCGGCTTCCACGGCGGGCGGCTGGCCACGGACACGCCCGGCAGCCCGCACCTGGTGGCCGGCGACATCACCGCCGAGCTGTACTTCGGTCACGCCGACCAGGACCCGTCCCTGCCGCCGGAGCAGATCGAGCGCCTGGAGGAGGCCCTGACCGCGGCGGGCGTCCGCCACCACTGCGAGGTGTACGCCGGCGCGCCCCACGGCTTCACCCAGGCCGACACGGCGTCGTACCACGAGGAGGGCGACCGGCGGCACTGGGCGGCGCTGCTGGACCTGCTGAAGCGCACCTTCTGACCGCGTTCGCCCCCTGTGCGCACGGGAGTTGTCGCCCTACCTGCGGTAAGGGCTTGCTCCCGGCGGTCCCTGCGCGTAGACCTTCCGGGACACCAGCCATGACTCTGGGGGGAGTTGGCGCATGGACGGCACGGTCGAGGGGTTCCGCTACGGTGCGGTGACCCCGGTCGCGGCCTATCTGATGGCCTGTCTCGGCGGGGCGCTGGGGCTGCGGTGCATCGTGCGCTCGCTGCTCGACGCGCGCTCGTGGAGGCCGGGCTGGCTGGCGTTGGGCGCCGCCTCCATCGGGTGCGGCATCTGGACGATGCACTTCATCGCCATGACCGGTTTCCATGTGGAGGAGACCCGGGTCCGGTACGACCCGGCCACGACGGTGCTCAGCCTCGTGGTGGCCGTCGTCGTGGTCGGCGCCGGCGTGTTCACCGTCGGCTACCGCGGGCCGGGAGCCCGCACTCTGGCGGTGGCGGGAACCGTCACCGGCCTGGGCATCGCGGGCATGCACTACCTGGGCATGGCGGCGATGCGCCTGGACGGCGACATCGGCTACGACCCGGTGGGCGTCGTACTGTCCGTGCTGATCGCCGTCGCCGCCGCGACCGCCGCGCTCTGGTCGGCCGTCACGGTCCGGGGCATGGGGACGAGCCTCGGGGCGAGCCTGGTGATGGGAGTGGCGGTGTCCGGGATGCACTACACGGGCATGGCCGCCGTCAGCGTCCGCGTGCACGACACCACGGGCGGCACCTGGGCCGGCGAGTCGCCGATATCGCTGCTGCTGCCGATGTTGCTGGGGCCGGTCGTCTTCCTGCTGCTGGCCGGTGTCGTGGTGATGTTCGATCCGCTGCTGGTCCTGGGCGAACGGCCGGCCCCACCCGGGCCGGGCGCTCCGCCAGCGGGCTCCGCACCGCCGTCGCGCCCTTCGTGGCGCCGGTCGGCCGCACCTCCGCGCAGGCGGTGAGCACCCGCCACCGGCGGCCGCAGGACCGGTTGTTACCGTGCACCGGTGCCCGACTCCTCACGTGACACACCCGAAGGCGCCGGCTGGGGCCCCGCCGAACGCGGCGCGTATCAGCGACTGTTGCCGGCGAGGACGGAGAAGATCTCCTGGCTCGATCCCCGGATGCTGTGGGCGGCCCGCAACGGCGTACTGGCCTCCTGGTTCGGGGACCCCACCGGGCGGACCCGGAGCCGCTGGGTGGCACAGCGCGAGGCCGCCGGGGCACCGGCCGGCAAGGTGATCCGCCGCGACGACCCGGACCGGTTCTCCTTCCTGGTCATCGGCGACACCGGCGAGGGTGACGACCCCCAGTACGCCGTCGTGCCCGGCCTGCTGACGGCCGGTGGGGACACGCGGTTCGCGGTCCTCGCCAGTGACGTGATCTACCCGGTGGGCAGCGCGGACGACTACGGCCCCAAGTTCTTCCGCCCGTACCGGGACTACCCGGCGCCGATCTACGCGATACCCGGCAACCACGACTGGTACGAGGACCTCGGCGGCTTCATGCGCGTCTTCTGCGGCGACGCCCCGCCGCTGCCGCCCGAGCCCCGGCCCCGGCCGCTGACCCGGGCCTGGTTGCGGTCGCTGCTGTGGCACCGGCCCCGACCGGACGACGGACGGCGCCTCGCCGAGGCCCGCGCGCTGCGGCCGGCTCCCGTCCAGCAGGCCGTCCAGCCGGGCCCGTACTGGGCGATCGACGCCGGACCGGTCCGGATCGTGGGCATCGACACCGGCCTGCTCGGCACGCTCGACGCCGAGCAGGGCGCCTGGCTGCGCGAGGTCTCCGCAGGGCCCCGTCCGAAGATTTTGGTCACCGGCTCGCCCCTGTACGTGGACGGCCGGCACGAGCCGTGCGCCATCGAGGGCGGCGGCACCGTCGACGACATCGTCCGCGACCCGGCCCACCACTACGTGGCGGCGATCGGCGGCGACATCCACAACTACCAGCGCTACCCGGTCCGGCTGGCCGACGGGCGCACGCTCCAGTACGTCGTCGCGGGCGGCGGCGGGGCGTTCATGCACGCCACCCACACCATCCCCAGGGTCGGCGTGGCCGGCGTCACCGAGGACGACTTCCGCTGCTACCCGTTGCGCGGCGACTCGCTGGCCTTCTACAGCCGCCTCTACGGCCGCCGGCTGCGGCTGCGCCGCTTCTTCACGCTCACCGAGGCGGAGGCGACGGCCGTGATCGCCGAGCGCCTCGGCGTCCGGCCCGCGCGCACACCCGGCACCCCGGCGCGCGTCACCCGGCGGGCCCGGCTGGTCGCGGGGCTGCTGGGCACCGGCAGCCGTCCCGACAAGGCCAGACGGTTCCGGCTGCCGGTGCGGAAGATCCACACGTCGTTGTTCTCGCCGAGCTCGGCGACGTACAGCCCGCCGTTCTTCAAGTGCTTCCTGCGGCTGGACGTCTCACCGGAGTCGGTCCGGCTGCGCTGCTACGCGGCCACCGGCAACCGGGCCCAGGAGATCGACCCGCCCGTCGAGGACGAGGTGACGATCCCGCTGCGCTGACGGGCGGGGTACGGCAGCAGCGGGGGCTGCCGCCGGGTTGGCACAGCGGTACGAGGAGTACGCCGCCCTGCGCACCCCGCGCACGGCTGAGCCGCAGGGCCCGGCGCGGCTGCTGTTCGCGCCGGACCTGGCGGGCACCTCGGCGGAGATCGCCGAGCGGCTGCACGCGCACGCCGCGTTCCGGGAGGTGGACGAGGTGGCGTTCGCGCTGCCGTTCACCTTCGAGCACGAGGACAACGTGCAGAGTCTCACGGAAACGGCGACGAGGCCCGGCCCGGCCCTGGGCCGGCGGCCCGCCGCCTGACGCGTCACCAGCGCCCGGGCTCACTGCCGGTGATCGCCTGCGACGGCGTGCCGTCCACTCCGGCCGGCACGTCCCCGGCGAGCATCACCCGGTGCATGATCCGCGGGTGGTCGAGGTGGGCGGTGTCGCCGGGGGCCAGGTGCATCGTGGCGCGGTTGTCCCAGAAGGCCACGCTGCCCGGCTCCCAGCGGAACCGGACCGTGTACTCGGGCCGGACCGCCTGTTCCAGCAGCATCTCCAGGATCGCGCTGCTCTCGGGCCGGGAGAGGCCGGCGATCTGCTCGACGTAGTAGCCGTTGACGTACAGGATCCGCTCGCCCGTCTCGGGGTGGACGCGCACCAGGGGGTGCAGCGAGGCGACCTGGCGGTCCAGCAGGTGGCGGACGTAGGCGTCGTCGCCGGGCCGGGGCTGGTAGCCGACGCCGAGCCGGTGCTCGGCCCGCAGCCCGTCGACGAACCGCCGGAGCGGCGCGGACAGCCCGACGTACGCCGCCGCCAGATTGGCCCAGGTGGTGTCGCCGCCGTAGGGCGGGACGTTCTCCGCGCGCAGGATCGTCGCGGCGGGCGGGTCGACCCGGGCGCCGTGGTCGCAGTGCCAGCCGCGCAGCAGGGTGTGGCGGCGCCGGGCCAGCCACTCGTCGTGGTCCATGCCGTACCGCCCGCCCAGTTCCAGCCGGTCGGCGGTCGTCTCGATCTCGGGGAAGTCCGGCGGCGACGCCTTGCCGCGCCGTGGCAGCACCACCGGCTCCCCGAACCGCCGCGCGAACGCCACGTGCCCGGCGTGGTCCAGCCGCTGGCCCCGGAAGAACACGACCTTCCAGCGCAGCACCGCCGCCCTGATCGCGGCGACCACGGCGTCGTCGAGTTCGCCGGCCAGGTCGACGCCGTGGATCTCGGCCCCGATGTGGCCGGCGGCCGGCTTCACCTCCAGCCCGGCCTCCCGCACCGCCTCGTCCGTCGTCCGGCTGTCCGTCATGAGCGCTCCGCTGGTCGTGGGCGTGGTCCGTCCCGGAGATCGTGACAGCGATCCCCTCCGGTGGCGACACCGCACCGCGTCGTCACACGGTGAACTCCCGGATCACGACGTCCCGGAACACGGCCCTGTCGTGGTGAACAGCGCGAGCCCGGTGTCCACCCCGACGGGGCGCTGCGCGTGACCCCGGCGCCGGAACCGGACCGGCTGCGCGCCGCCGAGCCGTTCGTCACGGCCCCGGGCCGGGCCGCCCTGCCCGCGGCGTACGACCTGACGGTGAGCCGGGCCCCGCTCGTCGTCCGGGTGCCTCCGGGCGAGGAGCTCACCGTGGGCGTCCTCGTCGACGGCCCGCTGTACGAGCCGTTCGCCGGCGACCGGGCGACGACCACCCAGGTCGGCGGCCCAGGCGGCGTCCATGCCGTCCCGCCGCCCCCGTCCCCAGCCGTCCGGTTGATCATTGCGCACCCTGTCCGTGACGCTGGAGGGACGACACAGTCAACGGGAAGGTCCGACGGTGATCAGCATCCCGACGCACACGCTCAACGACGCCACGGCGCTCCCCGCCCTGGGCCTGGGCACCTGGCCGCTCGGCGACGACGAGGCGCAGGCGGCGGTGGTCTCGGCCCTGGAGGCGGGCTACCGCCTGATCGACACGGCGACGAACTACCGCAACGAGACGGGGGTCGGCCGGGCCGTGGCCGCCGGTGTGGTGCCGCGCGAGGAGATCGTCGTGACGACGAAGCTCCCGGGCCGCCACCACGGCTACGCGGAGACCCTCGCGTCCTTCGAGGAGTCCCGGGCCCGCCTCGGTCTGGAGTACGTCGACCTGTACCTGATCCACTGGCCGCTGCCGCGCGTGGACCGGTACGTCGACTCCTGGAAGGCCATGATCAAGCTGCGCGAGGACGGACTGGTGCGGTCGATCGGCGTCTCGAACTTCACGGCCGGGCACATCGAACGGCTGGAGAAGGAGACCGGGGTGCTGCCCTCGGTCAACCAGATCGAGCTGCACCCGCTCTGGCCGCAGGAGGAACTGCGCGCCTTCCACGTGGCCAAAGGCATCGTCACGGAGAGCTGGAGCCCGCTGGGCCGCGGCACGCCCCTGCTGGAGGATCCGGCGGTGGCGCGGATCGCCGAGGCCCACGGGGTGAGCGCCGGGCAGGTGGTGCTGCGCTGGCACACGCAGCTCGGCGCGGTGCCCGTCCCGAAGTCGGCGAGCCCCGAACGGCAGCGCGCCAACCTCGACGTGTTCGGCTTCGAGCTGAGCGAGGACGAGATGACCGCGATCGCGGACCGGGCGCGGCGACGACTCGGCGGTGACCCCGAGGTGCACGAGGAGTTCTGACGGGTACCCGGGGCCGGCCGGGCAGGAGGGAGCCGCACGTGGCCGATCGGGACCGGCTGCGGGAGTACCGCGGCAGGCGTGACTTCGAACGGACCGGGGAGCCCCGGGGCAGCGGGGCCTCCCGCGCGGACCGGCCCCGGTTCGTGGTGCAGATCCACGACGCGAGCACGACGCACTTCGACTTCCGGCTCCAGGTCGGCGACGTGCTGAAATCCTGGTCGATCCCCAAGGGCCCCCCGGCGGACCCGAAGGACAAACGGCTGGCCGTGCCCACGGAGGACCATCCGCTGGAGTACGAGCAGTTCGAGGGCGTGATCCCCCGCGGTGAGTACGGCGGCGGCACGGTCATCGTCTGGGACCACGGCACCTACGAGCCGCTCAGCCACGACCGCGGGGGGCGGCCCGTGGACTTCGCGGAGTCGCTGGAGCACGGGCACGCCTCGTTCCGGCTGCACGGGTCGAAGCTGCGCGGCGCGTACGCCCTGACCCGGTTCCGCGGCGGCCGGGGCGGCGACGGCGAGGAGGCGTGGCTGCTGGTCAGGCGGGCCGGCGACGCCGGCGGGCCCGGAGCCCCCGATCCGCGCCGGGCCCGTTCCGCGAAGTCCGGCCGCACCCTCGGCCAGGTCGCCTCGGACGCGGCGCGTCGGTGAGGTTCCCGGCCGGGCCGCGGCCCGGTCAGAGCAGCGGTGTGAGGGGCTGCTCGCACCAGATGGTCTTGCCGCGCGTGGTCTGCCGGCTGCCCCAGCGCTGGGTGAGCTGGGCGACGAGCAGCAGTCCCCGTCCGCCCTCGTCGTCCTGGTGGGCCCGCCGCAGGTGCGGAGAGGTCGAACTGCCGTCGGAGACCTCGCAGATGAGGGTCCGGTCGCGGATCAGCCGCAGCTGGATGGGCGGGGCGCCGTAGCGGATGGCGTTGGTGACCAGTTCGCTGACGACGAGTTCGGTGACGAAGGCCGTCTCGTCCAGGCCCCACGCGGTGAGCTGTTCGGTCGCTGCCTGCCGGGTGGCGGCCACCTGCGCGGGATCCGGTGTCACGTCCCAGGTGGCGACCTGTTCCGCGCCGAGCGCCCGGGTGCGGGCCAGCAGCAGGGCCACGTCGTCGCCTGGCACCTCCGGCAGGACGGACTTCAGCACGGTGTCGCAGAGGGCGTCGAGCGAGTCGGCGGGGAGGGTCAGGGCGCGGCACAGCTCGTCGGTGGCGTGGTCGACGTCGCGGTCGCGGTCCTCGACGAGGCCGTCGGTGTAGAGGGCGACGAGGGAGCCCTCGGGCAGCTGGAGCTCCGTCGCCTCGAACGGCAGCCCTCCGACGCCCAGCGGGGGCCCCGCGCTCATGGGGATCAGCCGGGCGGAGCCGTCGGGCAGCACCAGGGCGGGGGCGGGGTGCCCCGCGGCGGCCAGGTTCAGCCGGCGCGTGACGGGGTCGTAGACGGCGTAGAGGCAGGTCGCGCCCAGCTCCGGCACCTCTTCGCTCTCGTCGTCGGAGGCGAGATGGATGACCAGGTCGTCGAGGTGGGTGAGGAGTTCGTCCGGCGGCAGGTCCACGTCGGCGAGGGTGCGGACGGCCGTGACCAGCCGGCCCATGGTCGCCGAGGAGGGGATGCCGTGGCCGACGACGTCGCCGACGACCAGCGCCACGCGGCTGCCGGACAGCGGGATCACGTCGAACCAGTCGCCGCCGATGCCGGCCGCCGAGCCGGAGGGCAGATAGCGGTGGGCCATCTCGACGGCGGCCTGGCCCGGCAGGCCCTTGGGGAGCAGGCTGTGCTGCAGGGCCAGGGCGGTGGTGCGTTCGCGGGCGAAGCGGCGGGCGTTGTCGACGCAGACGGCGGCCCGGCTGGCGAGCTCCTCGGCGAAGACGGCGTCGTCCTCGCCGTAGTCGTCCGGCTGGTGGATGCGCACGGCGACGGCGACTCCGAGGGTGGTGCCGCGGGCCCGCAGCGGCACGGCCATCATCGAGTGCGCGCCCAGCCGGTAGGGGCGTCCGCCGGGGGCGCGGGCGTTGCGCTCGGCGACCCAGCGCATGAAGGACGGCTCCCCGGCCTGGCTGATGACGGCCCGGCCCTCCCGCATGGCGCGGGCGATGGGCGAGAAGGAGGGGTAGACGTCGACGTCTCCGAGGTGGACGGCGGCCTCCGGGGTTCCGTCGATGGCTGAGCCGTGGGCGACGCGGCGCAGCGAGATCTCCTCGGCGGCCACTGTCGGCGGCTCGTCCGCGCCGAGGACCCAGTCGAACAGGTCGACGCTCGCGAAGCCGGCGAACCGGGGCACGACGACCTCGACCAGTTCCTCGGCGGTGCGCACCACGTCCAGGGTGGTGCCGATGGCGGCCGCGGCCTCGTTCAGCAGGGCCAGCCGCTGCCTCGCCCAGTACTGCTCGGTGCTGTCGAACGCGGCCAGCGCGGTGCCGACGAGTTCCCCGGCGGCGTCCCGGACCGGCCACATCTCGGTGACCCAGGCGTGCTCGCGGTTCAGGGCCGGTGCGCCGGTGTAGCTCTCGTAGCGCAGCGGCCGGCCCGTCTCGGCGACCTGGCGCAGATGCCAGTTGAAGCCGCGGCTGTGCTCCGCCTCCTCCACCGTCTCCGGGAAGTGCCGGCCGAGCAGGTTCTCCTCGGACACGCCCATCACATGACAGGCGGCGTCGTTCAGCCGCAGGTAGCGCTGGTCGGTGTCGAAGACGGACATCGAGATGGACGCCTGCTGGAACGCGCGGCCCGCGAGCGAGGTCTCCGCCCGGCCGGGCGGCGCCGCGGTGATCACATAGCCGCCGGGGTCCCCGTCCCGCCCCGTCACGGGGCAGGCCTTGACACGGATGCCGACCAGGTAGCCGTCGCGGTGGCGCACCATGACGGTGCCCGACCGCGCCGACAGTGCCTCGGGCGGCACGTCCTCGGCGAGCAGCTCCCGTACGGCCCGGCCCACGGCTTCCGCCGACGGATAGCCGGTCAGCTGCCGGGCACCGTCGCTCCATCCCGTCACGATGCCGCGGGCATCGATGATCGCCGCGGCGGAGGCGTCCTCCATATCGTCCAGGATTATCCCTTTACGGCCCGGTATCAACCGCGTGGCCGCATGCGGGACGGGGCCAGCCCCGCGTGGTCAGCCCCGCGGGGACCGCAGCGCGGCGAGCGCCCGGTCGGCGTGCGCGTTCATGCGCAGCTCGCTGCGGACGACGTCCAGGACGGTGAAGTCCCGCGCTATGACGAACGTGGTGCGCCTGGTGGGGGCCAGGGAGAAGCCGCGCTTCACGCCGAACCGCTCGCGGACCGTGCCGTCGGCGTCGGAGAGCAGCGGCATGCCGAGGGCGTGCCGCCCGGCGAACTCCTGCTGCCGCTCGACGGCGTCGCCACTGATGCCGACGGGCCGCGCGCCGACGGCGGCGAACTCGGCGGCGAGGTCACGGAAGTGACAGGCCTGGGCGGTGCAGCCGGGGGTGAGGGCGGCAGGGTAGAAGAAGAGCACGACCGGCCCCTCGGCGAGCAGTCCGGACAGGCTGCGTTCGGTGCCGGTCTCGTCGGGCAGGGCGAAGTCCTCGACCGTGTCCCCGGTCTCCACGCGGGCGGTCACGACCGGCCCTGCGCGTTCCGCGCGACACCGCGCGCCCACAGCACGAGGGGCACCTGAAGGGGCAGCCGCCCGAAGGCCGCGGCCTTCTGCGGGGTGGGGCGGTGGCGCCAGTCGGCGGCCATCTTCACGTTGGCGGGGAACACGCCGACGAAGAACGCGGCCGTGGCCAGCGCGGCCGCCTTGCGGGTCCGGGGCACCGCGAGACCGGCGGCCAGGGCCAGCTCGGCGACCCCGCTGGCGTACGTCCAGGTCCGGGGCCTGCCCGGCAGTCCGCTCGGGATGGTCGCGTCGAAGGGACGGGGGGCGGCGAAGTGGGCGACGCCCGCGGTGGCCAGCAGGCCGGCGAGCAGCAGGGGCGAGCGTTCGGACCGGGGCACGGTTCCTCCTCAGGGGCCTGCCGCGCGATATTACTGGACGGTAGGCAGATCAGTGCTCCCGGCCCCGCGAGCGCCGGTGGTGGGTGCCGGGCGTGTAGCCGAACGAGCGGCGGAAGACGTCGATGAACGCGCTGGCGGAGGACCAGCCACAGCGGTGGGCGACGGTGGTGACGGGCAGGCCGTCGGCCAGCATCCGCAGGGCGTGGTAGAGCCGCGACTGGGTGCGCCACTGCGGGAAGGTCATGCCGAACTCGGTCCGGAACAGCCGGCTGAGGGTCCGTTCCCCCACCCCGGTCGCGGCCCCCAGCGCGCCGAGGGTGCGCGGGTCGGCCGGGTCGGCGTGCACGAGCGCGCAGACGGCGGCCAGCCGGGGGTCGGTAGGAGTGGGCAGACGCAGCGGTTGCTGGGGCGAGAGGCGCAACTGGTCGCGCAGCACGGCACACAGCCGCCGCCGCTCGGGGCTGTCGTCGCCGGGGTCGCGGGTGTAGGCGAGGATCAGCTCGCGCAGCAGCGGGCCGACGGCGAGGACGGCCGGGTGGTCCAGACGGAGGGGGTTGTCGCCGGCGGGCAGGCCGACCAGGTGCAGGTCGAGGCGGCCGTGGGCGCGGTGGGCGTGCACGGTGCCGGCCGGGATCCACAGGGCACGGGTGCCGGGAGCGAACCAGGTGCCCGCGTCGGTGGTGACCTCGACGACGCCGGAGCCCGCGTAGACGATCTGGTGGTCGTCGTGCCGGTGCGCGTCGATGCGGTCGCCGGCGGTGAGCCGCCGGGCCCGGGTCGGCGCCGTCGAGGTGTGGCGGATGTTCGGCACAGTCCGGCAGATTATCGGAAGCGGGCCACCGGACCGGCGGACGACGATCGCCGGGTGACCACTTCACAGCACAACCACGGCCGGAACCGGCGTCGCGGCCCGCGACCGGGGCGACCCGTCGCCTGGATGTCGACGGGGCACGCCTGTGTGGACGTCTACCAGGGGACCGTGGCCGCCCTGGTGCCGTACTTCGTCGCCGAGCGCGCCTACTCCTACGCCGCCGCGTCGGGTGTCGTCCTGGCGGCGTCCCTGCTGTCGTCGCTCGTACAGCCGCTGTTCGGGGTGCTCACCGACCGGTGGGCGATGCCGTGGCTGCTGCCGCTGAGCGCGCTGACGGCGGGGGCGGGCGTCGCGCTGAGCGGGGTGACCGGCTCCTACGGTCCAACCCTGGTGGTGGTCGCGGTGTCGGGCGTGGGGGTGGCCGCCTACCACCCGGAGGCCGCCCGGGTGGCGCGGGCGGTGGCGGGCGGCCGTCACACCGGGATGAGCTGGTTCTCCTTCGGCGGCAACGCCGGTTTCGCCCTGGCGCCGCTGCTGGTCTTCGCCGTCATGGGGGTGGGCGGTCTGGACGCCTCTCCCCTGCTGGCCGTCCCGGCCGTGCTGGGCGCCGTGCTGTGCGCGGTGGCCGTGCGCTCGGCCGGCCCGGGCAGCGGCGGCGCGGACGCGCGGCCCGCGGCCGGCCGGGACGACTGGCCGTCCTTCCTTCGCCTGTCGGGTGCCGTGGTCTGCCGGTCGGTGGTGTTCGTCGGCCTCGGCGCTTTCGTCTCGCTGTACGCGCGTCAGCGCACCGGCGGTGGGGAGGCGGCCGGTACGGCGGCGCTGTTCGTCCTCTACGCCGGGGGCGCGGTGGGGACGCTGGCCGGGGGCCGGCTGGCCGAGCGGTACGGTCGGACGGCCGTGGTCCGCCGGTCGTACACCCTGACGGTCCTGGCCGTGGCCGGGCTGGTCCTGGTGCCCGGGCCGGCGGTGTACCTGTTCGCCGCGCTGACGTCGGCGGGCCTGTACGTGCCGTTCTCGCTGCACCTCACCCTGGGCCAGGACTTCCTGCCCCGGCGGACGGGCACCGCCGGCGGCGTCACGCTCGGGCTGGCGGTGAGCGTGGGCGGTCTCGCGACTCCCGCCATCGGGGCGCTGGCCGACGCGACCTCCCTGCGCACGGCGCTGCTGCCGTTGATCGCCCTGCCCGCCCTGGGACGGCTGCTGCTGTGCGGGCTGCGCGACCCCGCCCCACCGGGAGCGACGGCGACCGAGCGGACGGACCCTCGCGACCCGGCGGCACGGTGACGGATATCCGCCCACCACGAGCCGGACACCTCCGATCCCCGGCCGCCGGGACAGTCGCGCCTCAGCCCTTTCCGGCCGCTCCGGCGGACCGCGCTTCCGGTTCCTCCTCCACCGCGTGCGCCAGGAAGTCGTCCACCATGCGGTGGAACAGCGTGGCCAGTTGCCGCAGTTCCTCCGGCGACCAGTCCGACAGAGCCAGCTGCATGCCGCGCACCCCGGCCTCGCCTCGCGGACCTTGGTGATGGCCTGCCGGCCCGCGTCGGTCAGTTTCGATGCGCTGGGCCCGGCGGTCGTCCGGGTCGGGGACGCGGGTGACGTACCCGGCCTTCTGCAACTGCTGCACCATGCGCGTGACGTGCGAGGCCCCCACGCCCAGCCGCGCCGCCAGCTCCCCCGGCCGCAACGGCTCGGAGTCGGCCGCAGCAGCGCGACGGCGGCCCGGTCGAGCGGCACGCCCGCCAGGGCCGTCAGCCGGTCGTGCTGACGGGCGCGCGTGCTCAGGTACGAGATCCGGGTGAGCGCGCGCTCGATCTCGGCGACTTCCGCCGGGGGGACGCCGGGGAGCGATGGTGTGGCCATGCGCGCCACCTCAACCATATCGCTGCATAGCGCAAGTAAATCCCACGAGCGGCGGGACGACCACCGAGGTCAGCGCCGTTCAGGGGAAACACACGACATCCGGGCGTGACCCCGCCCCGGCCCGTCGACAACTCAACCCGTGGACCTGCCGCTGATCCCGCCCATGCTCGCCACGTCCGGCTCCCTGCCGCCCGCCGCACAGGACACCCGCTGGGCCTACGAGACCAAGCAGGACGGCCAGCGCGTGGTGGTCTACCTCCCCGGCGACGGCAGCGTGCTGCTGCGGGCCCGGTCGGGTGACGAGATCACGGCCGCCTACCCCGAGCTGCGGCCCCTGGGCACCGCCCTCGGTACCACCCCGGCCGTGCTGGACGGGGAGATCCTGGCCCTGGACGCACAGGGCCGCGCCAGCTTCCAGTTGCTGCAGTCCCGCATGGGCCTCGCCCACTCCCCCGCGCGGGCCGCACGGCGGGCGGCGGAGGTGCCGGCCCATCTCGTCCTGTTCGACGTCATGCACCTGGCGGGCCGGTCACTGCTGCGCCTGCCCTACACGCGACGCCGCTCGGCGCTGGAGGACCTCGGCCTGACCGGCCCCTCCTGGTCGACCCCGGCCGCGCTCGTCGGCCACGGCGCCGAGGCGCTGCGCGCCACCCGCGAGCACGGCCTGGAGGGCCTGGTCTGCAAGCGGCTGGACTCGGTGTACGAACCGGGGGTGCGCTCCCGCGCCTGGATCAAGATCCGCAACATGCTCACCGAGGACGTGCTGGTCGGCGGCTGGCAGCCCGGGAAGGGGCGGCTCACCGGACTGCCGGGCGCGGTCCTGGTCGGGCAGCGCGCCGCGGGCAGGCTGCGCTACGTCGGAAGCGTGGGCACCGGCTGGAGCGAGGCCGAGCGCACGGAACTGGCCGGGCTGCTGGCGGCCGCCGCCACGGACGTCTGCCCCTTCGACCCGGCCCCGCGCGCTCCGGGCGCCCACTGGGTCGTCCCCCGGCTGGTCGGCGAGGTCCGCTACAGCACCCGCACCCGGGAGGGTCTGCTGCGCCAGCCGTCCTGGTTGCGGCTGCGGCCGGACCTCGCACCCGAGGAGGCGGCGGCCGACATCCCGGACGACCTGGCCTGAATCGGCCCTGGGAGCGCCAACTATTGGGCTGTGATTCACCGTTGGGACCTCCCACCCCTCTTGGCATGGACGCGTTCAGCCTGGAAGCTGAACCTCCCTTTCCCCCACAGCCGTTGGGCTGCGCCCAAGAGGAGGACGCAGTGTCGTCACGCCCGTTCGCATCGCGCAGAAATTGGCTCACCGGGGCAGCCGGTGCCGCCGTCCTGGTCCTCGCCTTCCCCGCCACGGCCTTCGCCGCCCCGCCGCCGGCCCTGCCCGCCCACGCGGAGGCACTGGAGCGGACGTACCAGCCGGCCTACGACTACGACACCGACGGCTGTTACTCCTCGCCCGCGATCGGTCCGGACGGCGCCGTCAACGGCGGACTGAACCCGACCGGCGCCCTGAACGGCAACTGCCGGGACGCCTCCGACCTCGACAACACCAACGGCTACTCGCGCTACAAGTGCAACAACGGCTGGTGCGCGATCCTGTACGCCCTGTACTTCGAGAAGGACCAGGCGCTGGCGGGCAGCAGCATCGGCGGCCACCGGCACGACTTCGAGCACGTCGCCGTGTGGGTGCAGGACAACCAGGTCAAGTACGTCTCGACGTCCAACCACGGCTCGTTCACCGTGCACGCGGCGTCCTCGGTCCGCTTCGACGGCACGCACCCGAAGATCGTCTACCACAAGGACGGCATCAGCACGCACTGCTTCCGGCTGGCCAACTCCAACGACGAGCCGCCGGAGAACCACAAGGGCACCTGGCAGTACCCGCCGCTGGTCGGCTGGAACGGCTACCCGGCCGGGGTGCGCGACAAGCTCACGTCGTACAACTTCGGCAGCGCCAACTTCGGGCTGAAGGACGCGAGTTTCGCCGGCCACCTGGCCTCGGCCAAGCCGTCGGGCATCGCCTTCGACCCGTACGCGTGACGCCGGCCGGCCCGGCCGGGGGCCCAGGTCCCCGGCCGGACCGGTTCTCCGCCCCGCGTCCGATCCCCCACGTCCGTACGGCCGCGTACCGTCCCGTCATGGACACGTACGACACGACGGGGACGCTCGAAGAGGCCCTCGAACGCCTCCACGCCTCGGGCCCGGAGCGGCTCGGCAGGCTCACCAACCACGCCCCCATGGTCGTGGAGGCGCTCGCCGCGCACGGCCGGGTGGACGCCGTGCACCGCTGGCTGGACCAGTACCGGCCCAAACTGGAGGACCTCCCCCGGCCCTTCGCTCCCGTCACGGACGCCGACTGGCGCGAGGCACTGGGCGATCCGCGCCGGGCCGCGGACTGGATCGCCCTTTTCCGCCGCGCACTGGCCGAACAGCCCTGGCGGGACGTCCTCGCCGTCTGGTGGCCGCGCCTGCTGCCCGGCCTCTACGGCGGCTCCACGCACCCCGGCCGCCGGGTCCGGGCGGGGCCTGGGTCGTGCCGGGCTGCGGGTAGCCGTAGCCACCGCCCTGACCCATCCGCGTCGGCCACGCCGTACGGGCCCTGGAAGCCGGGGAGAACGGGCCGCGGCTCGCCGAACTCGCCCACGGCCTGGGCTACTGGGCGGCCCGGCACCGCCCCGTGTCCCGCATCGCGCCCCTGCCCGCACCGCCGGACGCCGCGCGGTCGCTGGACGCCCCCCCGATCAGCGACCTCCGGGGCGGCTTCCCCGACCGGCTGACGGCCGTCCGGCGGCTGCCGCGGTGGGCGGGCGACTCACCGACCCGGACACGGCCCGGGCCCGCCCGACCGAGCTGGTCCGGGCCGCCACCCACCGGTACGCCACCCACGGCCACGGCGAGGAGACCATGCTCGTGCACGCGGCTACGGCGCCCAACGCCGTGCTGCGCGCCCTTGCTTCCCTGCCGCGTTCGCTGTGGGCGCCGAGTCTGCGCGCCGCGTGGACCGCCTCCGCGGCGGTCACCGCCATGTACACCCCGGCGGAGGCCGCCCCCGTTCCCGCGCCCGGCCGCACGGCGCAGGAGGTGCTGGACCGGGCCCTCGCCCACGGCGACGAGCACGTCATCAAGCTCACCGACACCGCCCTCGACGTCGGCGACGAGCGGGCCCTGGCCGCGGCCCTGCGGGCGGTCGAGCTGAGCGAGCCGCTCAACCCGAACTGACGTGCGCCGCCGGGCGATCGGGGGGCGGTACGGCACAGGCGCGCCCCGCAGAGGGTCTATCGTGGCGGCATGTCCGTCCCCGAACTGATCCGCATCGTCTCCCGCGACTCCCCCATGGCCCTCGCCCAGGTGGAGCGCGTCCGGACCGAGCTGGCCACCGCCCACCCGGGGGTGCGCACCGAGGTCGTCCCGGTGAAGACCACCGGCGACAAGTGGATGGGCGATCTGTCCCAGGTGGAGGGCAAGGGCGCGTTCACCAAGGAGGTCGACGCGGCACTGCTGGCCGGCGAGGCGGATCTCGCCGTGCACTGCGTGAAGGACGTGCCCGCCGACCGGCCGCTCCCGGCGGGCACGGTGTTCGCCGCGTTCCTCAAGCGGGACGACATCCGCGACGCCCTGATCCACCCGGGCGGGCTCACCCTGGACGAGCTGCCGGCCGGAACCCGGATCGGCACCTCCTCGGTGCGCCGGGTCGCCCAACTGGCCGCCACGCACCCGCATCTGCAGTGCGTGCCGTTCCGGGGCAACGCCAACCGGCGCCTGGCGAAGCTGGCGGCCGGCGAGGCCGACGCCCTGCTGCTCGCCGTCTCCGGGCTGGAGCGCATCGGCCGGACGGACGTGATCAGCGAGATCCTCTCGACCGAGACGATGATGCCGCCCATCGGCGCGGGCGTCCTGGCGCTCCAGTGCCGTGAGGACGACGCCGACCTGATCGACGCGGTCAGCGGCCTGGGCGATCCGGACACCTACCGGGAGACCACGGCCGAGCGCATGTTCCTGCACGTGCTGCAGGGGCACTGCAACAGCCCGATCGCCGGGTTCGCACGGGTGGACCGCAGCGGTGAACTGTCCCTGCGGGCCTGTGTGTTCACCCCGGACGGCAAGACGCGGCTGAACGCCCACGAGTGGGCGGGACGGCTCGATCCGGCCACGCTCGGCACCTCGGTCGCCGTGGCCCTGCTGCGCCAGGGCGCCCGCGAGATCATCGACGGCATCCCGCACTGACCCCCGCGGCACCCGGACGCCGGCCCGGATCAGGCGGTGCCTTCCTCCGCCTGATCTCTCAGGAACGCGCTCACCTGGTGCGCCAGGCTGTCCCGCACCGCGCCCTGCTGAGCCTCCGCGGTCCCCCCGGGCGCGCCGATGGACCCCGACCAGAGCCGGCGGTCCGTCCACTCCTCGTCGACCCGCAACTGCACCTGGACGTCCACCAGCCCCAGCGACGCCTCGGGTCCCGCCGCGTACAGCACGGCGGTGACCCGGCGCAGCGGATAGACGTCGAAGCCCTCGATGAACTGGGAGTTGCGCCAGTCGAGGAAGGCGCTCTCGCCGTCGGGACCCACGCGGACGTCGATCTGACCGTCCTCCAGGTGGATGCCGAGGTGCCGGCTGCCCCGGTTCTCGACGGTCACGCGCAGGCAGAAGTACGTCAGGCCGTCGGCGGCGTCGTCGCGGCCGCGGGGCGGCTCGGCCGCTTCCAGACGGTGGACGCGGACGCGCAGACCGGCGTGCTCGTCGTACTCCTGCCAGTCCCCGACCACGTTCGGCTCGTACACGCTGCACCTCTCGACCTCTGGAAGCTGCTTCCTATCTGTGGTCTCAGCGCACTGTCAAATGAGCAGAATGCGCTGTGGCCAGGCAGTTCATCCCATTTGATCGGTGATCAAGCCGTGCCCAGCGGTTATCCGGGAAGAAGTCGAGAAAGCGCTTGCCCGGGCGTGCCGCACATCACTTCCAGGAGTGAAGATCACTGGGCCGGCCGGCCCAGCGGGCCCCGGGGCGTCCGCCTGCCGACCGCCTGGAGCGGGCCAGGGTCGACACCGGGCCGGCCGCGAGTCCGAGATCGCCGGCCCTCCCGCCGCAGGCCCCGCCGCACCACCGCTGGACTCCGACGAGCGGTCAAGACGGGTCACGGAATGGTCGCGCCTGCCGCGACGGCGCCAAAGAACTCCGAATGCCGTATTGTCGGAATTGTTTCTTTATGTCGCTGCCCGGGCATGGGCAGTGAAGTGCTTCGGACAGGAGGCACGTCCGTGGGAGCCGGCCCCCTGGCCCCGGGTGCCCCGTGAGGTCCGGTCCGCGCCTCCCATGGTGACCGTCCCTTCCGCACCTGCTCAGGGAGGTGCGCACCATGCGTATCGCCGGCGGCACCCGAACGCACCCCCATGACGACGCCCCCGACACCGCCGAGGCGTTCGCCCGCCTCGTGCGGATGCCCGAGGGGCCCGAGCGCAAGGCACTGCGCGACGAACTGGTCGAGGCCTGGCTGCCGATGGCGGAACGGATCGCCGTCCGCTTCCGGGGCCGCGGTGAGGCCCTGGAGGACCTGTACCAGGTGGCCGCCCTCGGGCTCGTCAAGGCCGTCGACCACTACGACCCGGCACGCGGCAACGCCTTCGAGGCCTACGCCGTGCCGACGGTCACCGGCGAGATCAAACGCCACTTCCGTGACCACATGTGGACGCTGCACGTCCCGCGCCGGGTCCAGGACCTGCGCAACCGGGTGCGGCACGCCGTCAAGGAACTGTCGCAGACCACTTCCGGCCGCTCCCCCACCGTCGCCGAGATCGCCGAGTACGCCCAGCTCACCGAGGGCGAGGTGCGCACCGGCATGGAGGCGCTGGAGTGCTTCTCCGCGCTGTCGCTGGAGGCGGAGATGCCCGGCACCGACGGCTACGCCCTCGGCGACGCGATCGGCGGGCCCGACCCGGCCTTCGACACCGTCGTCAACCGCGTGGCCGTCAAGCCCTGCCTGCAGGCGCTGCCGGAGCGCGAGCGGGTCATCCTCTACCTGCGGTTCTTCAAGGGTATGACGCAGAGCCGCATCGCCGAGCAGCTCGGGATCTCGCAGATGCACGTCTCCCGGCTGCTCAGCAGTTGCTTCGCCCATCTGCGTGAGGAGCTGCTCGCCGAGAACCGGTGAGCGGCGGGGCGCGCAGCCGTTGCCGTGCCGCCGGACGGGTCACCCCTCCGGCGGCGCTCCGGGAATCTGGGTCGGCCCGGCGCGGTCCAGCGCGTCCTCCAGCGCGGCCCGTATCTCCTCGGGCATCAGGCCGGTACGGCCCCACACGAGGATCAGCTCGGCGACGTTGCGCAGCTTGATGTTGGTGTGCTGGGAGACCTCCTTCAGCACCTCCCACCCCTGGTCGGGCGAGACCCGGCCGAGCGCCACGACCATTCCTATCGCCTGGTCCACGACGGCGTGGGAGACCACGGCCTCCTTCAGCTGCTGGACCTCCTCCTGCAGTGCGAGGATCCGCTCCGAGCCCCCGTCCGTGGGCATGGTCACCTCCGGGTCCGGTGCGCCGCTGTCCCGATGGCCTCACAGAGTGCTTGAGTGCCTTGACGCAGTGTCCGACCCTTCCATGGTCGTCACTCGGCCCGCCCGGTGCCACCGGGGCGGAGCAGCCGGTTCCGGGCACCGTTTCGGCAGCGCCGCCGGGGTACTCGGCAGGCGCCCGCAACGGTTCCGGTCGGACACTGGTGTCATCCCTCCGGTGGCTGCCGGGCCGACGAGATCAGGACGCGACTGCCATGAACCACGACATGCCCACCTCCTCCGGCACGAAGGACGTGCTCTCCTCGCACTCCGTGTTCGGGGCACCCTGCTGGGTGAGCCTGACCAGCCGCGACGTCAAAGCGACCGAGGAGTTCTACGGGGCCGTCCTGGGCTGGCAGTGGCGGCCCGCCAAGCTCGGCGACCGGTTCCGGATCGCGCTGGCGGACGGCTCGCCGGTGGCCGGGATCGCCGGGGTGGCGACGATGTGGCAGATGGCGGTGGCGTGGACGCCCTACTTCGCCGTGCGCAGCGCGGACGAGGCGGTGGCGCGGGTGCAGGAGCGCATGGGCACGACCGCCGTCGGCCCGATCTCGCTGCCGCCCGGGCGGGCGGCCCTGCTCGCCGACCGGGACGGGGCCACCTTCGGGATCTGGGAGGGCGACCTGTTCACCGACTGGGAGACCTGGCGCAACGCGCAGCCGGCCTTCATCACGCTGCACACCCGGGACGCCTTCGACGCGGCGATCTTCTACGGCGAGGTCCTCGACTGGGCCTCGGGGCGTCCCGGCTGCTGCGAGGTCCACTACGAGGGCGGCGAGGTCGTGCTGCGCAGCCGCGGTGACGTGGTGGCGCGGATCGAGTCGGGCGCGCTGGAGGCGGCCCCCGATCCCACGATCCGGCCGCACTGGCAGGTCCACTTCACGGTCGACGACGTGGAGGCCTGCGCCCGGGCCGCGGAACTGCACGGCGGCAGCGTGCTGTCCAAGGGCCGTGACGAGGCGGTGCTGCGCGACCACGACGGCGCCCAGTTCACGGTGACGGTACGCCGCGACCGCTGACGGCACGGACGAAGGCCCCGCGGACCCTCCGGTCCGCGGGGCCTTCCTCCGTCCGCCGGGTCAGCGGTCCGTGCCGCCCGTGGCGCGGGACGGCCGGGACAGCAGGACCAGGCTGCGGGCCCCGACGGTCAGGCCCGTGCCCGCCTTGTGCTCCGCCTCGTCGGGCATGCCCTCCGGGTCGGCGGTGTCGATCAGGGCCGTCCAGCGTTCGCCGTAGGCGGCGTCCGGGAGGCGGAAGTCGACCGGCTCCCAGTGGCTGTTGAGCAGCAGCAGGAAGGAGTCGTCGACCACGGGGCGGCCGCGCGCGTCGGGTTCGGCGATGGCGTCGCCGTTGAGGAAGACGCCGACGGAGTGCGCGTCGCCGCGCTGCCAGTCGTCGTCGGTCATCTCGGAGGCGTCGGGCGCCAGCCACACCAGGTCGGGCAGCGGCTGGTCGGCGCGGGTCAGGGTCTCGCCGAGGAAGAAGCGGCGCCGGCGCAGCACGGGGTGGCCGGTGCGCAGCCGGATGACGTACCGGGTGAACTCCAGCAGGGCGCGCTGCTCCTCGGTGAGCCGCCAGTCGATCCAGGAGATCTCGCTGTCCTGGCAGTAGGCGTTGTTGTTGCCGCGCTGGGTGCGCCCGAGTTCGTCGCCGTGGCAGAGCATCGGGATGCCCTGGGACAGCAGCAGTGTGGCGAGGAAGTTGCGCTGCTGGCGGCCGCGCAGTTCGAGGACCGCCGGGTCGCGGGTGGGGCCCTCGGCGCCGCAGTTCCAGGACCGGTTGGTGCTCTCGCCGTCCTGGTTGTCCTCGCCGTTGTCCTCGTTGTGCTTGTCGTTGTACGAGACGAGGTCACGCAGCGTGAAGCCGTCGTGCGCGGTGACGAAGTTGACGCTGGCCCGGGGGCGGCGGCGGCTGTGCTGGTACAGGTCGGAGGAGCCGGTCAGCCGGGAGGCGAACTCGCCGAGGGTGTGGTCCTCGCCGCGCCAGAAGTCCCGCACCGCGTCGCGGTACATGCCGTTCCACTCCGACCACAGCGGCGGGAAGTTGCCCACCTGGTAGCCGCCCTCGCCGACGTCCCACGGCTCGGCGATCAGCTTGACGCGGCTGATCACCGGGTCCTGCTGGATGAGGTCGAAGAACGCCGACAGCCGGTCCACCTCGTGGAACTGCCGGGCCAGGGTCGCCGCGAGGTCGAAGCGGAAGCCGTCGACGTGCATCTCGGTGACCCAGTACCGCAGCGAGTCCATGATCAGCTGCAGGACGTAGGGGTGACGCATCAGCAGGCTGTTGCCGGTGCCGGTGGTGTCGTAGTAGTGCTCCCAGTCGCCGTCGACCAGGCGGTAGTACGAGGAGTTGTCGATGCCGCGGAAGGACAGGGTGGGGCCCATGTGGTTGCCCTCGGCGGTGTGGTTGTAGACCACGTCGAGGATCACCTCGAGCCCGGCCTCGTGCAGGGTCTTCACCATCTGCTTGAACTCGGCGACCTGCCGGCCGCGGGTGCCGTGGGCGGCGTAGCCGTTGTGCGGCGCGAAGAAGCCGATGGTGTTGTAGCCCCAGTAGTTCGACAGGCCCCGGTCGTGCAGCACGCCGTCGTGGACGAACTGGTGGACCGGCATCAGCTCCACCGACGTGACGCCCAGCGAGGTGAGGTGGTCGACCACGGCGGGGTGGGCCAGCCCGGCGTAGGTGCCGCGCAGGGCCTCGGGCACCTCGGGGTGGGTGCGGGTCAGGCCCTTGACGTGTGCCTCGTAGATCACGGTGTCGGCGTACGCCCGGCAGGGCCGGGTGTCGTCGCCCCAGTCGAAGGCGGGGTCGGTCACCACGCCGAGCATGGTGTGCCCGGCGCTGTCGGCCGGGTCGGGCCCGTCCGGGTTCCGCTCGTAGAGCGAGGGGTGGTTGTCGATCTGCCCGTCCACCGCCCGGGCGTACGGGTCCAGCAGCAGCTTGGCCGGGTTGCAGCGGTGACCCGCGGCCGGGGCCCACGGCCCGTGTACGCGGTAGCCGTAGCGCTGGCCGGGGCCGACGCCGGGGAGGTAGCCGTGCCAGACGAAGCCGTCGA
This sequence comes from Streptomyces sp. NPDC094143, assembly GCF_040303825.1. Classification (NCBI taxonomy): domain Bacteria; kingdom Bacillati; phylum Actinomycetota; class Actinomycetes; order Kitasatosporales; family Streptomycetaceae; genus Streptomyces; species Streptomyces sp. NPDC094143. The sequence continues at coordinate 48,965 of NZ_JBEOTZ010000039.1, forward strand.
CCTCGTTCAGCGGTACCGGGGTGTGGGTGCCGTCGTCGTCGACGAGGACCAGTTCCACCCGTTCGGCGACCTCGCTGAAGAGCGCGAAGTTGGTGCCCTCCCCGTCGTAGGCCGCACCCAGCGGGTAGGGGCGCCCGCTCCACGCGGACACCCCTTTCCGTGTCTGCCGCCGGGTCACCGGGCCTCCTCCAGGAGCTCGTCCGGGAGGACGGCCGGGCCGGCCAGCTGTGTCACGCGCACTTCTCGGGGCACTTCGAGGCCTTCGCTCTCCTGCGGGGCGGGCGCGGTCGGCACCAGCGGGACGCGCTCGCCGGCGCGGGCGCGCTGCGAGAACCAGATGACCTTGCTGCCGGTCTCGGTGGCGCAGCAGCCCCAGCCGTCGCTCACGGCCGCGAGGTGCTCCAGGCACCCGCGCAGCTCCTGGTCCGGGCGCACCGCCCGGTCGTTGTCCCCGATGGCGGTGATCAGGTGCTGCCCGTTCCACCACATCTCGATCGACGTCTTCTTGTCCTTGGCGTGTTCGTCGATGGCCTTGAGCAGCATCTCGACACCGCCGCAGACGGGCTGGACCAGGTTGTCCAGGTCCCAGAACCTCAGGTGAGCGGCCAGAATGCGGCTGACCTGTCCCACCCGGTCCGGGCTGACTTCCACGTCGAGGTGGTAGTAGCAGGGCACTGCGGTCTTCATCGGTCGGCTCCTCACCGCGAAGCTCAGCTCCTCCTCGTTCCCGCGGTCCTGCGGGACGAGCCCCGAACACGGAACGTGAGCACGTATCGCTTCTGAGTCACCCTCAGCCTGAGGGTGCTAGCCCGTTCGTGCAACACGAGCGCACCTTTGAGGCGGCAGTGCACACATGTGAGCGGGTCGCGGTGGTCCGAACGGCGCAGCCGAACCGCCATTGGTTGAACGTCCAACAAGACGCTGTGTCGTCACACGTGCACCATGTGTGAAGAACTCGATCGCCGTTACGGGTCCGTGTCGCTGAGCGCACGGCACGCCGTCCGACCGTCGGGAGACCGTGCCCCTCGAGCCCGAAAGGTGATCGGCGCCATGCTGCTACCCGCCAAAGCCGAAGTCGCCCGGCAGTTGCGGCGTTACCGGGCCTGGGAACGCGTGATGCTCGCGGCACCGGACGACCGCACCGTGCGGGCCACCTTCGAGGACTCCGGCTACACCCTCTGCGTGCTGATGGGCAAACGCTGTGCGCGCGAGGCGGCGGACGCGGCCGAACGGTATCTGCGCGCGAACCAGGTCGCCCGTCTGAAGGAACCGGACGTCGAGCGGCCCCGTCCGGCCGCCGTCGGACGAAGAGCACCGGCCGTCGACCGCCGCGCGCCTGCGGCCGAACGCCGATCCCCCGCGGGAAGGTAACGCCCTTCCCGCACGACTGTCCCCCGACCGGGCCCCCGGCCCGGCTCACGAGCACGGTGGAGGTGAGGACCATGAGCAAGACCCGGCCCATCGGCCGTATCCCGGTACGGGACGTCCGGCCTGCGGTGGACAACGGCAACCGGCCGGCCAAGGCGGTCGTGGGCGAGACGTTCGAGGTCACCGCCACCGTGTTCCGGGAGGGGCACGACGCCGTCGCCGCCAACGTCGTCCTGAAGGACCCCGAGGGCCGCCCCGGCCCGTGGACCCGGATGCGGGAGCTCGCCCCCGGCAGCGACCGCTGGGGCGCCGAGGTCACCGCGCGGACCGAGGGCCGCTGGACGTACCGAGTGGAGGCATGGAGCGATCCGGTGGCCACCTGGCGCCACGCGGCGGGCATAAAGGTCCCGGCGGGCATCGACCCGGGCCTGGTCCTGGAGGAGGGTGCCGACCTCCACGAGCGGGCGGCGGCCGGCGTGCCGAAGGATGCCGGCCGCGCCGTGCTGCTGGACGCGGCACGGACCCTGCGCGACGACACGCTGCCTCCGGCGTCACGGCTGGCGGCGGCGCTGACGCCCGAGGTGGACGCGGTGCTGGGCCGGTACCCGCTGCGGGACCTGGTCACCAGCAGCGAGCCGCTGCCGC
>NZ_JBEOTZ010000040.1:0-50448 GCF_040303825.1 Streptomyces sp. NPDC094143
TCCTTATGTGTTGACCTCCCCACACAGCCGGCCCCGGGGGGCCGGGCGGCCCCGCCCCGCGGGCCCCCCCCCCCCCCGCGGGCCTCTTGCCGTGTCCGCCCCACGAGGAGGCCGGATCAGCCCTCCCGCACCACCGGCCGCCGCCGCTGCGACCACCACAAACCGGCCACGCCGCGGCCAGCAACGACGCACCGGCCACGCCCAGCGGCAGCAGATCACGCGCCGGGCCCCGCAGTCGACACCGCACCGCAGCCCGGACCACCCCGCTCCGTCACCCCACCCACGCAAGCCCCCGCGAACGCGCGGCCATCCTCACCCCCGGCCCCGCCCTCGGGCTCCTCCGTACACAGTCGCCGCACGCTGCTCACAGTCGCCGCGGCCACCGTCGCCACCGCCGGCACCGTGGGGATCCTGCTGGCACGACCTCCACTCCGCCCGACGGCAATTCACCCGCGCGGACTCCACCGTGGAGGGCACCGCCAGGCCGCAGAGCCTGCCGCCCGGCACGCACCGGGAGGCGGGCGGCTTCGCCTGGGCGCCCGCCGACGGCTGGCGGCGGGACGTGAAGACGGACGGGGAGGTGCACTACACCTCCCCGGACGGCTCCCGGGAACAGGGCGCGGACTACCGCGAGATCCGCCTGGAGGAGACCGTTCCGCGGCCACCCCGCGGTCGTCTGGGAGTACACGTTCACCCTGAAGGGCGTCCACTGGCACGCCCGCCTGCCGGGCTTCAACGTGAAGGGGAAGTCCTGCCAGGTCAACACCTGGTACGACGTGGCCGTCGAGCCGGAGGCCCTGCGCGTCCATGAGAAGGTCGAGGACGGCTTCACGGTGCTCTAGGGCAGCGAAAAGGGCCTGCGGCGCGTGCGCCGAAGCAACACGCGCCGCAGGCCCGGCCGTTCACGGGGACGGCGAGCGCCTCAGGGCTCAGCCGGCGGAGATCCTGTCCCGGGCCTCGGCCTCGCCGGCGGCCCGCCTCCCGCCCCGCACCTTCTCCTTCACGAAGGCGATGACGAGCACCACCGCCGCGACGAGCAGCGACAGCGAAATGGTGGTGCGCCCGTCGTGCTCGGTGTCGGTGAGCATGTAGCCGAGGATGAACACGATCAGCGCGGCAGTCGCCCAGGTCAGGTACGGGTACAGCCACATCTTCACGACGAGCTTCTCCGGCGCCTCGGCCTGGATGATCTTCCGCATGCGCAGCTGCGAGAAGCAGATCACCAGCCACACGAAGAGGGCGACCGCACCACTGGAGTTCACCAGGAACAGGAAGACGGAGTCCGGGAACTTGTAGTTGAAGAACACGGCGACGAAGCCGAACGCGACGGAGGCGAGGATCGCCGTGCGCGGCACGCCGTTGGAGGTGGTGCGGGCGAAGGACTTCGGCGCGTCCCCACGCTGGCCGAGCGAGAAGGCCATGCGGGAGGCGGTGTAGAGGCCCGAGTTGAGGCAGGACAGCACCGAGGTCAGCACGATGAAGTTCATGATCTGACCGGCGTGCGGAATGCCGAGCGAGTCGAGCGCCGCCACGTAGGAGCCGTCCTCGGTGATGGACTTGCTGTCCCACGGCAGGAGGGCGACGACGACGAAGATCGAGCCGAGGTAGAAGACGGCCACACGCCAGATGATGCTGTTGGTCGCCTTGGTGACGGCCTGCTGCGGGTTCTCCGACTCGCCGGCCGCGAGGGTCGCGATCTCACTGCCCATGAAGGAGAAGACGACGAGCAGCACACCGGTGAGGATGGCCCCGGCCCCGTGGGGCAGGAAGCCGCCGTGTTCGGTGAGGTTGCTCAGCCCGGCCTGCTCGCTGTCGACACCCGGCAGCAGGCCGAACACGGCCAGCCCGCCGATGACGATGAACGCGGCGATGGCGACGACCTTGATGCCCGCGAACCAGAACTCGAACTCGCCGTAGGAGCCCACGGAGACGAGGTTGGTGGCGGTCAGCACGACCATCACGATCAGGGCCCAGGCCCACTGCGGCACGGCCGGTATCCAGCCCTCCAGGATCACGGCACCGGCGGTCGCCTCGACCGCGAGCACCACGACCCAGAAGAACCAGTACAGCCAGCCGATGGAGAACCCGGCCCAGGGACCGAGCGCCCGGTCGGCGTGGGCGGAGAACGAACCCGAGGTCGGGTTGGCGGCCGACATCTCGCCCAGCATCCGCATCACCAGCACCACGAGCGTGCCGACGAGGGCGTAGGAGAGCAGGATGCCGGGGCCGGCGGTGGCGATGCCGGAGCTGGACCCCACGAAGAGGCCGGCGCCGATCACACCGCCGATGGCGATCATCGACAGATGCCGGTTCTTGAGTCCGGCCTGCAGCCCGGAACCGTGCGCCCCGGGATCTCCGGGGCCTTGGGGTTCGTTTCCGGTTGTCTTCATCGTCGGCTGCGAGGTCATGGAACGGATTTCCTTTGCGCCGGGGAGTGGTACTTCCGTACGGAACCGCACGCGCCGTACGAACGGGGTGTGTCGCGGCATGACGGTGTACGGGGGCTCGTACGAGCGGTGTACAAGCCGGTCCAGTGAAACGGAGGCGAACGTCGAGGAGAACCTTTGAATCCAGATTGTTACTTGAGGTTTCCCTGAGCTTCCGTAACGCGGCTCACATTCCGCTCACGTTTTGCCGAGCGCCACCCCGCGCGCCTTTCCCGAAACGCCCGTGTCACACTCGTCCCATGCGCGTGTACCTCGGCTCGGACCATGCCGGCTACGAACTGAAGAACCACCTCGTCGAGTGGCTGAAGGACGCGGGTCACGACCCCGTCGACTGCGGCCCGCACGTCTACGACGCCCAGGACGACTACCCGCCGTTCTGCCTGCGCGCTGCGGAGCGCACGGCCGCGGACCCCGACTCCCTCGGCATCGTCATCGGCGGCTCCGGCAACGGCGAGCAGATCGCCGCGAACAAGGTCAAGGGCGTCCGCGCGGCTCTGGCCTGGAGCGAGGAGACGGCGTCCCTCGGCCGCCAGCACAACAACGCCAACGTCGTGGCCGTCGGCGCCCGCATGCACTCCCAGGACGAGGCGACCAAGTTCGTCGAGGTGTTCCTCAATACCCCGTTCTCCGGTGACGAACGTCACATCCGCCGCATCGACATGCTGTCGGCCTACGAAACCACCTCGGACCTCCCCCCGATCCCCCCGCACCACCCCCAGCAGTAGGACCCCGCGCGCCCTGCCCACAGGCGCCGGCAGTGCTCCCGGCCGACGCCCGCCCCCCGCGGCCTCGCGAAAGCGCAGTGTCGCTGCGGCCTGCGGGTGCGCGGAGGGGTAGGAGGCTGTAGCCCCGGCCGGGGGCCACGAGGGCACGGGGAACGAAGCCGCGGCCGGGGGCCACGAGGGCACAGAGAACGTAGCTCCGTCCAGGGGCCCTGAGCGGTGCAGGCGACGCAGTCCCCGCCCGGGCCCGGGGCGGCCCCCGTGGCCTGTCGACCTCGGCCTCGGAATCGCCCGAGTTGGGTGGGCGGGTGGGCGAGGATCCGGGGCGGAGCCCCGGGGGCCTGTCGACTCCGGCCTGTGAGCGAACCGTGTCGGGCGGGCCGGTGGGCAGAACCGTAACGACCACAGGGAGCACCCCGTGCCGGAAGGCCACACCATCCACCGCCTCGCCCAGGACTACGCCACAGCCTTCCGCGGCACCACCCCCCACGTCACCAGCCCCCAGGGCAAGTTCACCCCCGCCGCGACCCTCCTCACCGGCACGGAACTCACCGCCACGGACGCCCACGGCAAACACCTCTTCCTGGGCTTCCGCGGCTACCGCGGCTTCCGCGAACCCCACTGGATCCACATCCACCTCGGCCTCTTCGGCAAGGTCACCGCGGGCCCGGCCCCCGCACCCCCACCCACCGGCACCGTCCGCCTCCGCCTCGCCAACGACACGGCCTACGTCGACCTCCGGGGCCCCACCACCTGCGCCCTGATCACACCCCCGGAGAAGCAGGCGATACACGACCGTCTCGGCCCCGACCCGCTCCGCGACGACGCCGACCCGGACACCGCGTACCGCCGCGTCGCCCGCAGCCGTACGACGATCGCAGCCCTCCTGATGGACCAGAAGGTCATCGCCGGCGTGGGAAACGTCTACCGCGCGGAGGTCCTGTTCCGGCACCGCATCGACCCGTACCGCCCCGGCAGGGACATCACCCCCACCGAGTGGCACGCGATCTGGGCGGACCTCGTCGCCCTCATGCGCGAGGGCGTCCGCAACAACCGCATCGACACGGTCCGCCCGGAGCACAGCCCGGAGGCGATGGGCCGCCCGCCCCGCGTGGACGACCACGGCGGTGAGGTGTACGTCTACCGCAGGGCCAACCTGCCCTGCCACATCTGTGGCGGCGAGATCCGCACCGCCGATCTCGCCGCCCGCAACCTCTTCTGGTGCCCGACCTGCCAGCGCCCCTGACCGACTGCGGCCTCGACATCCACGGACAGCCCCAAGCCGGCCGCCAGCAGCCTCACGCAGCACCGGCCGGCCCGCGCGAGCCGCCCGCACCCCACCGCATCAGAACCCGTGCGGCAGCCAGGGCGCCGGCCCACCACCGCCGCCCCCGAACCCCAGCGAAGCCTCGGCCAGCGCCCCCCGCCGTACCTCCCGCACCCGTCCCGCCGCCCCCAACGAGGCCAGGGACACGCCCCCGAGGTACGCCGCCCCCAACTCCCGCACCGACAGCACGACATCCGCCGCATCCGCCGTACGCTCGCAGGACGCCCCCTTCTGATCCCCGCTCAGCCGCCAACGCCCGGCGTTCCAGGGGCAGAACGCGTCCTCCACCTCGAACACGACGTCCACCGGCGTCTGATACGTCCGCGCCTCCAGCGCGGCCCCCACCTCCACCGGCCGGACGTACAGCGAGTCCCGCACCCGCGGCAGGCACCGCCGTATGTCGGACACCAGGTACTGCCACGCGTCGTCGACCGGCCGCCCCCGCGCCACCACCTTCGACGTCAGGTCGATGTCGAACAGGAAGCGCCACAGCGCCGCGTCCGCCGCGGGGTCCAGTGCGGCCAGAGCCTCCACGACCACCGCGCCGTTGGGCCCGGCGGTCTCCCACTCCGGCTTGATCCGGTACCGGGTGTATCCGACGGTCTCGCCGTCCCGCTCGGCGACGACACACTGCAGCGGCGACGCCCCGCCCCGCTCGCTCTCCGGGTCGAGCACCCCGAGCCGCTCCCAGCCGGGCCGTCGCGCGAGCATCCCGGGCCGCGACGGCACCAGCCGGGCGTACACCGCCTCGCACGCGTCGAGCACGTCGGCCGGAGCCGCGTACCGCAGCCGTACGTCGTCCGTACCGGGCGGCACCGACAACCGCACCCGGCTGGTGTCGATCTCGGCGTTCAAGTGGTAGGTGGCGTTGCCGTATCCGAACCGGCCGTATATCGCCGGCTCGCTGGCCGTGAGCACCGCCAGCGGCTCACCCCACGCGCGCACGTCGTCCAGTTGCCGGCGCATCATCGACGTCAGCACCCCGCGGCGGCGGTGCGTCGCGGCCACGCTCACCATCGTGACGCCCGCGGCCGGTACCGACGCCCCGCCGGGCACGGTCAGCCGGAACGAGAACGCCCCGGCCGTGCCCACGCACTCGTCCCCGTCCCACGCGCCGAGCGAACGGTCGAACTCCGTCAGCGAGTTCCACAACTCCCGTTCCTCGGCGGACTCCGGCACCCCGCCGAACCCCCGGAGCAGGGCGTCGTAGAACCTGTCCCATTCGTCCCGCCGGAGCACCCGCAGGTCGGCCGCAGAGCCGGTCATGTCAGTCGCCATGCGCCATGCCTACCAGGGCAATGCGGGACGAGCGAGGGAATTTCTCCCGGCCGACGGCGGGGCGGCGCGCTGTGCAGTTCACTGTGACGTGCGCCCTCGGACGGGGGACAAGTAGGACCTCCCGTGCCAAGGGGCTGGTCCGCTGGATAGGGTCCCGAACTAATGGCATCAGGACGAGAGCGGCGCGCGGCAGCCGAGACGTTCACGGCCCGGTTGAAGAAGCAGTGGCACCGGGCCCGCGTCGGCGTGCGCCGGGCCGCCGTGGACTACTTCCGCGGTGACGGCTCGGACTGGATCGCCCTGGCCGGTCTGCTCCTGATGGTTCCGGTGATCGCGGCGGCGACACTGGCCAACTCGGTGTGGTTCTCCCCGGCCGCGCTGGTCCTGCCGGTCGTCGTGGGCGGCCTGGTCCTGCGCCCGGCGAGCCTGCTCGGCCTGTACGCGGCCGCCGCCACGGCGCTGATCGTGGAGTCGGTGCGGCTCGGCCCCTATACGGAGGGCCCGTCGCGGGTCACTCCGGGCGTGGTGCTGGTGGTCGCGGCCTGCGGGTTCTTCGGACTGCTGCTGGCGCAGTTCCGCAGCCGGGTCGGTGTGCCCTGGCGGCGCGGCGGCACCATGCTGTTCGACCTGCGGGAACGCATCCGCGTGCAGAGCAAGCTGCCCGGCCTGCCGGACGGCTGGCACCGCGAGATGGCCCTGCGCCCGGCGGGCGGCCAGTCCTTCTCGGGCGACTTCGTGGTGGCGGCCCGCACCAACGGCGGCCGCACGCTCGAAGTCGTCCTCACCGACGTCTCCGGCAAGGGCATGGACGCGGGCTCCCGCGCGTTGCTGCTGTCCGGCGCGTTCGGCGGCCTGCTCGGCTCCCTCCCGCCGCACGCCTTCCTGCCGGCCGCCAACGGCTATCTGCTCCGCCAGGACTGGGACGAGGGCTTCGCCACCTCCATCCACCTGGTCCTGGACCTGGACTCCGGCGACTACGAGCTCTACTCCGCGGGCCATCCGCCGGGCCTGCAGCTCAGCGCCGGTACCGGCCGCTGGGAGGAGAAGGCCGCCGAGGGCCCGCTCCTCGGGGTGTACGACGGTGCCCAGTTCGACCCGGTGAAGGGCTCGCTGCGCCCCGGCGACGTGCTGATGCTGTTCACGGACGGCCTGGTGGAGACGTCCGACCGCGACATCGTCGAGGGCATCGACCGCCTCACCGGCGAGGCCGACCGCTACGTGGCCGGCGGCTTCCACGGCGCCGCCTGGCACCTCATCGAGGCGGTCGCCAAGGACGTCAACGACGACCGGGCCCTGCTGCTGATCTGCCGCGAAGGTCCGACGTCCGCCGCCACCCGCTGACGCGCCGTCGCCCGCGCCCGGGGCACACTGGAGCCGTGACCGAGACGCCCCGAACACCGCTGACCCTGGCCCGGATCGAGGCCATCGCCCGTGCCGCGCACGCCGGCCGGACGGACAAGGCCGGACGGCCCTACGAGGAACACCTGCGGGCCGTTGCCGAGGGTGTCCGGGCGCGCGGCGGCGACGAGGAGCAGATCGCGGCGGCCTGGCTGCACGACGCCGTCGAGGACGACGCCCTCTCGGAGCAGTGGCTGCGGGAGGCCGCGTTGAGCAGCCGGACGAAGGCCATCGTGCGGGCCGTCACCAAGCGGACGGGCGAGCCGCCCGGGGCGTACGCGGCCCGCATCCTCGCCACGCCCGGCGCGCTGCTGGTGAAGGAGGCGGACCTGGCGCACAACGCGGACCCGGCGCGTCTCGCGGTCCTCGACGAGGCGACTCGCGAAAGACTGACCGAGAAGTACGCGCGGATGCGCGCACTTCTCGGTCTGGCCGGCTGAGCCGGGTGAGGGTCAGGCGTCGACCTTCTCGCGCTCACGCTCGCGCCGCTCGGCGCTCTGGCGCTCGCGGGCGAGCTCGGCCGCGTCCCGCTTGAAGGCCCACTCCATCCTCGGCTCCATAGCGAAGCGGAACACGCGCTGCACCGGCTTGGTGCACAGCACGGTGACGACGGCGGCCGCGAGGACGGTGACGGCGATCTCACCGGCCGGGTGGTGCAGCCAGGAGGCCTCGAACCAGCCCTGGTAGTCGCCGGCCTTCACCAGGAAGCCGTGCAGCAGGTAGCCGTAGAGCGTGCCGGCGCCGAGGGCGGTGAACCACATGTGGCGGCGCGGCACCCAGGCGAAGAAGCACGCGGTCAGCACCAGGGAGCAGCCGAACAGCGCGAGCACCATCACCGGGCCGGTCCACCACGGGGCGCCCAGCTCCTGCGCGGAGTCGCGGTGGTAGAACCACGCGGTGTTCATCCGCGGCACCGCCCACCAGCTGACGGCCAGCGCCGCCGCGAACACGGGCACCGACGCGATGCGCACCGAACGGCGGCGCACCATGTGGAAGTGCTCGGGCCTCATCGACAGGCCCAGCACGAAGAACGGCAGGAACTGCAGGACGCGCTGCAGGTCGAGGTCGTCGCCGATCGAGGGGCTGATGGTCGCGAGCATCGCGAGGCCGAGCGCGAGCGGCAGCGGCCAGCGGGCCAGCTTCCACATGGGGGTGGTGAGCCGCCAGACGAACAGCGCGACCAGGAACCAGGTCAGGTACCAGGGGTCGAGGAGGCTGATGTCCTGGCTCGGGTCGTCGTCGATCCAGCGCTTGAAGAGCGGGTAGGCCGTCTCGAAGACGATGTACGGCACGGCGACGCCGGTGATCAGGCGCTTCAGCCGGTCCGGCCGCATGTCGAAACTGCGGGAGAAGTAGCCGGAGATGATGATGAACGCCGGCATGTGGAACGCGTAGACGACCTGGTACGCGGCCTCGAGTATGCGGCTGTCGCCCTTGAGCGGTTCCCAGGCGTGGCCCATGGCCACCAGCACGATCGCGAGGTACTTGGCGTTGTCGAAGAACGCGTCGCGCTGCTTGCCGTTCTGCTTCTTCTGCGGGCTGTGCGGCGAGCGCGGGCTCGGCACTCCGTCGGCCGGTGGCTGGGCCGGGGGAAGTGGCGCCTTGCGGTCGCCGTTCGGTCGCAGCGAGTTCGTCACAGACCCTCCCACCAGGAGCTCGGGGAGACGATCCGGGACCTCGCTGCGCTTACGGGGGACGAGGCAGCGTGGAACATCTGAGGCACCCTAGCGTTCCCTGCAGCTATTCGTAAAACGCCGGATGTGAATCCTGGCTATTCGCTCCGGGTACCCCGGATTACGGGTGGTTGACATCGCCGTCCGAGTGATGACCAACACATCGCCCCATGACGGATCGTGTGCACCCCCTGGGCCCTGCTTGTCGGGATACGTCCGGACTAAGCGGTGCATAAGACCAGCAGGGGACTCCGGCGGAATGTCCGCTTCAGCGCCCTTCGGAGCTGCCCCACGGGGTCGTTGATGAGGCCCTGGCGACAATTCGAATTAATGGCGAACGCGTTGTGTGGAGACGGAAACGACACGGTCGAATTCCCCGCACGGGTGGCGTGCCGAAATGCCGTACGAGCGCCCGCCGTTGAGCCCTCGCCCCCGGGCGGCGTGCGCGCCTCCGGGCGACACGGAGGCGGTCGATGCGTCAGCCGCCGCATAGCCAGGCCGGGTTGGTGGCACGATGGTTCTGGCGGGGTGCGCGGGGTCGCGTCCCCGGGCCGGGAGAGCGGACCGACCGAGGGTGTGATCAGTTGTGGCCATTTCACTGTCTGTGGTGCTGCTGTTGGCGATCATCCTTGTGGTGTTGCTGAGAGGGGGATCCATCAAGGCAGGTCCCGCGATCGTGGCGATCCTCTTCGGCTTCTTCCTCGCCTCGACCGGCATGGCCCCGTCGATCAACCGGTTCCTGAACTCGATAGCGGAGACCATCAACTCCATCAGCTTCTGACGGCCGGCACGGGTCCGCGCCGCGCGTACGGGGATGGGCCCGCACGACTCCGCCCTCCCCGAGGGGGGCGGCCACCGCACCGATGACCGCCTCGGCCCCGACGGCGGGCAGCGTCCTCGCGAGGCAGCCGAAGCCGGACCTCCCGACGGCCTGCGGCCCGGCCCGCCGAGGCGCCCATCCGGGCTCCCGACCGCCTCCGCCACCCGCGTGTACATGACGCCCCCCTCCGGCCGCCCCGCATGCGCGCACCGGCCGGAGAAACACCTCGGGCCCGGTTCCGGGGAACCGGGCCCGAGGCCAGGAGAGCGGGCGACGGGAATCGAACCCGCGTAGCTAGTTTGGAAGACTAGGGCTCTACCATTGAGCTACGCCCGCACAGCACGCGCCAGGTCGGAGCGACCCCGGCACTGAAGGCATGGTAGCGGGTCCGGCCCGCACCACGCACACCGCGTTTCGGGCCCGCGCCGACGCGGCCCCGGCCCCGTGGAAATACGGCGGCCGCACCGCCTGCCGGCATGTACCCTACGTGTCGCACCAGACGGGGTGTGGCGCAGCTTGGTAGCGCGTCCGCTTTGGGAGCGGAAGGCCGTGGGTTCAAATCCCGCCACCCCGACCAGCCATCCGGCCACCTCGGGTGATCGTCATCCGGCCACCTCGGGTGATCTTCTCCCGATCACTCGCGTGATCGCCTTTTGGGCGGTGTAGTCGCTGCCGTTACTATGCAAGCTGCACGCCCGTGTGTCTCATCGTCTGAAGTCCTCCGGGCGGCGAAATCCGCCGGGCCGTTCTGGCCCCGGCAGAAACCAAGAAGTCAGCCACAAGGAGACCGAACCGTGAAGAGCGCCGTGGAGACCCTGAACCCGACTCGGGTTCGGCTCACTGTCGAGGTGCCCTTCGAGGAGCTCAAGGACAGCCTCGACGCGGCGTACAAGAAGATCAACCAGCAGGTCACGGTGAAGGGCTTCCGCAAGGGCAAGGTCCCGGCCCGGGTCATCGACCAGCGGTTCGGCCGCGGTGCCGTGCTGGAGGAGGCCGTCAACGACGCGCTTCCGAAGTTCTACACCGACGCGGTCAACGAGGCCGAGCTCAGCCCGCTGGGCCAGCCCGAGGTCGACATCACGGAGCTGAAGGACGGCGAGACGCTGAACTTCACCGCCGAGGTCGACATCCGCCCCGCCATCGAGATCCCGGACTACTCCGGCATCGAGGTCGAGGTCGACGCGGTCGAGGTTACCGACGAAGACGTCGACAAGGCCGTCGAGGAGCTGCGCGAGCGCTTCGCCTCCACCGCCCCGGTCGAGCGTGCCGCCGAGGACGGCGACGTCGTGACGATCGACCTGGAGGCCAAGGTCGACGGCGAGGTCCTGGAGGACGGCGTCGCGAGCGGCGTCTCCTACACCATCGGCTCCGGCGAGCTGCTGGACGGCATCGACGACGCCGTGAAGGGCCTGGAGGCCGGTGGCGAGGCCACCTTCACCTCCGAGCTCAAGGGCGGCTCCGCCGCCGGCAAGGAGGCCGAGGTCACCGTCAGGGTCACCCAGGTCGCCAAGCGTGAACTGCCCGAGCTGGACGACGAGTTCGCGCAGCTCGCCTCCGAGTTCGACACCCTCGAGGAGCTGCGCGCCGACAGCCGCAAGCGCCTGGAGAACATGAAGCAGTACGACCAGGCCACGCAGGCCCAGGAGCGCGTCCTGGAGAAGCTGCTGGAGCTCGTCGAGGTGCCCGTCCCCGAGAAGCTGCTCGAGGACGAGATCAACACCCGCAAGCACAACCTGGAGCACCACCAGCTCGGCCAGATGGGCCTCGACCTCGCGAAGTACCTGGAGATCCAGGGCAAGACCGAGGAGGAGTTCGAGACCGAGACGCGTGAGGCCGCGGTCAAGGGCATCAAGACCCAGTTCGTCCTCGACGAGCTGGTCAAGCAGGAGAAGCTGAACGTCAACCAGGAGGAGCTCACCGAGCACCTCATGCGCCGCGCGGCCTCCTCCGGCATGTCCCCCGACCAGTTCGCCCAGGCGGTCGTCGAGGGCGGCCAGGTTCCGCTCCTGGTCGGCGAGGTCGCCCGCGGCAAGGCCCTGGCCGTCGTGGTCGAGAAGGCCACGGTCAAGGACACCAACGGCGAGATCATCGACCTCGACGACGAAGAGGACGAGACGGAGTCCGCCGAGGCCGCGGCCGAGGAGACCCCGGCCGAGTCCGCCGAGGAGAAGACCGAGGGCTGAGCCCCGGCAGCGACGAGCGACTGAGAAGGCCCTGGGGCACGCCCCAGGGCCTTCTTGCCCCCCCCAGAGAGGCAAGCGCACCTCAGGGGCGCGGGGAACTGCGCGACAAGCCCCCACCCGCCCGCAGCCCGGCGATTGCCGCACCACCCACGACGAGACCGCACGCCGCCCCGGCGGAGCCCGCCGCGCTACGCCCCCGGCGAACACCCCCATCTCCGGGATTCCCCGAAGGGACCCGCGCGTTAGGGTCCATGAATACCAGGGCAGTGGAGTCTCCGATACGGCTCCCGCCCCGCAGGGAACACGTGAGACGGCCCGGCGCCGTCGTAAGACGAGCAGGTGGATACGTGACGAATCTGATGCCTTCAGCCGCCGGCGAGCCTTCCATCGGTGGTGGCCTCGGCGACCAGGTCTACAACCGGCTGCTCAACGAGCGGATCATCTTCCTCGGCCAGCCGGTCGACGACGACATCGCCAACAAGATCACCGCACAGCTGCTGCTCCTTGCCGCCGACCCGGACAAGGACATCTACCTGTACATCAACAGCCCCGGCGGTTCGATCACGGCCGGCATGGCGATCTACGACACGATGCAGTTCATCAAGAACGACGTGGTGACCATCGCCATGGGTCTCGCGGCTTCCATGGGCCAGTTCCTGCTCAGCGCGGGCACCCCCGGCAAGCGCTTCGCTCTGCCGAACGCCGAGATCCTGATCCACCAGCCCTCCGCGGGTCTGGCGGGCTCCGCCTCGGACATCAAGATCCACGCCGAGCGGCTGCTGCACACCAAGAAGCGCATGGCCGAGCTCACCGCTCAGCACACCGGCCAGACGGTCGAGCAGATCACCCGCGACTCGGACCGCGACCGCTGGTTCGACGCCTTCGAGGCCAAGGAGTACGGCCTCATCGACGACGTGATCCCCACGGCCGCCGGTATGCCGGGCGGCGGCGGCACCGGGGCCTGAGAGGTCCCACGCGGCTCCACGAGCCCCGTAGGACCCCGCCCGGACCCGTGAGGGCCCCGGGACGCCCCAGCAGCCCCAGCCGACCGCCTCAGCCCCTTTCAGGAGACACCGTGAACGCATTCCCCGGCAGCGGGATCTACGACCGTACTCAGGCCGTGCAGGACGTGAGCGCCTCGCAGGGCCGCTACACCGGCCCGCAGGCCGAGTCCCGCTACGTCATCCCGCGCTTCGTCGAGCGCACCTCCCAGGGCATTCGCGAGTACGACCCGTACGCGAAGCTCTTCGAGGAGCGCGTGATCTTCCTCGGCGTCCAGATCGACGACGCCTCCGCCAACGACGTCATGGCGCAGCTGCTGTGCCTGGAGTCGATGGACCCCGACCGGGACATCTCGGTCTACATCAACAGCCCCGGCGGCTCCTTCACGGCGCTCACGGCGATCTACGACACGATGCAGTACGTCAAGCCGGACATCCAGACGGTCTGCATGGGCCAGGCGGCCTCCGCCGCCGCAGTGCTGCTGGCCGCCGGTACGCCGGGCAAGCGCATGGCCCTGCCGAACGCGCGCGTGCTGATCCACCAGCCCTACAGCGAGACCGGCCGCGGCCAGGTGTCCGACCTGGAGATCGCCGCCAACGAGATCCTGCGGATGCGTACGCAGCTGGAGGAGATGCTGGCCAAGCACTCCACCCAGGCGATCGACAAGATCCGCGAGGACATCGAGCGCGACAAGATCCTCACGGCCGAGGACGCGCTGAACTACGGGCTGATCGACCAGATCATCACCACCCGGAAGATGGACAACTCGAGCCTGCGTTGAGGCGTGAGGTTGTATCGTCTGCCGCCCCTTGACACGGTTTGGCCCGGTTCACGTCAAAGCGAACCGTGCCAAGGGGGGCCCGGACGAGGGGCCCGGCAAGGTACCGTCGGACATAAGGCAGCACCAGGAGTCCGCTGGACGTCGACGTCCAGGAGTCTCCCAGGCGAAGGGGAAGCACACCGTGGCACGCATCGGTGACGGCGGCGATCTGCTCAAGTGCTCGTTCTGCGGCAAGAGCCAGAAGCAGGTCAAGAAGCTCATCGCAGGGCCCGGTGTCTACATCTGCGACGAGTGCATCGATCTCTGCAACGAGATCATCGAGGAAGAGCTGGCGGAGACCAGCGAGGTCCGCTGGGAGGAACTCCCGAAGCCGCGCGAGATCTACGAGTTTCTCGAGGGCTACGTGGTGGGCCAGGAGGCCGCCAAGAAGGCCCTGTCCGTAGCGGTGTACAACCACTACAAGCGCGTCCAGGCCGGTGAGAACGCCGGGGGGAGCGGCCGCGACGACGCCATCGAGCTGGCGAAGTCCAACATCCTCCTGCTCGGCCCCACGGGCTCCGGCAAGACCCTCCTCGCGCAGACCCTGGCGCGCATGCTGAACGTCCCCTTCGCGATCGCCGACGCCACGGCCCTGACGGAGGCCGGCTACGTCGGCGAGGACGTCGAGAACATCCTCCTGAAGCTGATCCAGGCCGCCGACTACGACGTCAAGAAGGCCGAGACCGGGATCATCTACATCGACGAGATCGACAAGGTCGCGAGGAAGAGTGAAAACCCCTCCATCACGCGCGACGTCTCGGGCGAGGGTGTCCAGCAGGCCCTGCTGAAGATCCTGGAGGGCACCACGGCGTCGGTCCCGCCGCAGGGCGGCCGCAAACACCCGCACCAGGAGTTCATCCAGATCGACACGACGAACGTGCTGTTCATCGTGGGCGGTGCCTTCTCCGGTCTGGAGAAGATCATCGAGTCCCGGGCCGGCGCCAAGGGCATCGGCTTCGGCGCGCAGATCCGCTCCAAGCGCGAGATGGAGTCCAAGGACCAGTTCCAGGAGGTCATGCCGGAGGACCTGGTCAAGTTCGGCATGATCCCCGAGTTCATCGGCCGCCTCCCCGTCATCACCTCGGTCCACAACCTGGACCGCGAGGCCCTGCTGCAGATCCTCGTCGAGCCGCGCAACGCGCTCGTCAAGCAGTACCAGCGCCTGTTCGAACTCGACGGTGTGGAGCTGGACTTCGAGCGCGAGGCGCTGGAGGCCATCGCCGACCAGGCCATCCTCCGCCAGACCGGCGCCCGCGGCCTGCGCGCCATCATGGAGGAAGTCCTCCAGGGCGTGATGTACGAGGTCCCGTCCCGCAAGGACGTGGCCCGGGTGGTCATCACGGCGGACGTCGTCCAGTCGAACGTCAACCCGACCCTGATCCCGCGCGATGCGCGGGGCCGCGGGCCGGGCGAGCAGAAGACGGCCTAGCCCCCACCCCCGGCACACAGAAGGCGCCCGGCGAATCGCCGGGCGCCTTGGTCGTTCCTGGTGTCAGGCCTTCACCCGGATCTCGCTGCGGACCTTCGTGGTGAGGTCGATCGCCACGTCCTTGGTGACGCCCTGCGCCGCGTCACCGGGCGAGATGAGGGCGATGGTGCTGTAGTCGGCCCACGCGCAGAACCAGTTGCTCTTCTCCTTCTTCGTCAGCTGGTCCTGGCCTTTGACCGACTGGCACTTCATGACCGCGCCGTCGAGGTCCGCCGACTCCGGCTCGCCGACCAGTTCGGGCTTGCCGGACCCGGTGGAGGACTCCTTCTCGGCCGACTTCCTGAAATTGGCGAAGAACAGGTCCAGCGTCTTCTCCGGGTCGGAGATCTCGCCGTAGGCACCGGCCACCGAAAGGGTCTTGGCCGTGGCCATCTTCGCGGCGGACGACGGATCGTCGGGGTCGTAGTCGCTCAGGTCGACCGTGGAGTAGAGGCCCGCCGCCGTCTTGGCGTTCTTGACGCCGCTCTTCTCCAGCTCCGCCGTCGAGTCGTCGCCGGCGGTCTGCCCGTCCTTGGTGGTGCGGTTGTAGTCGGTGAGGACCTTCGCCGGTGTCGTCAGTTTGTGCGGACCGTCGTCCTCCAGCGCGCCCGCGCCGCCGCTCCCGCCGAGCACGAAGTACGCGCCCACGCCGATCGCAGCGACGACGGCGACCGCGCCGATGATGATGCCCGTCTTCTTCTTGCCGCCGCCCGGCGCCGGGGGCTGCGGCATGCCGTACGGGGCCTGGCCGTAGGGCGGCTGCGGCTGCTGGCCGTACGGGGGCTGCTGGCCGTAGGGAGCCTGCTGGGGCGGGACGCCCTGCGGGGGCTGCTGCGGGTAGCCGTAGCCGGGCTGGGGCGGAGGGGCCTGCTGGGGGTAGCCGTAGCCGGGCTGGGGCGCCTGCGGCTGCTGGCCGTACGGGCCCGGCTGGCCGTACGGTCCGGGCTGCTGGGGCTGCCCGCCGTACGGGCCCGGCTGGTTGTAGCTCATCTTCTGGGTTCCCCTCCAGATGGTCAGGTCTTTCCGACATCCTGGCGCAGACCCGCCGTGTGCATGGCATCGGGCCCCCCACCGTTACAAGACAAACGCGTTTCGGGACGGCGTCGTGACACCTCTAAACTGACCCCCGTGACCGAGAACGCTCAGCAGCAGCCACCAGCGCCCAGCACCGACCTGCCGACCCAGTACGCGCCGGCCGACGTAGAGGGGCCGCTGTACGAGCGCTGGGTGGAGCGGGGTTACTTCGAGGCGGACGCCAAGAGCGACAAGCCGCCGTACACCATCGTCATCCCGCCGCCGAACGTCACGGGCAGCCTGCACCTCGGGCACGCCTTCGAGCACACCCTCATCGACGCCCTGACCCGCCGCAAGCGCATGCAGGGCTTCGAGACGCTGTGGCAGCCCGGCATGGACCACGCCGGCATCGCCACGCAGAACGTCGTCGAGCGCGAGCTGGCGAAGGAGGGCAAGTCCCGGCACGACCTGGGCCGTGAGGCCTTCGTCGAGCGGGTCTGGCAGTGGAAGGGCGAGTCCGGCGGCCAGATCAGCGGGCAGATGCGGCGGTTGGGCGACGGCGTCGCCTGGTCGCGTGAGCGCTTCACGATGGACGAGGGCCTCTCCCAGGCCGTCCAGACCATCTTCAAGCGGCTCTACGACGACGAGCTGATCTACCGCGCCGAGCGCATCATCAACTGGTGCCCGCGGTGCCTGACCGCGATCTCGGACATCGAGGTCGAGTACCAGGACGACGACGGCGAGCTCGTCTCCATGAAGTACGGCGACGGGGACGACACCATCGTCGTCGCCACCACCCGTGCCGAGACGATGCTCGGTGACACGGCCGTCGCCGTCCACCCCGAGGACGAGCGCTACAAGCACCTGGTCGGCAAGCTGGTCAAGCTGCCGCTGACCGACCGCTCCATCCCGGTCGTCGCCGACGAGCACGTCGACCCCGAGTTCGGCACGGGTGCCGTCAAGGTCACCCCGGCCCACGACCCGAACGACTTCGAGATCGGCCAGCGCCACGGCCTCCCGGCACTGACGATCATGGACGAGCACGCGGTCATCACCGCCCACGGCCCCTTCCAGGGCCAGGACCGGCTGGAGGCCCGCTCGGCGATCGTCGCCGCGCTGCGCGCCGAGGGCCGGATCGTCGCGGAGAAGCGCCCGTACGTCCACTCCGTCGGCCACTGCTCGCGCTGCAAGACCACCATCGAGCCGCGCCTGTCCATGCAGTGGTGGGTCAAGGTCGGCCCGCTCGCCAAGGCGGCCGGTGACGCCGTCCGCGACGGGCGCGTCAAGATCCACCCGCAGGAGATGGAGAAGCGCTACTTCGACTGGGTCGACAACCTCCACGACTGGTGCATCTCGCGCCAGCTGTGGTGGGGCCACCGCATCCCGGTCTGGTACGGCCCGGACGGCGAGGTCGTCTGCGTGGGTCCCGACGAGGAGCCGCCGAGCGGCGAGGGCTGGCGCCAGGACACCGACGTCCTCGACACCTGGTTCTCCTCGGGCCTGTGGCCGTTCTCCACGCTCGGCTGGCCCGAGCAGACCGAGTCGCTCGCGAAGTTCTACCCGAACTCCGTCCTGGTCACCGGCTACGACATCCTCTTCTTCTGGGTCGCCCGGATGATGATGTTCGGCCTGTACGCGATGGACGGCACCCCGCCGTTCCACACCATCGCCCTGCACGGCATGGTCCGCGACCAGTTCGGCAAGAAGATGTCGAAGTCCTTCGGCAACGCGGTCAACCCGCTGGACTGGATGGACAAGTACGGCTCCGACGCCCTGCGCTTCACCCTCGCCCGCGGCGCCAACCCGGGCGTCGACGTGCCGATCGGTGAGGACTGGGTCCAGGGCTCGCGCAACTTCGCCAACAAGATCTGGAACGCCACGCGCTTCGCGCTGATGAACGGCGCCACGGTCGAGGGCCCGCTGCCCGAGCCGTCGAAGATGTCCTCGACGGACCGCTGGATCCTCTCCCGCCTGAACTCGGTCGTCGCCGAGGTCGACGCGTTCTACGACGACTACCAGTTCGCGAAGCTGTCCGATGCCCTGTTCCACTTCGCGTGGGACGAGGTCTTCGACTGGTACGTCGAGCTGTCCAAGACGACGTTCCAGGCGGGCGGCGAGGCGGCCGAGGTCTCCAAGCGCGTCCTGGGCGAGGTCCTCGACGTCACGCTGAAGCTGCTGCACCCGGTGGTCCCGTTCGTCACCGAGACGCTGTGGACGACGCTGACCGGCGGCGAGTCGGTCGTCATCGCCGAGTGGCCCAAGGACAGCGGCTTCCGGGACGCCGACGCCGAGCGCGAGATCGAGTCGCTCCAGTCGGTCATCACCGAGGTCCGCCGCTTCCGCGCCGACCAGGGCCTCCAGCCCGGCCAGCGGGTCCCGGCCCGCCTCACCCTGGACGGCACGCCGTTCGCGCCGCACGAGGCGGCCATCCGCCAGCTGCTGCGCCTCCAGCCAGAGGGCGAGTCCTTCACGGCCACGGCCACCCTCCCGGTCGCCGGTGCCGAGGTCGCCCTCGACCTCTCCGGCACGATCGACGTGGCGGCGGAGCGCAAGCGCCTGGCGAAGGACCTCGCCGCGGCCGAGAAGGAGAAGGCCCAGGCGGGCGCCAAGCTCGGCAACGAGGCGTTCCTGGCGAAGGCCCCCGACCACGTCGTGGACAAGATCCGCACCCGCCTCGCCAAGGCGGAGGAGGACATCGCCCGCATCCAGGCCCAGCTGGAGAGGCTGCCGCAGGCGTAGCCCGTTCGCAGAGTGGTGGAGGCCCCGGTGCCACTGGGTACCGGGGCCTTCGCGTACCCGCTTTCGAGGGGCGCGGGGCTGTCATCGATATGCGGCTCCGCCGCGTGGGCTCGACAAGCCGCAGACGGCCCGCACCCACGACGACACAAACCACCCCCGACCGATGTCACTCCGCCTCCGTAGACTGACCCCGTGAGCGAGCTCCCTCCAGACCACAGCGCCGACGACCAGCCCGACCCCCTCACCGCCTTCGACGAGATCATCGCGGAGGAGACCACCCGCGACCCCGACCTCGCGGTCATCGAGGCCGGCAGCCGGACCCTGCGCACCCAGGGCGGCCCCCCGGAGGCCGACATCCCGGCCCGGCCCGCCGACCCCGAGGTCGACAAGGCCCTGCGCGAGGTCGAGGCGGAGCTCGCCACGCGCTGGGGCGAGACCAAGCTGGAGCCCTCGGTCGCCCGGATCGCCGCCCTGATGGACGTGCTCGGAGAGCCGCAGCGGTCGTACCCGTCGATCCACATCACGGGCACCAACGGCAAGACCTCCACGGCCCGCATGATCGAGGCCCTGCTCGGCGCCTTCGAGCTGCGCACCGGCCGCTACACCTCGCCGCACGTGCAGTCGATCACCGAGCGGATCAGCCTGGACGGCGCCCCCATCTCGCCCGAGCGGTTCATCGAGACGTACCGGGACATCAAGCCGTACGTGGAGATGGTCGACGCCTCGCAGGACTACCGGCTGTCCTTCTTCGAGGTGCTCACGGCCATGGCGTACGCGGCCTTCGCGGACGCCCCGGTGGACGTGGCCGTCGTCGAGGTCGGCATGGGCGGCTCCTGGGACGCGACGAACGTGATCGACGGGGACGTCGCCGTCGTCACGCCCATCGACCTCGACCACACCGACCGGCTCGGCACCACGCACGCCGAGATCGCCACGGAGAAGGCCGGCATCGTCAAGCAGGACGCCACCGTCATCCTGGCGCAGCAGCCGGTCGAGGCGGCGCAGGTGCTGCTGAAGAAGGCCGTCGAGGTGGACGCGACGGTGGCTCGGGAAGGGCTGGAGTTCGGTGTCGTGGACCGGCAGGTGGCCGTCGGCGGGCAGCTGCTGACGCTGCGCGGACTGGGCGGCGAGTACCGGGAGGTGTACCTGCCGCTGCACGGCGCGCACCAGGCGCACAACGCGGCCGTGGCGCTCGCCGCCGTCGAGGCGTTCTTCGGCGTCGGCGCGCAGCGGCCCGACCCGCTCGATCTGGACACGGTCCGCAAGGCGTTCGCCGCCGTGGCCTCGCCGGGACGGCTGGAGGTCGTGCGGCGCTCCCCGACGGTCGTGCTGGACGCCGCCCACAACCCTGCGGGCGCCCGGGCGGCGGCCGAGGCGATCGGGGAGGCGTTCCAGTTCAGCCGCCTCATCGGCGTGGTCGGCGCGAGCGGCGACAAGAACGTGCGGGGGCTGCTGGAGGCCTTCGAGCCGGTGTTCGCCGAGATCGTCGTCACGCAGAACTCCAGCCACCGGGCGATGGACGCCGACGAGCTGGCCGGCATCGCCGTCGAGGTGTTCGGCGAGGAGCGCGTCCAGGTCGAGCCGCGGCTGCCCGACGCGCTGGAGGCCGCCATCACCCTGGCCGAGGAGGAGGGCGAGTTCGCGGGCGGCGGTGTGCTCGTCACCGGTTCGGTCATCACCGTCGGCGAGGCCCGACTGCTCCTGGGGAGGGGCTGAGAACCCATGCGTACGCTCTGTTCTTCCACCCTGATCGGCGAGTTCTTCGTCATCGGCTTCGCCGGGCTGGTCGCCATGAAGGATCCCGACCTGTCCATGACCACCGTGTGGACGGTCAGCGGCATCGCCATGTTCCTGTGCGTGGTGCTGTGCGGCCTGGTGACGCGGCCCGGCGGGGTCGCCCTCGGCTGGGCGCTGCAGATCGCGCTGATCGCGTCCGGCTTCATCGTGCCGACCATGTTCTTCCTCGGTGCGATCTTCGCGGCCCTGTGGTGGGCGTCCGTGCACTACGGGCGGAAGGTGGACGAGGCGAAGGCGAGATTCGCCGCCCAGGCCGGCTCCTCCACACCTGACGCTGCGTAACAGGCGCCCCGACACGCCGGGTAATCTCGTCCCACCGGATCACCGCATCACCGCATCACCGCACAGCCTTCACGCATAAGGAGCCCCGTCGTGACCCAGCGCACCCTCGTCCTCCTCAAGCCCGACGCCGTCCGTCGTGGCCTGACCGGCGAGATCATCGGCCGCATCGAGCGCAAGGCGGGCTGGACGATCACCGCGCTGGAGCTGCGCACCCTGGACCAGGACACGCTGGAGCAGCACTACGGCGAGCACAAGGGCAAGCCCTTCTACGAGCCGCTGGTGGAGTTCATGGCCTCCGGGCCGGTCGTGGCGATGATCGTCGAGGGCGAGCGGGTCATCGAGGGCGTGCGTCAGCTGGCCGGTCCGACCGACCCGATCGCCGCGGCGCCCGGCTCCATCCGCGGTGACTTCGGCGTCATCGTCCGGGAGAACCTGATCCACGCCTCCGACTCCGAGGAGTCCGCCGAGCGCGAGGTGAAGATTTTCTTCCCCGGCCGGGCGTAGCGTCCGCACGTCATCAGCACATACGGCAGGTCCGGGGGCGCCGCCCCCGGGCTTTGCGGCATATGCGTGGCGTACGAGGGAACGATCGCCCCCGAACGCCCGTCTCCACAAGCGAACGCGCACGGCATCTGCTGACAATGGCGCAGACCCTCCCGCAGTGTTCGCGAAGGCGCGTCTACCATGGAAGCCTTCACGTCACAGCACCCACCTTTGCCGACCTGAAAAGCCCTCAAAAGCTCATGGGAAGGCCAGACGAATCCTGATGGGGAACTCAATGTCGTTCATCGGCCGTGACATGGCTGTCGACCTCGGGACCGCCAACACGCTGGTGTACGTCAGGGGTCGCGGGATCGTACTCAACGAGCCGTCCGTGGTCGCGATCAACACCAACACCGGTGGCATCCTCGCGGTCGGCGCCGAAGCGAAGAAGATGATCGGGCGCACGCCCGGCAACATCGTTGCCGTCCGTCCGCTGAAGGACGGCGTGATCGCCGACTTCGAGATCACCGAGCGGATGCTCCGCTACTTCATCCTGAAGATCCACAAGCGGCGGTATCTGGCTCGTCCGCGGGTCGTCGTCTGTGTGCCCTCGGGCATCACGGGCGTCGAGCGCCGCGCCGTCATCGAGGCGTCGTCCCAGGCCGGCGCCCGCCAGGTGCACATCATCGAGGAGCCCATGGCGGCGGCCATCGGCTCCGGCCTGCCGGTCCACGAGGCCACGGGCAACATGGTGGTCGACATCGGCGGCGGTACGACGGAGGTCGCGGTCATCTCCCTCGGCGGCATCGTCACCGCCCAGTCCATCCGGGTGGCCGGCGACGAACTGGACAACGCGATCATCCAGCACGTCAAGAAGGAGTACTCCCTCCTGCTGGGTGAGCGGACGGCCGAACAGATCAAGATCACGATCGGTTCGGCGTACGACCTCGACACCGACGAGCACACCGAGATCCGCGGCCGGGACCTGGTCTCCGGCCTGCCGAAGACCGTCGTCATCTCCGCGGCCGAAGTCCGCAAGGCGATCGAGGAACCGGTCAACGCCATCGTCGACGCCGTCAAGACGACCCTCGACAAGTGCCCGCCGGAGCTGTCCGGCGACATCATGGACCGAGGAATCGTTCTGACCGGCGGCGGGGCGCTGCTGCGGGGCCTGGACGAGCGGCTGCGCCGGGAGACGGGCATGCCGATCCACATCGCCGAGGACCCGTTGGACAGCGTGGCGCTCGGATCCGGTAAGTGCGTCGAGGAGTTCGAGGCGCTGCAGCAGGTTCTGGACGCCCAGCCGCGCAGATGACATAACTCTTCGATTCCGCCGTACGGGACGATCTCCTCTCGTACGGCGGATCGTTGATATAGAGGCATAAGCTCCCACAAAGCAGCCCCTCGGTATTCCCTGGGGCTTCCCGAATTCCTATGAGGAAGGGCACGGCCGCCGCACGTGAGGGACACACGAGAGAGCCGGCTGCTCCTGGTGCTGCTGATCGCCATCGCGTTCGCGTTGATCACGGTGGACATCCGCGGTGGGGAGGACTCGCCCGTCGACGGTGCCCGGCAGACCGCGGCGACGGTCTTCGGCCCGATCGAGAGCGGCGTGTCGTCCGCGGTCGACCCGGTCGGCAACGCGGTCTCCGCCATCGCCGACTCCGGCGAACGGCACGACAGGCTCGCCGTTCTGGAAGAGGAGAACGCGGCCCTGAAGGCCCGCCTCGGCAGCGACGACCGCGCCCGCAGCCGCCTCAAGCAGCTCGACAAGCTGCTGAAGGTCGCCGGGCAGGGCCAGTACGGCATCAAGGGCGCCGAGGTCATCGCCATCGGGGCGGCCCAGGGCTTCTCCTGGACCATCACCATCGACGTCGGCGCCAACGACGGCATCAAGCGCGACATGACCGTCCTCAACGGCGACGGGCTCGTCGGCCGCGTCACCACCGTCGGCCCCAACACCGCCACCGTGCTGCTCGCCAGCGACCCCGACTTCACGGTCGGCACCCGCATGGAGTCCGGCGACGAACTCGGCTTCGCCTCCGGGCAGGGCGACCGCCCGCTGCGCGTGGAACTCCTCAACGGCAAGGCCGAGGTGAAGAAGGGCGACCGTCTGGTCACCTTCGGCTCGCAGGCCGACCGGCCGTTCGTGCCCGGCGTGCCGGTCGGCGTGGTCTCCCGCGTCGACCCCTCCGGCGGCGGCCTGACCCGCACGCTCTACGTCACGCCCTACGCCGCGTTCAGCAAGCTCGACATCGTCGGTGTCGTGGTCGAGTCCCCGAAGAAGGACCCGCGTGACACGGTGCTCCCGCCCAAGCCCGAGCCGACCCCGAGGCCGACGGTGACGGTGACCGTGACGCCGTCCGCCGGGGCTCCCGTGGACGGCCAGAACCAGCAAGAGCAGTAGGAGCTGTCACCCCATGCGCGTCAACCGGATCCTGCTCTCCTCCGCCCTGGTCGTCGTCGCCCTGGTGATCCAGGTGAGCGTCCTCGCCCGCCTGCACCTGCCGGGCGCGGTGCCCGACCTGCTGCTGCTCACCGTCCTGGGCCTGGCGCTGGTGTACGGGCACGTCGGCGGAGCCCTCGTCGGCTTCGGCGCGGGCCTGCTCGCCGACCTGGCCCCGCCCGCCGACCACGCCGCCGGGCGGTACGCCCTGGTGCTGTGCGTCATCGGCTATCTCGCCGGCCTGGTGAAGCCCGAGAACGGCCAGCTGAAGTCCGCGACCGGCCCGATGGTCGTGGTGGTCGCCGCCGCGGCCGGCTCGACCCTGCTGTACGCCGGGGTCGGGGCCCTCGTCGGGGACACCGCCGCCCGCCACGTGGGCCTGGGCGGCCTGCTGTTCACGGCCGCCCTGTACGACCTGCTGCTCGCCCCGTTCGTGGTACCTGGGGTGATGGCCCTGGCCCGGCGTGCCGAGAACGACCCGCTCGCCGAGTCCACGTCGGCCGCCACCAAGGCCACGGACATCTCCTCCGGCTGGCTCGCCGGCGGCACCGGCCTGAGGATCGGCAGCCAGCGCAACGGGCTGCGGGTGAAGGCGGCCCGGGCCCGGATGGCGCGGGCCGGGCGCATCAAGGGGGTCAAGCGGCTGTGAAGACGGGGAAGTTCACCGGAACGGGGCGGTCCGGCAGGAACGCCGGGGTGTGGGCCCTTCGTTCCCCACATGTCACCGCACACACGTGTCCGGACAGACCGTCGTACTCGCACATCCGTACACGCAGGGAGAGGGGGAGGCAGCCGCAGTGACCAACATTCCCGAGACCGGGCGGAACCCACGGGTCCAGATCCGGCTCGTCGTCATTCAGGTCCTGGTCCTCTCCCTTCTGCTCACCCTCGGCGGACGCCTGTGGTACCTCCAGATCCGTGAGGGCGCGGCCTACGCCAAGGAGGCGTCGGGCAACCACGTCCAGCAGGTGGTCCAGCCCGCCGTCCGCGGCTCCATCCTGGACGCCCGCGGCGTGGCCCTCGCCGACAACGAGACGCGCCTGGTGGTCTCCGCCTCCCGCACGGACCTGCTGAAGATGAAGGACGACGGCAAGGAAGTCCTCACCAAGCTCGCCGGCGTCCTGGGCATGACCCCCAAGGAGGTCATGGAGAAGGTCCGGCTGTGCGACGCCAAGACGCCCCAGCCCTGCTGGAACGGCTCGCCGTACCAGCCCATCCCCATCACCGACGAGGCCACGCCCAAGCAGGCCCTGCAGATCCGCGAGCGCGCCGAGGACTTCCCCGGCATCACCGCCGAGCCCCAGGCCGTGCGCCGCTACCCCAGCCCGGGCAAGGCCAACACCGCCCAGGTCCTCGGCTACCTCTCCCCGGTCACCGACGAGGAGATCAAGAAGGCGCAGAACACCAACTCGCCGTACCTGCGCTCCGACCAGGTCGGCCGCTCCGGCCTGGAGCGCCAGTACGACAAGCAGCTGCGCGGCAAGGCCGGCGTCACGCGCTACGAGGTCGACAACCTGGGCCGCGTCATCGGCCAGGCCGAGGCCGACCCCGCCCACCCCGGCGACAACCTCGTCACCAGCATCGACGCCCGCGTCCAGCGGATCGCCGAGTACGAGCTGAACGAGGCCATGAAGCAGGCCCGCAAGGAGCACGACCGCAACACGGGCACGAACTACAAGGCCGACTCCGGGGCCGTCGTCGTCATGGAGGCCAAGACAGGCCGCGTCGTCGCCATGGCGTCGAACCCGACGTACGACCCGAACGCCTGGGTGGGCGGCATCTCCGCCAAGGACTACGCCACGCTCACCGGCAAGAAGTCCAACTACCCGCTGCTCAACCGCGCGATCCAGGGCCAGTCGGCGCCCGGCTCCATCTTCAAGGTCATCCCGACCGCCGCCGCGGTCAACGCCGGCTACTCCTTCAACGGCCCCTACGAGTGCTCCAGCTCGTACTCCATCGGCGGCCAGGTCTTCAAGAACTTCGAGTCCAAGGGCTACGGGGCGATCAGCCTCGGCCGCGCCCTGGAGGTCTCCTGCGACACGGTGTTCTACCGCCTCTCCCACGAGGAGTGGAAGCGCGACGGCGGCACCAAGCCCAAGAAGAACGCCAACGACTGGTTCTACAAGACCGCCCACCAGTTCGGCCTCGGCAAGGAGACCGGCATCGACCTGCCCAACGAGGTCACCGGCCGCGTCCCCGACCGCCAGTGGAAGCTCGACTACTGGAAGGCCAACAAGGACGTCTGGTGCCGCACCGGCAAGCGCAACGGCAGCTACGCCGAGAAGATCGCCTACGAGAACTGCCTCGAAGGCAACCGCCTGCGCGCCGGTGACTCCGTCAACTACTCCATCGGCCAGGGCGACACGCTCGTCACGCCGATCCAGATGGCCACCATCTACGCCGCCATCTCCAACGGCGGCACGATGTACACGCCCTCCGTCGGCAAGGCCGTCATCAGCGCCGACGGCAGGACCGTCACGCCGATCAAGCCCCAGGCGCACGGCAAGCTCCCCATGAGCCAGAAGACGCGCAGCGAGATAAGCGATGCCCTCGCGGGAGTCGCCACCCGCGGTACGGCCGCCTGGAGGTTCGGCGGCTGGCCGCAGGACAAGATCCCGATGCACGCCAAGACGGGTACGGCCGAGGTCTACGGCAAGCAGACGACCTCCTGGTTCGCCACGTACACCAAGGACTACGCGGTCGTCATGACGATCTCCCAGGGTGGTACGGGCTCCGGCGCCTCGGGTCCGGCCGTGCGCAACATCTACAACGCGCTGTACGGCGTGTCCCCGGACGGCGACATCGACCGGAAGAAGGCCCTGCTGCCGACGCCGCAGAAGAGCCTCCCGAAGGTCAAGGCCGACGGCACGATCGCCTCCCCGAAGCTGTCCAAGGACCCGGCCAAGGACCAGCAGGCGAACAAGAAGGACCCCAACGCCCCGGCCGACCCGCTCCAGCCGGCGACGGCGGCCCCGCCGACGCCCGAGAACCGCGACACCCGAAGGCGCCGGCGCCGGCGGGGAAGCCGGAGGTTGCCGACATGACCGGCGGTGTGAACAGCTTCCAGGTCTCCGGCTACGGGCCCGAGCGCTCCGGCTGGACGCGCCTGCTGGCCCGTGACTCGGTGGCACGGCGGCTGGACTGGCCGATCCTCCTGTCGGCCCTCGCCCTGTCCCTGATGGGCACGCTGCTGGTCTACTCGGCCACCCGCAACCGCACGGAGCTCAACCAGGGCGACCCGTACTACTTCCTCGTCCGGCACCTGCTGAACACCGGCATCGGCCTGGCGCTGATGGCCGCCACGGTCTGGCTCGGCCACCGCGCCCTGCGCACGGCCGTGCCGATGCTGTACGGCTTCTCGGTGCTGCTGATCCTGCTCGTGCTCACCCCGCTCGGCTCGACGATCAACGGCGCCCACTCCTGGATCAAGCTCCCCGGCGGCTTCTCGCTCCAGCCCTCGGAGTTCGTGAAGGTCACGATCATCCTGGGCATGGCGATGCTGCTGGCGGCCCGGGTCGACGCCGGCGACAAGCAGTACCCCGACCACCGCACGGTCGTGCAGGCGCTCGGCCTGGCCGCCGTGCCCATGGTGATCGTGATGCTCATGCCCGACCTCGGGTCGGTCATGGTCATGGTCATCATCGTGCTCGGCGTGCTGCTCGCCTCCGGCGCCACCAACCGGTGGGTGTTCGGCCTGCTGGGCGCGGGCGTCACCGGCGCGATCGCCGTCTGGCAGCTCGGTGTGCTCGACGACTACCAGATCGCCCGCTTCGCCGCCTTCGCCAACCCCGAGCTGGACCCGGCCGGCGTCGGCTACAACACCAACCAGGCCCGCATCGCCATCGGCTCCGGCGGACTGACCGGCTCCGGCCTCTTCCACGGCTCGCAGACCACCGGCCAGTTCGTGCCCGAGCAGCAGACGGACTTCGTCTTCACCGTGGCGGGGGAGGAGCTGGGCTTCCTCGGCGGTGGCCTGATCATCCTGCTGCTCGGCATCGTGCTGTGGCGGGCCTGCCGGATCGCCCGGGAGACGACCGACCTGTACGGCACGATCGTGGCCGCCGGCATCGTCGCCTGGTTCGCCTTCCAGACGTTCGAGAACATCGGCATGACCCTCGGCATCATGCCGGTCACGGGCCTGCCGCTGCCGTTCGTCTCGTACGGCGGCTCCTCGATGTTCTCCGTGTGGATAGCGGTGGGACTGCTGCAGTCGATCCGGGTGCAGCGGCCGATGTCGGCATGACACCGCGCGGGGTGGCCCTCTCCCGCCCCGCGCCCCGGCCGACTAGATTCGGTCCATGGCGGACACCAAGCGTGAGATCGAGCGGAAGTACGAAGCCGAGGACGGCGGGCTGCCGGACCTGACCGGCGTGGCCGGGGTCGCGAACGTGGTCGACAGGGGGGTGGCCCATCTCGACGCGACCTACTACGACACCGCCGACGAGCGCCTCGCCGCGACCTCCGTCACCCTGCGCCGCCGCACCGGCGGCTCGGACGCGGGCTGGCACCTGAAGTTCCCGGTCGGCCCGGACACCCGGGACGAGATCCATGCCCCGCTCTCCGACACCCTCCCCGGCGAACTCGCCGGGCTCGTCCGCTCCCGCGTCCGCGACGGCGAGCTGGTCCCCCTGGTCCGGCTGCGCTCCGAGCGCGACGTACGGCACCTCGTGGACGCCGGGGGACGACTGCTCGCCGAGGTCAGCGTGGACGCCGTGCACGCCGAGCGGCTCACGGCCGGCGGGGGCGAGGCGCGGTGGACCGAGCTGGAGGTCGAGCTCGCCGACGGAGGCGACCCGGCCTTCCTCGCCCAGGTGGAGAAGCGGCTGCGCAAGGCGGGGGTGCGGCCCTCGAAGTCGCCGTCCAAGCTGGCACGGGCCCTGGCGGAGACCGCACCCGGAAGGCGGCGCCCGTCCGCGGACGCCGGGGACCCGGTGACCGCCGCGGACCACGTGCTCGCGTACGTACGCGAGCAGCGCGACGCGATCGTCGCGCTCGACCCGGCCGTCCGCCGGGACGCCGAGGACTCCGTGCACAGCATGCGCGTGGCCACCCGGCGGCTGCGCAGCACCTTCAAGTCGTTCCGGGACATCCTCGACCGGGCCGTCACCGACCCGATCGCCGACGAACTGAAGTGGCTGGCCGGGGAGCTGGGGCTGGACCGTGACCGCGAGGTGCTGGCCGCACGGCTGACGATGGCCCTGGACGAGGTGCCCGACGGCCTGGTCCGCGGACCCGTGGCCGAGCGGCTGCGCGACTGGTCGAGCGCCGAGCACCACACGGCCCGCGGCCGGCTCCTCGGGATCCTGGACTCCCGCCGCCACCTCACCCTGCTCGACACCCTGGACGCGCTGATCGCCGCACCGCCGCTGCTGAAGGCGGCCGGGAAGAAGCCCGGCAAGCCGCTCGCCGAGGCCGTGAAGAAGGACTTCCGCAAGGTGTCCCGGCTGGTCGAGCGGGCGCTGGAGCTGGAGCCCGGCACCGAACGGGACGTCGCCGTGCACGAGGCCCGCAAGAAGGCCAAGCGCGCCCGCTACGCCGCGGAGGTGGCCGAGCCGGCCCTGGGCAAGCCCGCCAGGACCATGCTCAACTCCATGAAGTCGCTGCAGAAGCTGCTCGGCGAGCACCAGGACAGCGTGATGGCCCGGCAGACCCTGCGCGAGCTGTCGGCGGTCGCCCACGCGGCGGGCGAGAGCGCCTTCACCTACGGCCTGCTCCACGAGCGCGAGGAGCAGCGTGCCCTGCGCACGGAGGCCGAGCTGCCCGCGCTGTGGGAGGAGATCAAGGGCGCGGCGGCGGGCCTGTGAGCCTCGCGGCGTACGGAGGTGCTCCGCGACCGCGTTAGGCTGGATGGTCACCCCTGTCAGTTAAGTCCAGCTCACGAAGGTGCGCGACATGCCTGCCGAAGTCGCTGCGTCGGTGTTCCCGCAGCTCGAAGCTCTGCTCCCGCATGTGCAGAAGCCGATCCAGTACGTCGGCGGAGAGCTCAACTCCACGGTCAAGGACTGGGAGTCCTGCGACGTCCGCTGGGCGCTCATGTACCCGGACGCCTACGAGGTCGGTCTGCCCAACCAGGGCGTCCAGATCCTGTACGAGGTCCTGAACGAACAGCAGGGCGTCCTCGCCGAGCGCACGTACAGCGTGTGGCCGGACCTGGAGGAGCTGATGCGCGAACACGGCGTCCCCCAGTTCACGGTCGACAGCCACCGGCCGGTGAAGGCGTTCGACGTGCTCGGCCTGTCCTTCTCCACCGAGCTCGGCTACACGAACATGCTGGCGGCCCTGGACCTGGCGGGCATCCCGCTGGAGGCCAAGGACCGCGGCCCGGACGACCCGATCGTCCTGGCCGGCGGGCACGCCGCGTTCAACCCCGAGCCGATCGCGGACTTCATCGACTGCGCCGTCATCGGCGACGGCGAGCAGGCCGTTCTGGAGATCACCGCGATCGTCCGCGCCTGGAAGGCCGAGGGCCGCCCGGGGGGCCGCGAGGAACTGCTGTTCCGCCTGGCGAAGACGGGCGGGGTGTACGTGCCCGGCTTCTACGACGTCGAGTACCTGCCCGACGGCCGTATCGCCCGGGTGGTGCCCAACCGCAGCGGTGTCCCGTGGCGGGTGTCCAAGCACACCGTCATGGACCTGGACGAGTGGCCCTACCCCAAGCAGCCGCTGGTCCCGCTGGCCGAGACGGTGCACGAGCGCATGTCCGTGGAGATCTTCCGCGGCTGCACCCGGGGCTGCCGCTTCTGCCAGGCCGGCATGATCACGCGCCCGGTCCGGGAGCGTTCGATCACGGGCATCGGCGACATGGTCGAGCAGGGGCTGAAGGCGACCGGTTTCGAGGAGGTCGGCCTGCTGTCGCTGTCCTCCGCGGACCACAGCGAGATCGGCGACATCGCCAAGGGCCTCGCCGACCGCTACGAGGACGACAAGATCGGCCTGTCGCTGCCGTCGACCCGGGTGGACGCCTTCAACATCGACCTGGCCAACGAGCTGACCCGCAACGGCCGCCGCTCGGGCCTGACCTTCGCCCCCGAGGGCGGCTCGGAGCGCATCCGCAAGGTCATCAACAAGATGGTCTCGGAAGAGGACCTGATCCGCACGGTTGCGACCGCCTACGGCAACGGCTGGCGGCAGGTGAAGCTGTACTTCATGTGCGGCCTGCCCACCGAGACCGACGACGACGTCCTGCAGATCGCCGACATGGCGACGAAGGTCATCGCCAAGGGCCGCGAGGTCTCCCGCTCGAACGACATCCGCTGCACGGTCTCGATCGGCGGTTTCGTCCCCAAGCCGCACACGCCCTTCCAGTGGGCCCCGCAGCTCTCCGCCGAGGAGACCGACGCCCGCCTGGCCAAGCTCCGGGACAAGATCCGCGGCGACAAGAAGTACGGCCGCTCCATCGGCTTCCGCTACCACGACGGCAAGCCCGGCATCGTCGAGGGCCTGCTCTCCCGCGGCGACCGCCGCATCGGAGCGGTCATCCGCGCGGTCTACGACGACGGCGGCCGCTTCGACGGCTGGCGCGAGCACTTCTCCTACGACCGCTGGATGGCGTGCGCGGACAAGGCGCTGGAGCCGTTCGGCGTGGACGTCGACTGGTACACCACCCGCGAGCGCACCTACGAGGAGGTCCTCCCCTGGGACCACCTCGACTCGGGCCTGGACAAGGACTGGCTCTGGGAGGACTGGCAGGACGCCCTCGACGAGACGGAGGTCGAGGACTGCCGCTGGACGCCGTGCTTCGACTGTGGGGTGTGTCCGCAGATGGACACCCACATCCAGATCGGCCCGACGGGCAAGAAGCTGCTGCCCCTGACGGTCAAGAACGCGGCACCCGCGCCGAGCGGCCACGCGCACTGACGGGACAGACCGGTGAGCCCCCTCCGCAGCGGAGGGGGCTCACCGCTGCCTCCGGCCGGGGCGATGATCTCCGACCTGTACGACCTGCGCCGCTGGGCCCCGATCCTCGCCACGGGCCGGCTGCTCAGCCCCGAGACCCAGGCGCAGCGGCTCAGGACGCAGCCGACCGGGCTACCCCGGTACGACGTACGGACTCGGCCTCGTCAAGACCAACGGGTGGATCGGGCACAACGGCTCGATCCCGGGCTACGAGATGGTGACGGTGTATCCGCCCGCGCGGCGGGCCACCCTGGTCATCATGATCAACACGGATGTCACGGTCGAGGGGCCAGGAGCCGTCCACACCGCTCGCCCGGGCGGTCACGGCGGTCGCCACACCGGACCACGTGTACGACGGTTCGGTGATCGCCCGCCAGCGGTGCTTTTCCGCCGCGGAACGAAGGGTGAGACACCGCGGTCCCGGGGGACCCGCTGAGGAGGCGGAGTCGGTGACGCTCCCCCGGGGGACCGGTTCCGTCAGGTTCCCCCAGTTCAGAACGCGTGCTGGGGGAGCCGTCAGCTCAGTCCGCCGTGTTCGCAGACCCGGCGGGCGACCTCCCGGAGCTTGGTGTTGTGCTCCTGGGAGAAGCGGCGCAGGACGTCGAAGGCCTGCTCCTCGGTGAGGCGGTGGCTTCCCATGAGGATGCCCATCGCCTCGCCGATGACGTGCCGCGTGGCGATGGCCTGCTCCAGCTGGGCGTGGTTGCGGGCGCTGGAGAAGGCGACGGCGGCGTGCGAGGCCAGCAGCCAGCCGGCGGTCTCACTGTCCTCGGAGAAGGACCCGGGGCGGTGGGAGTACAGGTTGAGCGCGCCGAGATTCTCGTCCTCGGTGTACAGCAGGAAGCCCATCATGCTGCCGATGCCCAGATCCTCGGCCCGGCTGGCGTAGGCCGGCCAGCGGGACCGCTCGGTGGTGAGGTCGCCGAGGCGGTACACCCGCTCACCGGTGCTCGTGCGGGCCGCGTCGAAGCAGGGGCCCTCGCCGAGACGGTCCTGGAGCCGGTCGCTCTCCACCACCAGGTCGTGGGTCGGGGCGAGCGACTCCACGGTCTCGCCGTGCAGCAGCAGGACGCCGGCCGCGTCGCACCCGGAGACCAGCTCGACGGCCGCGCGGGTGATCTGGCCCAGAGTGGCCTCGACCGAGTCCTGGGCGAGCAGGTCCCGCGCCATGGAGGCCATCTCCCGTGCGAACACGCGCCAGTCCACCGTCGTCCTCCTCGGTCCGGGTACCGGCCTTGATGCCTCTTGCCACGGTGTCAGGGGTCGTACGCCTCCGGGGGAACCGCCACTTGCCGGATTTATCGAATCTCGATAGATTTCCATCGTGGTTCGATTGGTAGGCGGGGAGTGGGGATGGGGAAGCTGGCCGTGACCGCGTTGCGCGCGGTGCTGGTGATGCTGCTGGCCGGTTCGTTGTTCGTGCAGGGCGTGATGGTCCCGCTGCTGGCGATCGACATGAACGGGCTCAGGCCCGAGTACGCCCATCTGCGCACGCCGGTCCTGGTGATCCTGGTGCTGGGTGTCGTGACCGCTCAGGTCGTCATCGTCTGCGTGTGGCGCCTGGTGACGATGGTGCGCCGCGGGACGGTGTTCTCCACGGGTGCCTTCCGGTACGTGCACCTCGTGATCGGCGCGTTCGTGGCGGCCGCCTGCCTGGTGTTCGCGCTCGGGGTCGTGCTCGCGCCGGGCGAGGCCGTCGCGCCCGGCGTGGTGCTGCTGCTGGGCGGGGTCGGTGTGGCCGTTCTGGGGGTCGCGCTGGTCGTGCTGGTGCTGCGGATGCTGCTGGCGCAGGCCGTCGCCCGTGACATCGAGGCGGCC
This sequence comes from Streptomyces sp. NPDC094143, assembly GCF_040303825.1. NCBI lineage: Bacteria > Bacillati > Actinomycetota > Actinomycetes > Kitasatosporales > Streptomycetaceae > Streptomyces > Streptomyces sp. NPDC094143. Next base: position 33,614 of record NZ_JBEOTZ010000040.1, read on the forward strand.
CGGATGCGGGCCGAGCTGGAAGAGGTCATCTGATGCCGATCGCCGTCGACATCGACGTGATGCTGGCGAAGCGGAAGATGTCCGTGGGCGAACTCGCCGAACGCGTCGGCATCACCCCGGCCAACCTGGCCGTCCTCAAGAACGGCCGCGCCAAGGCGGTCCGCTTCTCCACCCTCGCCGCGCTCTGCGAGGTGCTGGAGTGCCAGCCGGGTGACCTGCTGCGCTTCGAGACGGGCGGGGACGCCTCCGGAGCCTGAGCGCGGTCACCCACGTCGTCGGCGGCATGGCCCGGCCGGCCGTCGTGCGGCGGATGTCCCTCCCGCGGGCGCCTCACCGGGCCTCACGTCGGAACCGGACGGTACGACCGCGGGTCCGGGTGGCGGATCTGCGGGAGAACGGGCCGGGATGGTGCGGTGCGGGATCCGGACGGGGCGCTGCGGCGTCTTCGACGGTATGGATCTGGAGAAACCGCCCCGTGAGGGTTCCGTACCGGGGGTCGGTCCGCGCACGCGTCCGGCCGGGCCGCCCGTCCGGCGGCAGCCGGAGGCGCCCGAGGGGTGCCTCGCCGTCGCGATCCGGATGCCGGTGCGGATCGTCGTGCTCGTGCTGGTCGTCCCCGTGCGGATGGCCTGGGACGCGCTCGTCGTCACCGGCCGGTTCCTGAACGACACCCTGCTCCGGCCACTCGGCCGGGCCCTGCTGTGGCTGGGCCGCGCGGTGTTCGTCTGGCCCTTCGTGGGGCTGTGGCGGTACGTCGCGGTGCCGCTGGGCAAAGCCCTCGCCTGGCTCGGCAACGTCCTCGTCGTGGTGCCGCTCGTCTGGCTGTACCGGTACGTGCTGACACCCCTGGGACACGCGCTCGCCCTGGCCGGGCGGGGCGTCGGCGCCGTGCTCGGCTGGGCGTACGCGCACCTGCTCACCCCCGCCGGGCACGCCGTGATGTGGGTGGTGAGGGGGATCGGGGCCGCGTTCGCCGCGCTCGGGCTCGGCGCCTGGACGGCCGTGGCGTGGCTTGTCCGGTACCTCGTGGCCGTACCGGCCCTCTGGCTGTACACCTGGGTGCTCGCGCCCGTCGGACGCGCCCTGCTGTGGTGCGGCAAGGGGCTGGTGTGGCTGGTCAGCACGGTCGTCACCGGCGTCGGAGCGGCCCTGTACTGGATCGCGCGGATCCTGTTCGTGCTGCCCGCGCTCGCCCTGTGGCGCCGGGTCCTCACGCCCGTGGGCCGTGTCCTCGCCGTCGTGGGACGAGAGGTGCGGGACGCCCTGGGCCACGCCTGGCGCGTCGCCGGCCACGTCTCGCTCGCCGTCGGGCGGTTCCTCGGCACGCTGTTGCGGTGGACCTTCGTGGAGCCGCTGCGGTGGGTGTACCGCGGTGTGCTCACGCCCGTCGGGCACGTCCTGCGCGACACCCTGCTGCGGCCCGCCGCCGAGGCCGCCCGCAGCGCCGGACGCGCCACCCGGCAGGCCCTGGCCGCTGCCCGCCAGACCGTCCGGCGCACCCGCGCCGACGTGCGCCGGATGCTCCTCGGGGAGCCGAGGCGGCCCGCGCCGGCCGCCCGGAGGGAACCATCCGGCCGCGAGGCACGTACTCTTGGTAGCAGTACGACCGCTCTCACGAAGGACTGAACGACACTGGGCAAGCGACAGCCCGAAGGCCCGCCGCCCGCACCCGCGGTGCAGCGCATCCGACTGCGCTACACCAAGCGCGGCCGCCTCCGGTTCACCAGCCACCGTGACTTCCAGCGCGCCTTCGAGCGTGCGTTGCGCCGTGCCGAGGTGCCGATGGCCTACTCGGCCGGGTTCACGCCGCACCCGAAGGTGTCGTACGCCAATGCCGCACCCACCGGCACGGGCAGTGAGGCGGAGTACCTGGAGATCGCGCTCACCGCGCGCCGCGACCCGGAGCAGCTCAGGGTCCTCCTCGACGAGTCGCTGCCCGCCGGGCTCGACATCGTCGAGGCGGTCGAGGCCCGCACCTCGGGCCTCGCCGACCGGCTGACGGCTTCCGTGTGGGAGCTGCGGCTGGACGGCGTGTCGCCGGGGGAGGCCCGCCGGGCGGCGGACGCCTTCACCGAGGCCGAGACCGTCGAGGTCCAGCGTCTCGCCAAGAACGGCGTGCGCACCTTCGACGCCCGCTCCGCCGTCGTGAGCCTGGAGAGCCGCGACCTCGCGGAAACGCGGAGTTCGCAGGCTGATAGGCCGACCGACCAGCCCTGTGCGATACTGCGGCTGGTTGTTCGGCACGTGACGCCTGCCGTACGACCCGACGACGTCCTGTCCGGTCTCCGCGCCGTGGCCGACCTGGCGCCGCCGGTCCCCGCAGCGGTGACCAGGCTGGCGCAGGGGCTGTTCGATGAAGAGACCGGCACGGTGACCGACCCGCTCGCGCCCGACCGCGAGGCAGCGCAGGCCCACTCAACGGCCGAACAGTCTGCCGCCGCGACGGCGCCGGTGTAAGGAAGGTCCCGCGTAGGGACGGACGTCGTAACGCCGCCCTCGGACTCGGGAGCCACCTGGGTCGGGCAGCGTACCGACCAGAAGACTTTCGCCAGGCCGTACGCATTCGGCGTACGGAACCGGCGAGACAGGACACGGAGAGCTCCCGTGCGGCGCCCGCGCCCCGGACGGCGGCGACGCGCACAGCGCGAGCCGCGGACGTCACCGGCATCGCCGGACCAGGCGCGGCGCCCGGGAGCCTGACGGGAGATAAGCCCGCATGCTCGAACCGACCGAACCCACAGAGTCCGCACAGGGCTCCGAACAGAACACCCCCAGCGACACCCTGCCGCCCCGCCGGCGGCGCCGTGCCGCGTCCCGCCCGGCCGGTCCGCCCGCCGGTGCCACCGACGCGCCGGCGGAGACCGTCGCACCGGCCATACCGGCCGCCGAGGCCGAGGAGCTCGCGGCCGACGCCGTGGAGACCGACGAGGCCGAGGAGACCGCCGCGCAGGACGCCGCCACCGACGTGACGGAGCCCGCCGAGTCCTCCCCGGTGGAGGACACCGCGTCCGCCGGGCGCAAGCGGCGCCGTGTGGTGCGCCGTGCCTCCGCACCGGCCGGGGCTCCGGCCGCCGAGGCCGCCGAGACCGTGCTGCCCGCGACCGCCGCCGCACCCGCCGCCCTCGAGGCGCCGGAGCAGGCCGAGGTCCCCGCACCCGCCGAGGACGCCGCTCCCCGGCGCACCCGGCGCCGTGCGACCCGCAGCGTCACCTCGCCCGCCGCTTCCGCTTCCACCGAGAACGACACGCCGGCGCGCAGCGACCAGGCCGCGCAGAGCGCGCCGGTCGACTCCGAGCCGGCCGTCGCCGAGGCCGACGAGGTCGCGATCGCCGGTGCCGACACCACCGAGGAGGCGGCTCCGCGCCGCACCCGCCGGCGGGCCTCGCGGCGCGTGTCCGCGCCCGCCGAAGCGGCCGGCTCCGGCGTCGACGCCGGTCCGTCCGGCTCCACCGCCGAATCCGCCGAGGCGCCCGCGGAATCGCCCGAGGAGGCGAAGGCCCCCGTGACCGAGAACCCCGCCGAACCGGCCCGCAGGTCCAGGTCCCGGTCCCGTTCCAAGGCCGCCGCCGAGACGGCCCCCGTCTCCGGGGCCGAAGAGGCCGCGCCCGCCGCGCAGGCTTCCGCCCAGGCCCCCGCCGCGTCCGAGGCCCCCGCCGAAGCCACCGCCCAGGCCCCCGCCGCCGAGCCCGCCGAGGACGCCGCCCCGCGGCGTCGCCGCCGGGTCGTGCGCCGGGCCGCCGGCGGATTCGCCGAGCCCGCCCAGCCCGCCGGGCGCGCCGCCGGTGCGGCCGCCGGTGAGAACGAGGGACCGGCGCGCCCGGCACGGCCCGCCGTCGCCCTCTTCCAGCCGCCCGTCTTCACCGAGCCCCAGTTCCAGACCCCGGAGCGGGCCGCCGCGGCCGCAGCCGAGGCGGCCGTTAACGCCGAGGAGCCCGAGGACCTCACGCAGGACACGCAGGACACGCCGGAGACCCCGGAGGGACGCGACGACCGGTCCGACCGGGACGAGCAGACCCCCGGATCCCGTCGCCGTCGCAGGCGCCGGGGTGGCGAGGAGCCCGAGGCCCCGGCCGCCGAGACGGCCGTCGAGGAGCCGGAGGAGGCCGAGGAGTCCGCCGAGGACCAGGTCGAGGACGACGACCAGGACGACTCCGAGGGGCCCGGCTCGCGCCGGCGCCGCCGCCGGGGCGGTCGCCGCCGCCGTCGCGGCGAGTCCGCCGAGAGCGACGGCGACGCCGCGGACGGCGACTCCGACGAGATCGACGCCGTACAGGACGCCGAGGACGCCGCCGAGCAGACCGAGGAGGACCGGGAGGACGCCGACGAGGCCACCGACCGGGACGACTCGTCCGGCGGGGGCGGCTCCAGCAGCAGCCGCAGGCGCCGTCGCCGCCGTCGCCGCGCCGGTGACTCCGGCCTCGAGGCCGAGCTGTCCGACGACGACCCCGAGCGCACGGTCGTCAAGGTCCGCGATCCCCGGCCCGCCCGCGAGAAGAGCGCCGAGCCGTCCGACGAGGTGCAGTCCATCAAGGGCTCGACGCGTCTGGAGGCCAAGAAGCAGCGCCGCCGCGAGGGCCGTGAGCAGGGCCGCCGGCGCGTCCCGATCATCACCGAGGCCGAGTTCCTGGCCCGCCGCGAGGCCGTCGAGCGCGTGATGGTCGTCCGTCAGCACGGCGACCGCACGCAGATCGGCGTTCTCGAGGACGACGTGCTCGTCGAGCACTACGTCAACAAGGAGCAGGCGGTCTCGTACGTCGGCAACGTCTACCTCGGCAAGGTGCAGAACGTGCTGCCGTCGATGGAGGCCGCCTTCATCGACATCGGCAAGGGCCGCAACGCCGTGCTGTACGCCGGTGAGGTCAACTTCGAGGCGCTGGGCATGGCCCACGGGCCGCGGCGCATCGAGTCCGCCCTCAAGTCCGGCCAGTCGGTGCTCGTCCAGGTGACGAAGGACCCGATCGGCCACAAGGGCGCCCGTCTGACCAGCCAGGTCTCCCTGCCGGGGCGCTACCTCGTGTACGTGCCCGAGGGCTCCATGACCGGCATCAGCCGCAAGCTGCCCGACACCGAGCGGGCCCGGCTGAAGACCATCCTCAAGAAGATCGTCCCCGAGGACGCGGGCGTCATCGTGCGCACCGCCGCCGAGGGCGCGAGCGAGGACGAGCTGCGCCGGGACGTCGAGCGGCTGCAGCAGCAGTGGGAGGACATCCAGAAGAAGGCCAGGAGCGGCAACGCGCCGACGCTGCTGTACGGCGAGCCGGACATGACCGTCCGGGTCGTGCGCGACATCTTCAACGAGGACTTCTCCAAGGTCGTCGTCAGCGGCGACGAGGCATGGTCGACGATCCACGGGTACGTCTCGCACGTGGCGCCGGACCTCGCCGGGCGGCTGCAGAAGTGGACCTCCGAGGTCGACGTCTTCGCCACGTACCGGATCGACGAGCAGCTCGCCAAGGCCCTGGACCGCAAGGTCTGGCTGCCCAGCGGAGGCTCGCTGGTGATCGACCGGACCGAGGCGATGGTCGTCGTCGACGTCAACACCGGCAAGTTCACCGGCCAGGGCGGCAACCTGGAGGAGACCGTCACCAGGAACAACCTGGAGGCGGCCGAGGAGATCGTGCGCCAGCTGAGGCTGCGCGACCTCGGAGGCATCATCGTCATCGACTTCATCGACATGGTGCTGGAGTCCAACCGGGACCTGGTGCTGCGGCGCCTGCTGGAGTGCCTGGGCCGGGACCGTACGAAGCACCAGGTCGCCGAGGTGACCTCGCTGGGTCTGGTGCAGATGACCCGCAAGCGGGTGGGCCAGGGCCTGCTGGAGTCCTTCTCCGAGACCTGCGTTCACTGCAACGGGCGCGGTGTCATCGTGCACATGGAGCAGCCCACCTCCACCGGGGGCGGCGGCAAGCGCAAGAAGCGGGCCCGTGCCGGTGCCGCCGAGCAGCCGCACGTCCACGAGGCGGCCGTCGAGACCGCCGAGCAGGAGGCCGAGACCGAGGCCGAGGTCGTGGCCGAGGCCGCCGAGCCGGTCGCGCTGCCCGAGCCGGCCTTCGAGCCCGACGAGGAGCTGTACAGCAGCGCCGCCGAGGCGGAGGCCGCGGCCACCCGCGGACGGTCGCGGCGCCGGGTGAGCCGGCGGGCGTCGGCCCCGGCGGGCGCGCCGCGCGGCGAGTCCGCGAGGGCGGAGAGCAGGGCGGCCGAGCCGGTCGCGGACGCCGCCGAGGGGCCCACGGCCCAGGACGTCACCGCCGCGGAGGAGGTCGCCCGTCCCGTGCAGCCGGAGCCGGCCGCGGAGGCGCAGGCCGAGCCGATGGCCGTGGAGGACCCGGTGGTGGAGGCGGCGCAGCCCGCTCCCGTCGCTGCGGCCGAGGAGGCCGCGCCGAAGGGCCGCACCCGGCGGCGGGCCACCCGCAAGGTGTCCGCTCCGGCCGGTTCGCCGGCGGGGGCCGAGGCCGCCGTGGTGACGGTGGCCGAGACCTCGCCCGCGGTGTCCGAGGCCCCGCCGGCCGAGGCGGCCGGGCAGGCCGAGCCGGTCGCCGAGCAGGTCGCCGAGACGCCTGCCGAGAGCGCCGCCCCGGCCCGTCCGCGGCGCCGGGCCGTGCGCAAGTCCACGGCGCCCACCGCGTCCGAGGAGGCGGCCGTCGTGGTCGTCCCGTCGGCCCCGTCGGAGGAGCCCGCGGCGGAGACCGGCGCTCCGGCCGCCGACGCGGCTGAGACCGAGACGGGCGAGGAGCCCGCCGCGGCCAAGAAGACGGCCCGCAAGACGGCCAAGAAGGCCACGGCGAAGAAGGCCGCCACCAAGAAGACCGCGGCGAAGAAGACCGCGGCGAAGAAGACGACGGCCAAGAAGGCGGCGAAGACCACCAAGACGGCCGCCAAGAAGGCCACGTCGAAGAAGACCGCGGCGGCCGAGCAGACGCTCTCCTCCGTCACGGCCTCCACCGACGAGGGCTGACCCGTACGGCGAACACCCGGGGCGTGCGCGGCCACGCGTACGCCCCGGGCGCCGGCCCGGGGGGCCGGAGTGACCGGACGCACAGGCCGGGGGCCCGGCTCGGTTTGACCCCCTCGACCGCGGCCCCGTAACCTTGACCGTCGGCGTGTCGACTGACGCGTCACATCCCCGTAAACCTCATCCTCCGGGCGCCGGGCGCCCAGGAGAGGCCGCCCGCTCTGCCGGGCGGCTGGCCTGCGGGGGTGCCGTTTCCCGAGCGAGAGAGTGAGTTCCGCGTGTACGCCATCGTGCGCAGCGGTGGTCGCCAGCACAAGGTTGCTGTCGGCGACATCGTTGAGGTTGACAAGATTTCCACTGCCAAGGTTGGCGACACGGTCGAGCTCTCGACCCTGCTCGTTGTCGACGGCGACGCCGTGACCAGCGACCCGTGGGTGCTGGCCGGCATCAAGGTCCAGGCCGAGGTCGTGGACCACCACAAGGGGCAGAAGATCGACATTCTGCGCTACAAGAACAAGACCGGTTACCGCCGTCGCCAGGGCCACCGCCAGCAGTACACGGCGATCAAGGTCACCGAGATCCCCACGGCTGCGAAGTAAGGGACTGAGGAGAAATGGCACACAAGAAGGGCGCATCGTCCACTCGGAACGGTCGCGACTCCAATGCCCAGCGGCTCGGCGTGAAGCGCTTCGGCGGTCAGGTCGTCAACGCTGGTGAGATCCTGGTCCGTCAGCGCGGCACCCACTTCCACCCGGGTGCGGGCGTCGGCCGTGGCGGCGACGACACGCTGTTCGCGCTCCAGGCCGGTTCGGTGCAGTTCGGCACCCACCGTGGCCGCAAGGTCGTGAACATCGTTCCGGTCGCCTGATCGGACACTCTCGCGAGGCGGACCTCACTTCCCGTTGCGGGAAGGCGGGTCCGCCTTTCGCTTGTTGAACAAGTACATCTCGTTGAACAAGTAAATCTCGTACGTACTTCTGGAGGCACCCACCATGACCACCTTCGTGGACCGCGTCGAACTGCATGTCGCCGCGGGTAACGGAGGCCACGGCTGTGCCTCCGTCCACCGTGAGAAGTTCAAGCCGCTGGGCGGCCCGGACGGCGGCAACGGCGGTCGCGGCGGGGACGTGATCCTCACCGTCGACCAGTCCGTCACCACGCTGCTCGACTACCACCACTCCCCGCACCGCAAGGCCACCAACGGCAAGCCCGGCGAGGGCGGCAACCGCTCCGGCAAGGACGGGCAGGACCTGGTCCTGCCGGTGCCGGACGGCACGGTCGTGCTGGACAAGGCGGGCAACGTCCTCGCGGACCTGGTCGGGCACGGCACGTCGTACGTCGCCGCGCAGGGCGGCCGGGGCGGGCTCGGAAACGCGGCCCTGGCCTCGGCCCGGCGCAAGGCGCCCGGCTTCGCGCTGCTCGGCGAGCCGGGGGACGTGCAGGACATCGTCCTGGAGCTGAAGACGGTCGCCGACGTGGCGCTGGTCGGCTACCCGAGCGCGGGCAAGTCGTCCCTGATCTCGGTGCTGAGCGCGGCCAAGCCGAAGATCGCCGACTACCCCTTCACCACGCTCGTGCCGAACCTCGGCGTCGTCACGGCCGGCTCGACGGTCTACACGATCGCCGACGTGCCCGGGCTGATCCCCGGGGCCAGCCAGGGCAAGGGCCTGGGGCTCGAGTTCCTGCGGCACGTGGAGCGGTGCAGTGTGCTCGTGCACGTCCTGGACACCGCCACGCTGGAGTCGGACCGCGACCCGCTCTCCGACCTCGGCATCATCGAGGAGGAGCTGCGCCAGTACGGCGGGCTGGACAACCGGCCGCGCCTGGTCGTGCTGAACAAGATCGACGTACCGGACGGCAAGGACCTGGCCGAGATGGTGCGGCCCGACCTGGAGGCGCGCGGCTACCGCGTCTTCGAGGTGTCGGCCGTGGCGCACCTGGGACTGAGGGAGCTGTCGTTCGCGCTCGCCGAGCTCGTGGCCAAGGCGCGGGCCGAGAAGCCGAAGGAAGAGGCCACGCGCATCGTCATCCGGCCCAAGGCCGTGGACGACACCGGCTTCACCGTGACCCGCGAGGACGACGTGTTCCGGGTGCGCGGCGAGAAGCCCGAACGCTGGGTGCGGCAGACCGACTTCAACAACGACGAGGCGGTCGGTTATCTGGCGGACCGGCTCAACCGGCTCGGTGTCGAGGAGGCGTTGATGAAGGCCGGCGCCCGGGGTGGCGACGGCGTCGCCATCGGCCCCGAGGAGAACGCGGTCGTCTTCGACTGGGAGCCGTCCGTGACGGCCGGTGCCGAGATGCTCGGCCGGCGAGGCGAGGACCACCGCTTCGAGGAGCCGCGTCCGGCCGCGCAGCGCCGCCGGGACCGGCAGGCCGAGCGGGACGACGCGCAGCAGGAGTTCGACGACTTCGAGCCGTTCTGAGCAGAGCCCTTCCCCCGACGGGTCGTAGGGGGCCGCGCGGATGAGGAGCCCTGACCGCTCCCGCGCGGTCACCGCCCTCGGGGTTTCGCTCACCCACCTCCGACTGAACACCTGTCAGACTCGCCCCGGCAACGGCTGGTTCCAGCGCTGGCGGCGGGTCTTCTTTTGTCTGCTTAGTTGTCATGTACGTGAACCCCGGCGTTCAGCGGGCGGACCGCCCGCGAGCGTGAAGCTTCCCCGTGTCCATGTGGCCAGCGAGGTAAGGGAGTCCGCCGATGACCGGAGCAGTATCCCCCGACCGACGTCGCTTTCTGACCGCCGGCGCCGCGGTGCTCGGTGCCGCGTCCTCCGCCGGCCTGTGGCTTCCGGCCGCCGCGCACGCGGCCGAAACGCCTCTGCCCGACGGGGTGTTCAGCCTCGGCGTCGCCTCCGGGGACCCGCTCCCGGACGGCATCGTGCTGTGGACCAGGCTCGCCCCGGACCCGCTGAACGGCGGTGGCATGCCGGACCGCGTGGTGCCCGTGGAGTGGCAGGTCGCCGAGGACCACCGGTTCAGAAAGGTCGTCCGCCGGGGCACCGCCCAGGCCCGGCCCGAGTACGGGCACAGCGTTCACGTGGACGTACGCGGACTGCGCGCGGACCGTGCCCACTGGTACCGCTTCCGCACCGGCGGCCAGCTCTCGCCCGTCGGCCGCACCCGTACCGCGCCCCACCGCCACAGCTCCGGTGGCTCCCTGCGCATGGCCCTCGCCTCCTGCCAGAACTGGCAGCACGGCTACTTCACGCCCTACGCGGACATGCTCGACCAGGACCCGGACGTGGTGGTGTTCGTCGGCGACTACATCTACGAGTCCACGCCCTCGGCGACGGCCCTGCGGCGGCACGAGGGCACCGGCGAGCCGTTCAGCCTCGTCCAGTACCGCAACCGGTACGCCCAGTACCGCACCGACCCGGACCTCGCGGCGATGCACGCGAACGCGCCCTTCGTGGTGAGCTTCGACGACCACGAGGTGGACAACGACTTCGCCGGCGAGATCCCGCAGGACCCGGACAAGCAGCCCCACGACGCGTTCGTGGCCCGCCTGACCGCGGCCTACCAGGCGTTCTACGAGCACATGCCGGTCCGCGCCAGCGCCGTGCCGAACGGCCCGCACATCCGGATGTACCGCCGCCTGGAGTTCGGCCGCCTGGCCCGCCTCAACGTCCTGGACACCCGGCAGTACCGCAGCGATCAGGCCACCAGTCAGGAAGGCGCCCAGGACCCGTCACTGACCATGCTGGGCGCGCGGCAGAAGCAGTGGCTGCTGAACGGCCTGCAGGACTCGCCCGCCCGCTGGAACCTCATCGCCTCGCAGATCATGATGGCCGAGACGGACCTCAAGGTGGGCGAGGGCAAGCTCTGGTTCTACGACGCCTGGGACGGCTACCAGGCCGAACGCAACCGGTTCATGGAGGAGTTCAGGCAGGTCCGCAACCCGGTGGTGCTCTCCGGCGACCGGCACCTGACGATGATCAGCGACCTCAAGGAGGACTACGCCGACCCGGATTCCGCGGTCGTCGGCGCCGAGTTCGTCGGCACCTCCATCTCCAGCAACGGCGACCAGGACCAGGAGGCCTTCCGCCGGGAGTGGGACCCGCGGCGGCCGGACAACCCGCACTGGAAGCTGCTCGACGCGCACCGCGGCTACCACCTGTTCGACATCCGCCGGGCCGGCATCGACGCCCAGGTGCGGGTGGTCGACACGGTGCGGCAGCCGCAGGCGACGCCGAGCACGCTGGCCCGGCTGCGGGTCGAGGCGGGCCGGCCGGGCGTGCAGGTCGTCTGACCGCGACACCGCCACACCGGGGACACACGGGAGCCCGGGACTCTTCGGAGTCCCGGGCTCCCGCCGTACGGACGGGGGTTCGGCGCGCGGGCGCCACCTTGCCCGCGCCGAGACCGAATTGCTGCGGAATCTTGATCGGGAACTCCTTGTGGAGTTACTCACAGCAATTAGAGGGACCCTCGCGACGCCGTGGAACCGTCTCGCCAATCACCAGCAGTACCAGGTGAATGACAGGTTGCGCGCACATATGCGGCGGAGGGCGCTCACCTTGCACTGCGGTAACCAAGAGTGGGACCATTTCGAAGTTCCCTGTCGCCCCAAGGTAGGTCACCTGTGTCCCAGCACATAGCCAAGCCCCGTACCACCGCAGTGATCCTGGCCGGTGGCACCGGTCAGCGGGTGGGTCTGTCGATCCCCAAGCAGCTGCTGAAGATCGCCGGCAAGGCAGTCATCGAGCACACGCTGACCACCTTCGAGAACACCGACGCGATCGACGACATCATCGTGCTGATGGCGCAGGGCTACGTGCCCGACGTCGAGAAGATCGTCGCCAAGGCCGGATTCAAGAAGGTCACCAGGATCATCGAGGGCGGTTCCACGCGGAACGAGACCACCGAGCGCGCCATCGCGGCCCTCGGTGAGGGTCTCGCCGAGGGCGAGGACCTCAACGTCCTCTTCCACGACGCCGTACGCCCCCTGCTGTCGCAGCGCGTCATCGATGACTGCGTCACCGCGCTGGAGCGCTACCAGGCCGTCGACGTGGCCATCCCCTCCGCGGACACCATCATCGTCACGCGCACGCACGGCGAGGACGGCGAGTTCATCACCGAGATCCCGGACCGCTCCCGGCTGCGCCGCGGCCAGACGCCGCAGGCCTTCAAGCTGTCCACGATCAAGCGGGCCTACGAGGTCGCCGCCGGCGACCCCAACTTCCAGGCCACCGACGACTGCTCCGTCGTGCTCAAGTACCTGCCCGACGTGCCGATCCACGTCGTCGCGGGTGACGAGTACAACATGAAGGTCACCCAGCCCGTCGACGTCTTCATTGCCGACAAGCTCTTCCAGCTCGCCTCCACGGCCGCGCCCGAGCAGGTCTCCGAGCAGGCCTACCGCGAGCTGCTGACCGGCAAGACGATCGTCGTCTTCGGCGGCTCCTACGGCATCGGCAAGGACATCGCCGAACTCGCCGGATCCTACGGCGCCTCGGTGTACGCCCTGGGCCGCTCCACCACCGGCACCCACGTGGAGAACCCGGAGGAGGTCGACGACGCGCTGTCCAAGGCGTACGCCGAGACCGGCCGGATCGACTACGTCGTGAACACCGCCGGCGTGCTGCGCATCGGCAAGCTCGCCGAGACCGACAACGCCACCATCGAGGAGGCGCTGAAGGTCAACTACCTGGCCCCGGTGCAGATCGCGCGCTCGTCGTACAAGTACCTGTCGGAGACCAAGGGCCAGCTGCTGCTCTACACCTCCAGCAGTTACACCCGCGGCCGCGCCGAGTACAGCCTGTACTCCTCGACCAAGGCCGCGATGGTGAACCTCACCCAGGCCCTGTCCGACGAGTGGGCCGGCGACGGCGTCCGCGTCAACTGCATCAACCCCGAGCGCACCGCGACCCCCATGCGCACCAAGGCCTTCGGCCAGGAGCCCGCGGGTTCCCTGCTGTCCTCCGAGGCGGTCGCCCGTACGTCGCTCGACGTGCTGCTGTCCGAGCTGACCGGGCACGTCATCGACGTCCGCCAGCAGGACCCGACGGCCGGCGCGGCCCGCGCGTCCGGCTTCGAGCAGGCGCTGGCCTCGGTGCTGGACCGGCAGGACGGCGTGTAATAATTGGCGGCAATTAGACTTCGGTAATTCAGGCCTCTGCGCCCTCCTGTTCACGGGTATCTGTCAACAGGAGTGTTCGCAGGGGCCTGAATCCATACAGTCCCGCGAATATTCACAGACCAGCCGCATTCAGAACCAAGACGGCACACCCCTCCCAAGAGCAGGTTTCTCCGTGATATCCACCGCTATTCGCGTCGCCCGGGTGGGCAGCGCGGCCGAGCTGGCCGCGGCGGTCCTCATGGTGGCGGGCTTCCCCGCCCTCATGCTGGCCGCGCTCGTCCCGAGCGTTCCCGCCTTCGCGGCAGCGGCCGCCGTGACGTACCTGGCGGACCACTATCTGCACCGCAAGGGCAGCTACCTGATCAACCGCCTCGGCAAGGTCCGGGCCGGCCTGTCGATCCGGTTCCTGATCCGGCAGTTGCTCCTGGTCCTGCTGCTGGCCCGGCTGTCCCTGGCGGACAACCTGATCTACTACGGCGCGATCGCCTGCTTCATCGCCTTCTACGGTCTGCAGGCCCCGCACGGGGCGCTGGTGCAGCTGATCCGCAACCGCCGCCGCATGCCGGTCGCCACGCGCAACGTGGACCTGAAGTCCCGCATCCGCATCCCGGACGCCCCGCCGCGCCGGCTGCTGCACCGCTCCGCCGAGAAGATGCTGCACCTCGACCTCGCGGCGGTCGTCGGCATCCTGCTCGCCGCGCAGCTGAAGTCCTCCCTGATCGGCTTCGCCGGCATCGGCGTCACGGTGGCCCTGGCCACCCTGTACGTCCTGGCGCTGGTGCCGTACGTGCGCGGCCGGAGGATTCCGCCGAAGGCCGAGGGCGTGCTGGCCGCCGTCGACGACTGGCTGGGCGAGTACAAGCCCGAGACGGTGCTGTACTTCTCCGGTTCGAAGGACTCCGCGTACCAGGTCAACATGTGGCTGGACACGATGGAGAAGCTGGACTCCAAGCCGCTGATCATCCTGCGCGAGCGGGTCATCCTGAACAACCTGGCGCCCACCACGGTCCCGGTCATCTGCGTGCCCGGAGGGGTGCACCTGATGAACCTGGACCTGTCCACGGTGCGCGTCGCGCTGTACGCGGCCAACGTCGGCAAGAACATCCACCTGCTGCGCGTGCCCACCATGAAGCACGTCTTCATCGGCCACGGCGACAGCGACAAGCTCGCCAGCGTCAACCCGTTCAGCAAGGTCTACGACGAGGTGTGGACGGCCGGCCGCGCGGGCCGCGACCGCTACGCCATCGCCGACGTCGGTGTCCGCGACGACGACATCGTCGAGGTCGGCCGCCCCCAGCTCGCCCCCATCCAGACCTGGCAGGGCGTCCCCGAGGGCCGCATCCCCACGGTGCTGTACGCGCCCACCTGGGAGGGCTGGGACGGCAACCCGGGCAACACCTCGATCGTGCTGGCCGGCGAGAACATCGTGCGCAAGCTGGTCGCGGCGGACCCGCCCGTGCGCGTGCTGTACAAGCCGCACCCCTTCACCGGCACGGTCAGCAAGGAGGCCGGCGCCGCCCACCAGCGCATCACCGCCCTGGTCCGCAAGGCCGCGGCGGAGCGCGCCCTCGACCCGCGCTTCGTCGCCGACACCGCCGTCCAGGCGCAGGCCAAGGACGAGCTGGCCCGGATCGAGGCCCGGCTGGCACAGCTGGCCGGCACCGGCGGCGACCGCGGCGACGAGGCCGAGGCCACCCGTGACGGTGTGCTCGACGTCGCCCGGCACGAGGAGGCCGCCCGGCTGCGCGCCGAGTGGAACGACGCCTACTGGCGTTCCTTCCCCAGCTGGGAGCACCGGGTCATCACCGGGCCCGAGCCGCGGCTGTACGACTGCTTCAACGTCTCCGAGGCGATGGTCTCCGACATATCCAGCGTGGTCTCCGACTTCATCGCGAGCGGCAAGCCGTACGCGGTGACGGACTCCGCCGAGGTGGGCGCCGAGGAGTTCAAGCGGAACAACACGGCGGTGCGCGCCGCGGTGATCCTCTCCAACAGCGCGAACGAGCTGGGCGAGCTGCTGAGCGCCGTGCGCGACCCGGCCGCCGACCCGCTGGCCGAGGACCGCAAGGAGCTCAAGCAGTACCTGCTGGGCCCGGACGAGCCGACCTCGCTTCAGCAGTTCAACACCGCCGTCGCGAACCTCGCGCTCAAGGCCGAGACGCGCAACGTCGGGCAGCAGTCACGGGACGCGGCCGCCCTGGCCCAGGCGGAGGCCGAGCTGGCGAACGCCGTGCCCGGGCAGCGGGTGTCCACGGCCGGTGACACGGACGGAGTCGGCACGGGCTGAACTGCCGCCCACCGCTGAGGCGTTCGGCCCCCGAGGAGTTCCTCGGGGGCCGAGCCCTTTTGGTCTGTCGTTCCCTGTCCGTTCACCATGTGACGTGTCCCACTAACACCTGTGTGCGAGGCAACCGCTTGCCTCGATCACCCGTCTACCAAGTAGCGAATGAGGCGATACGGGGGGAATATCCCATTGACTAGGGGGAAACGTGACCGTGACGCAGCCTGATGTGAGCGTGATCATCGGGGCGTACGAAGCGATGCCGTACCTGATCGAGTGCCTCTCGTCCGTCGAGGCGCAGACCATCGATCCGGACCGCGTCGAGGTCATCGCGGTGGACGACGGTTCGACGGACGGCACGGGGGAGTACCTGGAGGAGTTCGCCGAGCGGGCTCCCATGCACGTGCTGGTGATCCGGCAGGAGAACTCGGGCGGCCCCAGCGGCCCGCGCAACGTCGGCCTGGGCAAGGCGAGCGGGCGCTACGTCTTCTTCCTGGACGCCGACGACCGGCTGGGCCCCGAGGCGCTGGAGCGGATGGTCGCCATGGCCGACCGGGCCGGCACCGACGTCGTCCTCGGCAAGGTCGAGGGCGTCAACCGCTCGGCCCCGAAGTCCATGTGGGGGAAGACGGTGGAGCGGACGGACGTCTACTCCTCCAACATCAAGTTCACCCTCAGCGCGCAGAAGCTGTTCCGCCGCGAGCTGCTGGACCGGCACGGCATGCGGTTCGACGAGTCGCTGTTCACCGGCGAGGACGCGCTGTTCACGATGGAGGCCTACCTCCGGGCGAACGGCGTCTCGGTGGTCGCCGACCACACCTGCTACTACCTGGTCGGGCGCGACGACGGCAAGCACGTGACCAAGAGCGGCAGTTACACGCTGCGCTTCGACTCCGCGCGGGCCCTGATGAACCTCATCGCCGAGCTCGTCCCGGCGGGCGGCCGGCGCGACCTGCTGATGGTCCGGCCCTTCCTGGTCACCCTGCTGCCGCAGTTCGGCCCGAAGTTCGCCACCGACAGCGAGGAGGTCCGCCGGCACAAGCTGGAGCTGGCCAAGCCGCTGATGGACGCCCACTGGACCGAGGGCGTCGCCGAGCGCCTGAAGGTCCACGAGCGGCTGCGGCTGCACCTGGTCGCCGAGCAGCGCCCGGACCTGTTGCTGGACGTGGTGCAGTTCGTCAAGGCCAAGAAGCAGGCCGCGGCCCTCCTGGAGAAGAAGGGCCGCCGCGTCTACCTGGCCTATCCGCACTTCCGCGACCGCGCCGCGGGCATTCCCGACGCGGTCTACCTCGCCGGGCCCCGAGAGGCCCGCGCGTTCCCGGGCTATCGGGAGGGCCGTGTCGACACGTTCGTACGGCGGGCGGTGCGCAAGGCGCGGCGCGTGCTGACGTCCCGTGAGATGCGGCCGGCGGCGTGAAGGGCGGCGCCCAGGGCGAGGACGGTGTCCCCGGGGCGCAGCAGGGCGGCGTAGGCGGCCAGCACCGCCGAAGAGCCCGAGTGGGACTGGACGTTGGCGTGGT
>NZ_JBEOTZ010000041.1:0-50324 GCF_040303825.1 Streptomyces sp. NPDC094143
GTGTCTCCCTCCGTGCGGCCGGGGGTGACGAGGGCGGTGCGCCACCAGGTGTCGGCCCGTGACCACCGCCGTCGCTCGTCAGCGGCCGATCTGCGGAGCGAGCAGCACGGGAAGCCGGGTCGTCCGGGGCTTCGCCACGACCTCGGCCACGGCCTTCGGCAGCGCCTGCTCCACGCCGTGCACCACGGACAGATGCCGGTCGGCCCGCCCGAACGCCGTGTACACCCACGGCCGGCTCAGCGCCTGCGCCGCGTCGCCGGGCAGCACCACGACGACGGCGGGCCAGCGGCTCCCGACGGCCTGGTGCGCGGTCATCGCCCACCCGTGCCGCACGGACCGCTCCACCCGCTCCTTCGGTACGACGACGGACTCGCCCGCGCACGACAGGTGCAGCCCCTCGGCGTCCGCCGTCACCACCCGGCCCGGCACCGCCCTCCCCGGCGCGGGGGAGTGGACGATCCGGTCACCGGGGTCGAAGCCGCCGAAGCGGCCGGGGCCTGGATTGAGCCGCTCCTTCAGAGCCGCGTTGAGCGCGCGCGTGCCCACCGCACCGCCGTGCCCCGGTGTGATCACCTGGGTCTCCTCGGCCGGGACGCCGATGGCCCGCGGCACCGAGTCCACGACGAGCTGCACCGTGCGATGCACGGCCTCACCCGCGTCCCGCACCGGCACGATCACGAGCTCCTTGCCGGGTGCCTCGACCTGGTTCAGCTCGCCGATGCCGATGCCGGAGACCAGCTCGCCCAGCGGCCCCGGGTCGGGCAGCCGCGAGGCGACCTGCGGGCAGATCCGCGCCGCGAGGAGATCCGCGAACACCCGCCCCGGCCCCACGGACCACAGCACCGCCGGATCCCCGGCCAGCACCAGCCGCGCCCCGTCCGGCAGCGACTCGGTCAGCAGCGCCGCCGTCTCGACGTCGAGCTGCGGCGCGTCGAGCACGATCAGCAGATCCAGATCCAGAGCTCCGTCCGCATCCCGGCCGGGCCCTTCGAGGCCGGAGAGGAGCCCGGGGACGGTCGCGACGGGCGAGTCGGCACCGACGTCCTCCCCGGCCCGGCGCAGCAGGGCGGCGAAGCGGTCGCGGCCGATGGGGCCGTGGGCGGCGGCCCAGGCGCGCAGGCCGAGGGAGCGCGCGGCGTGCAGCAGCGCCGCAGGCTCGGCCAGGGACGCCTCCCCGCCGGTGTGCAGCACCAGGCCGTGCCCGGCGGTCGCACGGATCAGCTCGCCCGTGGACCCCCCGGCCCCGGCGGCGAGCCGCTCCCACTCCTCGGCCGGACCGTCCTGCTTGGGAGCGGAGTTGACCAGCCGGGCCAGGCCGTCGGCCAGGCTCTCCTCCGCCAGCGCGTACCGCTCCAGGCCGACCAGGACACGGACCGGGCGCTCCGGCTCCTCCTCCGAGCCCTCCGCTTCCGCCGCCGGGGCCCCGGGCTCCTCCAGGGCGTCCTGGAAGACCAGCGCCTCGCCCTCCGCGATGCTGTCCTGCACGGCGCTCTCCGGCTCCGGCACGCCCCGCTGGGCCAGGGCCGCGAGGAGCGCCGGCATCTCCAGGGCGGTGTGCCCCGCCAGCGCCGCCTGTTCCAGGAGCCAGACCGTGACGGCCCGGCCGCGGCGCTCGTCGTCCGGGGCGCACTCCGCGCCCAGCAGCGCCCGCGCGAACCCGTCGGCCTGCTCGGGCCGCACCCCCGCGACCCGCAGCAACTGCCACGGGTCGGCACGCAGCAGCTCGTCCGCACCCTCGCCGAGCACCGCGGCCACCTGCGGTGCGAGCGTCTCCGGGGCGCCGCCCTCGCCGAGCACCCGCCGCACGCCCAGCACCGCCTCGGGGGCGGGAGCGGCCGGCGCGGCGGCGGTCCCGGCCGCCACCGGCTGCGGCCGGCGCACCGGCTCGGGGGCGGAGCGGCGGGGAGCGGGCGCGGGCTCCTCGAACACCGTGGCCGCCGGCTTCTCGCCGCTCTCCACGGCCCGGACGGCGGCGAGCAGATCGGCGGCCTTGCCGCTCAGCTTGGCACCGGCCTCGATGGGCGCCTTCTTCTCGGCCTTGCGCTGCTCGATGCGCTCCCGCTCGGCGCTTTGGGCCAGCAACTCGGCCTCGGCCTCGGAGAGCCGGCCGGCCTGCCCCTCCTCCGTCGCCGCGCCCTCGGCGGGCCGGTCGGCGGCGCCTTCCCCGGCCGCCGCGTCCTCGGCGGGCCGGTCGGCCGCGCCCTCCTCGGCCGCCGCGTCACCCTCCGCCGGGGTGGCCCCCGCGGTGCCCGGCGTCCCCGGCTCGGCGTCCTCCGTGGTCTCGGGCTCCGTGCTCACAGCGTGCTCCAGTCGTGATCGGGATAGCGGTGCACGGGCGCCGACACATCGTCGAGCGCCCGGCAGATCTCGTCAGGAAGACTAAGGGTCTCCACTGACAATGCCGCCGTGAGCTGCTGCGCGCTGCGCGCGCCGACGATGGGCGCGGTCACCCCGGGCCGGTCCCGGATCCACGCCAGGGCCACCTGGAGCGGCGTCACCGCGAGCCCGTCGGCCGCGGTCGCCACGGCGTCGACGATGCGGCTCGCGGTGTCGTCGAGGTACGGCGCGACGAAGGGCGCCAGATGGTCCGAGGCACCGCGGGAGTCCGGCGGTGTGGTGTCGCCCCGGTACTTGCCCGTCAGCACCCCGCGCCCGAGCGGCGAGGACGGGAGCAGCCCTATGCCGAGGTCCAGCGCGGCCGGCAGCACTTCGCGTTCGACGCCGCGCTGCAGGAGCGAGTACTCCAGCTGTGTGGCCGCCAGGCGGGTCCGGGTGCCCGGGGCCGCCAGCTGCCAGGTGGCGGCCTTGGCCAGTTGCCAGCCGCAGAAGTTGGAGACGCCGGCGTAACGGGCACGGCCGCTCGCGACCGCGAGGTCGAGGGCCTGGAGGGTCTCCTCCAGCGGGGTGTACGGGTCGTAGGCGTGCACGTGCCAGACGTCGACGTGGTCGGTGCCGAGCCGGGCGAGCGAGGCGTCCAGGGCGGCGAGCAGATGGCCGCGGGAGCCGTCGACCCGGCGGTCGGGGTCGGGCACGCTGCCGGCCTTGGTCGAGATGATCAGGTCCCGCCGGGGCACGAAGCCGTCCATCAGCCTGCCGAGCAGGTACTCGGCCTCTCCGTCGCCGTACACGTCGGCGGTGTCGACGAGGGTCCCGCCGGCTTCCCAGAACGTCTTCATCAGGTCCGCCGCGTCGTGTTCGTCGGTGTCCCGTCCCCAGGTCAGGGTGCCGAGCCCGATCCGTGACACACGCAGGCCGGTGCGGCCGAGATGCCTCTGCTCCATGAACGCCGAGATTACTGGCCAGAACCTGTCGTGTGGGTGGCTGTGGACGACCGATTTCCGGGGGCGGACGGTGCGTTCCCCCGCGGTCGCCACAGCCTGGCGCCCGAGGTCAGCAGCTGCCGTCCGACACCTGCAGTCCCTTGTTCGCGCCCGCCGTCCGGTTCACGACCGCCGGGACGCAGCCGGCCGTGTCCAGACGGAAGGAGTAGGGGATGGAGACCGTGGTGTTCGACTTCGGGTCGGGTCCAGCCGGATGGTTCTCGCTGCCCGGCTGGGACCACGTCACGTTGTCGAAGACGTTGCCGGCGACCTGCCAGTAACCGGCCTCGTCGGTGTAGAAGGTGCCGAGGACGTCCTTGGAGTCCTCGAAGTAGTTGTTGTCCACCTTCGCGCGGGCGCCGGCCCGGGAGTTGATGCCGGACTCGTTGAGGCGCACGTAGTGGTTGTTGTACATGTGCGCGATGCCGCCGCGCAGCAGCGGGGCGCGGGAGTCGATGTTCTCGTAGCGGTTGTGGTGGTAGGTGATGAACCCGTTCGAGCGGTCGCTCTCGCTGCTGCCGACCAGGCCGCCGCGGCCGGAGTTGCGCAGCACGCTGTAGGACAGGGTCACGTACTGGGTGTTGTTCTTCATGTCGAACAGCCCGTCGTAGCCCTCCGACTCGCCGCCCGAGGCCTCCAGGGTGGTGTGGTCGACCCAGACGTTGCGGACGTTGCTCTCCATGCCGATGGCGTCACCGCCGTTGGACGTGGGGGAGCCGGACTTCTTGACGTTCCGCACGGTCACGTTCTGGATGATGATGTTCTTCGATTCGCGGATGTGGATGCCCACTTGGTCGAAGACGGCACCACCGCCGACCCCGACCAGGGTCACGTTGCTGATCTTCTTGAGCTCGATCACGCCGTCGGCGGTGTCGCAGCTGCTGCCGGAGACCTTCTTGGT
Source organism: Streptomyces sp. NPDC094143 (assembly GCF_040303825.1). NCBI lineage: Bacteria > Bacillati > Actinomycetota > Actinomycetes > Kitasatosporales > Streptomycetaceae > Streptomyces > Streptomyces sp. NPDC094143. The sequence continues at coordinate 4,222 of NZ_JBEOTZ010000041.1, forward strand.
GTTGGCGTGGGTGATGGTCCCCGTGACCTCGATGGTGAGGGGGGTGCTGCTGCTCGCCCGGCCGCAGAGGGCGGCGTGGATCGCGGTCCCGGTCGTCGCCCGGACCGTCTGCCCCCCGGCCCCGCCGGTGGTGCCGCCGTTCTGGGTCGCGTACCCGGTCGCGGTGCCCGTCGCCGCCGACGCCTCGGGCGTCGAGACCAGCGTTCCGGTGGTGGCGGCCAGGGCCAGGGTGGCCACGGTCGCGCCGAGTCGCACTGAGGCTGCTCGCTTCATCCGTACCTCTCCGTTCAGTGTGCGGAGTGCGGGTGGGTTAGAAAGCGCTTTCCCGCGACCGTAGGGGTGTGCCGTGCACACGTCAATGGTCGTGTACTTGATTCTTGTTCACCCATCTGAAAGACCGCGGTCGTGGCGCTGTCCCGCGCCGGGGCCTCGCGCTAAGGTCTGCGCACAAGGCACGTTACTGATCAGTAAGGGGATGCGGCATGCAGCTCGGTATCAACCTCGGCTACTGGGGTGCCGGAATGGACGCGGACAACCTGGCCGTCGCCCAGGAGGCCGACCGGCTCGGCTACGCCGTCTGCTGGGCCGCCGAGGCCTACGGCTCCGACGCGGCCACCGTACTGACCTGGGTCGCCGCCCAGACCGAGCGCATCGACGTCGGCTCCGCCATCTTCCAGATCCCGGCGCGCCAGCCCGCGATGACCGCCATGACCGCCGCCACCCTCGACTCCCTCTCCGGCGGCCGCTTCCGGCTCGGCCTCGGCGTCTCCGGCCCGCAGGTCTCCGAGGGCTGGTACGGCGTGAAGTTCGACAAGCCGCTGGCCCGCACCCGCGAGTACGTCGAGATCGTCCGCAAGGCCATGACCCGCGAGCGCCTGTCGTACGAGGGGCAGCACTGGACGCTGCCCCTGCCCGGCGGCCCGGGCAAGCCGATCAAGCTGACCGTGCACCCGCAGCGCGAGCACATCCCGCTGTACATCGCCGCCATCGGCCCGAAGAACCTCGAACAGACCGGCGAGATCGCCGACGGCGCCCTGCTGATCTTCCCCTCCGCCGACCATCTGGAGGACACGGCGATCAAGCACCTGCGCGCGGGCCGGGAGAAGGCCGGCAAGACCCTCGACGGCTTCGACGTCTGCCCGACGCTGCCGCTCGCCGTGGGCGACGACAAGGACGTCGCGGCACTGGCCGACACCTTCCGCCCCTACACCGCGCTGTACGTGGGCGGCATGGGCAGCCGCAAGCAGAACTTCTACAACCAGCTCGCCCAGCGCATGGGGTACGAGAAGGAAGCCGCCGAGATCCAGGACAAGTACCTCTCCGGAGACAAGCAGGGCGCCGCGGCCGCCGTGCCGCACGACCTGATCGACAAGACGACCCTGATCGGTTCCGTGGACCGCATCGCCGAGCGGATGAAGGCCTACGCGGAGGCCGGTGTCACCACCCTCACCCTCGCCCCGGCGGGCTTCACGCTCGACGAGCGGCTCGCGTCGCTGCGGGCGGGCACCGAGGCCCTGGAGCGGGCCGGCCTCGCCTGATCCCGAAGTTCCGCGGCCGTGGTGGGGGCTCGGGGGTCTTCCCCGCCACGGCCGTCAGGCGGAACAACGCGGCGGACCGCCGCCGGTTACGCCACCGCCCCGTCGGGCGGTCCGGGACGTCTCCGCGCACGTCCCCCGTTCGGCGGAGATGCCCGGCACACCTGTTGCAGCGCCCCGCACCCCGCACTTGACTCGTTCTTCGCGGAGACCTGCGGATCCTGCAGCACGCGCACGCGCGCGGGAAGAGGTGCCCACGATGCTTTCGGCCAAGACCCTGTTCCAGGAGATCCTCGACGACGACGAGTCCTTCGCCCTGTTCTGTTCCATCGCCGCCAGCGGCGAGTCCCAGGGCGGCTGGGAGAACGCCCGCATCGCCGCCCTCGTCCCCGACAGCGAACGCGAACTCGCGCCCAAGATCTCCCGGCACGGCGCCGACGAGGACAAGCACGGCCGGATCTTCAACGCCCTGATGAAGAAGCGCGGCCTCGATCCCGTCCCGGTCCCGCCGGAGACCGACTACACGATGATCCTGGAGAAGAACGGCATCGGCCTCGCCCACGAGCAGCTCAAGCGCGACGAGCGGCTCACCGTCCAGGACATCGTCAGCTACCTCTCCCACAGCAGGGTCACCGAGCAGCGCGCCTCCGAGCAGATGGACCTGCTGCGCAGGCACTTCGCCGACCACCCCGACATCGGCCGCGCGGTCAGGCAGATCTCCGACGACGAGGACAACCACCTCGCCTACTGCCACGAGGAACTGCTGCGCTTCGCCCGCGCGGGCCACGGCCGGGTCATCCAGCGGACCCTGCGCGCGTGCGCGCACGCCGAGATCCGGATCTACCGGGACGTCAGCCTCGCCGTCATGGCGCACATGGGCCGCATCCTCGGCTGGTCCCGGGCCAGATCGGCGGTGCTGCGGGCCGGCATCCACGCGGTGTACGCCTACGAACGGCTCGGCGGCTGGCGCAGGATGGTGTCGCTGCGACCGCCGGAGCGCCACAACGCCCTCGGCGGCCCGGCCTCCGCCGAACCCGAGTTCGCCTGAACAGGCCCGCCCGCCCTACAGCCACCCGCGGCGCTTGAACAGCCGGAACACCATGACCTCCAGCACGGCCATCAGGGCGATCAGCGCCGGGTAGGACCAGACCCAGCGCAGTTCGGGCATGTGCTCGAAGTTCATGCCGTAGATCCCCGCGATCATCGTGGGGATCGCGGCCATGGCCGCCCACGCGGAGATCTTCCGCATGTCGTCGTTCTGCCGGACGCTCATCTGCGCCAGATGGGCCGAGAGGATGTCGGACACCAGCCGGTCGAGGTTCTCCACCGACTCGTTCACGCGCGTGAGGTGGTCGCTGACGTCCCGGAAGAACGGCCGGGCCCGGTCGTCCACGAACGGCACCGCCACGCCGTACGGTGCGGTGCCCGCCAGCCGGCTCATCGGCAGGGACAGCGGTCCGGTGGCCCGGCGGAACTCCAGCACCTGCCGCTTGAAGTCGTAGATCCGGGAGGCGGTGTTCCGCGAGCCGCCGCCGTCGGGGGAGAAAACCTCCGCCTCCAGCCCCTCCAGGTCGGCCTGCAGCTCCATCGCGACCTCCAGATAGTGGTCGACCGCGGCGTCCGCGACCGCGTACAGCACCGCTGTGGGGCCGTTGCCCAGCAGCTCCGGCTCGTGCTCCAGCCGGTGCCTGACCGCCTTGAGCGGGGCGCCCTCGCCGTGCCGGACGGTCACCACGAAGCCGTCACCGAGGAAGATCATGATCTCGCCCGCGGAGACCTTGTCGCTCCGCGGCTCGTAGACCACCGGCTTGAGGACCACGAAGAGCGAGTCGTCGTAGATCTCCAGCTTGGGCCGCTGGTGGGCCTTGAGGGCGTCTTCCACGGCCAGTGGATGCAGGCCGAACTCCTCGGTGACGTGCTCGAACTCGCGCTCCGTCGGCTCGTGCAGCCCGATCCAGACGAAACCGCCCGCCGCACGCGCCTCCCCCAGGGCGTCGGAGAAGTCCTCCGGCCCGTCCGTCCGATGTCCGTCGCGGTAGATGGCACAGTCGACGATCACGAAGCGAGTCTCCCGTCACTCGAACGACACCGCACGCGCGCGTGCGCCTACGCTGGAGCGCATGCCCACGCTGATCCTGGTCAGGCACGGACGCTCCACAGCCAACACCGAGGGACTGCTCGCCGGCTGGACGCCCGGTGTCGCCCTCGACGAGCGCGGCGCCGCGCAGGCCGCCGCGCTGCCCGGACGTCTGGCCGAACTGCCCCTCGCCGAAATCGTCACCAGCCCGCTCCAGCGCTGCCAGGAGACGATCCGCCCCCTGCTCCAGGCACGGCCGGACCTGAGCCCGCACACCGACGAGCGCATCGGCGAGTGCCACTACGGCGACTGGTCCGGGCGCAAGCTCGCCGAGCTCAAGGACGAGCCGCTGATGGAGGTGGTGCAGGCGCACCCGTCCGCGGCGGCGTTCCCCGGCGGGGAGTCGATGCGGGCCATGCAGACGCGCGCCGCCGAGGCCGTCCGCGAGTGGAACGCGCGCGTGGAGCGCGACCACGGCGCCGAGGCCGTCTACCTGATGTGCTCGCACGGCGACATCATCAAGTCCCTCGTCGCGGACGCACTCGGACTTCACCTGGACCTCTTCCAGCGGATCTCCGTCGAACCCTGTTCCATCACCGCGATCCGCTACACACGACTGCGACCGTTCCTCGTCCGCCTCGGCGACACGGGTGACTTCACGTCCCTGGTGCCGCGCGAGGAACCGCCGGGCGACGAGGCCCCCGTCGGGGGTGGTGCGGGCGCACCGTGATCGTCGGCCGCAGTAGGGTGAAGCGGTCGCAGCAGTGCCGTGGTCCCACGGTTCCCACGATTCCAATGGAGACAGGACGTGTCCCGTCAGGTGTTCCTCTACGACCATCCGGAGCGTTTCGTGGCCGGTACGGTCGGACTGCCCGGGCGCCGTTCGTTCTTCCTCCAGGCCTCCGCCGGCTCCCGGGTGACCAGCGTGGCCCTGGAGAAGACCCAGGTCGCCGCGCTCGCCGAGCGCATGGACGAACTGCTCGACGAAGTCGTACGCCGTAGCGGCGGCAGCGCCTCGGTCCCCGCCGTCGCCCCCTCGGAGATCACCGACACCGCCCCGCTGGAAACCCCCATCGAGGAGGAGTTCCGGGTCGGCACCATGGCACTCGCCTGGGACGGCGAGGAGCAGCTCATGATCGTCGAGGCGCAGGCGCTCGTCGAACTCGACGCCGAGTCCGAGGAGGACCTCGCCGAGGCCGAGGAACGGCTGCTCCAGGACGAGGAGAACGGGCCCCCGATGCTGCGGGTCCGGCTCACCGGCGCGCAGGCCAGGGCCTTCGCCAAGCGCGCCCTCGACGTCGTCAACGCCGGGCGGCCGCCGTGCCCGCTGTGCAGCCTCCCGCTCGACCCGGAAGGACACGTATGTCCGCGCCAGAACGGATACCGCCGCGGAGCGTGACGCCTCCCGAGGACGCCGCCGAGCTGCTCGCCCGCGGCGAACTGACCGTCCGCGGACGCATCCGGGAGGCGTCCAACGCGGCCCTGTACTGCACGGTGTCGTACGACGGCCGGGAGGCGGCCTGCGTCTACAAACCCGTCGCCGGGGAGCGCCCCCTGTGGGACTTCCCCGACGGCACGCTCGCCCAGCGCGAGGTCGCGGCGTGGGAGGTCTCCGAGGCGACCGGCTGGGGCCTGGTGCCGCCCACCGTGCTGCGCGACGGCCCCTACGGCGAGGGCATGTGCCAGCTGTGGATCGAGGCGGCGGCCGACGCGGAGCTGCTCGCGCTGGTCGACGCGCAGGAGCCGGAGCCGGGCTGGAAGGCGATCGGCTTCGCCGAGGTCGGCGAGGGACGCACCGCGCTGCTCGTGCACGCCGACGACGAACGGCTGCGGCGCCTCGCGGTCCTGGACGCCGTCCTCAACAACGCCGACCGCAAGGGCGGGCACCTGCTGCCCACCGGCGAGGGGCGGCTGTACGGCATCGACCACGGCGTGACCTTCAACGTCGAGAACAAGCTGCGCACCCTGCTGTGGGGCTGGGCGGGGGAGCCCCTCACGCAGGAGGCCGTGGACGTCCTCGAAGGCCTCCGCAAGGACCTGGCGGACGGCGGGGCGCTCGCCGCCCGGCTCGCCCCGCTCATCACCGGCGCCGAGCTCGACGCCACCCGCGCGCGGGTCGGCGCGCTGCTCGCCTCCCGGACCCACCCCGAGCCGAGCGGGGAATGGCCGGCGATCCCCTGGCCACCCGTGTAGCAGCACAACGGGTGGGTTCGCCGCAAGAGCGCCTTCTCGGCCGTCCGGTCCGCTCCCGTTCGTATCTGGAACTCCAGTCCGGTTAGGCTCAGGGCATGCATGCCTGGCCCGCTTCCGAGGTCCCCGCCCTGCCTGGTCAGGGCCGCGACCTGAGGATCCACGACACCGCGACCGGCGGCCTCGTCACCCTCGACCCCGGTCCCGTCGCCCGTATCTACGTCTGCGGCATCACCCCGTACGACGCCACACACATGGGACACGCGGCGACCTACAACGCGTTCGACCTCGTGCAGCGCGTGTGGCTCGACACCAAGCGGCAGGTTCACTACGTCCAGAACGTCACCGACGTCGACGATCCGCTCCTGGAGCGGGCCCAGCGCGACGGCCTGGACTGGGCCGCGCTCGCCGAGCGGGAGACGGCCCTCTTCCGTGAGGACATGACGGCCCTGCGGATGCTGCCGCCGCGGCAGTACATAGGTGCCGTCGAGGCCATACCCGGGATCGTCCCGCTCGTCGAGCGGCTGCGGGACATGGGCGCGGCCTACGAGCTCGAAGGGGACGTGTACTTCTCCGTCGAGTCCGACCCGCACTTCGGCAAGGTCTCGAACCTGGACGCCGCGGCGATGCGGCTGCTGTCCGCCGAGCGCGGCGGCGACCCGGACCGGCCGGGCAAGAAGAACCCGCTCGACCCCATGCTCTGGATGGCCGCCCGCGAGGGCGAGCCCAGCTGGGACGGAGGATCGCTCGGGCGCGGACGGCCCGGCTGGCACATCGAGTGCGTGGCCATCGCCCTGGACCACCTCGGCATGGGCTTCGACATCCAGGGCGGCGGCTCCGACCTGGCCTTCCCGCACCACGAGATGGGCGCCTCGCACGCCCAGACCCTCACCGGCGAGTTCCCCATGGCCAAGGCGTACGTGCACGCCGGCATGGTCGCCCTGGACGGCGAGAAGATGTCCAAGTCCAAGGGCAACCTGGTCTTCGTCTCCGAGCTCCGGCGCGACGGCGTCGACCCGGCCGCCATCCGGCTGGCGCTGCTCGCCCACCACTACCGCGCCGACTGGGAGTGGACCGACCAGGTCCTGGCGGACGCCGTGGCGCGGCTCGGCCGCTGGCGGGCCGCGGTGTCCCGGCCGGACGGCCCGCCGGCGGAGGCGCTCGTGGAGGAGATCCGCGCGGCCCTCGCCGACGACTTGAACGCCCCGGCCGCGCTCGCCGCGGTCGACCGCTGGGTCGCCGGCCAGGAACGCGACGGCGGCACGGACACCGGCGCGCCCGGGGTGGTCTCCCGCGCGGTGGACGCGCTGCTGGGCGTGGCGCTGTAGCCGCGCCCTTGTGGCCCTGACGCGAAGGGGCGTCTCCCGGCCGGGAGACGCCCCTTGTGCCGTCCTCAGTCCTCCGACGAATCCTCGTCGTCCGCGCCCGGCTTCGGCGGTTTCGGCGGGCGCGTGCGGCCACCGGGGTTGTCCCGCAGGTACGGCGTGCTGTCGCCGCCGTCCGCGGTCGCGTGCCCACCGGCGGCGGGCGGACCGCCGCCGTCCCGGCGCCGCAGATAGCGCTCGAACTCGCGGGCGATCGCCTCGCCCGACGCCTCCGGCAGCTCGGCGGTGTCCCGGGCCTCCTCCAGCGACTGGACGTACTCGGCGACCTCGCTGTCCTCCGCGGCCAGCTGGTCCACGCCGACCTGCCAGGCGCGCGCGTCCTCGGGCAGCTCGCCCAGCGGGATGCGCACGTCGATCAGGTCCTCCAGCCGGTTCAGCAGGGCCAGCGTGGCCTTCGGGTTGGGCGGCTGCGAGACGTAGTGCGGGACGGCGGCCCAGAGCGAGACCGCCGGGACACCCGCGTGCGTGCACGCCTCCTGGAGGACGCCGACGATGCCCGTGGGGCCCTCGTACTTGGTCTCCTCCAGGTCCATGCGCCGGGCCAGGTCCGGGTCGGACGTCGTCCCGCTGATCGGAACCGGGCGGGTGTGCGGGGTGTCGCCGAGCAGAGCGCCCAGGACGACCACCAGCTCCACGCCGAGTTCGTGTGCGAAGCCGAGCAGCTCGTTGCAGAACGAACGCCATCGCATGGACGGCTCGATCCCCCGGACCAGCACCAGATCGCGTGGCTTCTCACCGCCGACCCGCACCACCGACAACCTTGTCGTCGGCCATGTGATCTTGCGGACGCCCGCTTCCATGAAGACCGTGGGGCGGTTGACCTGGAAGTCGTAGTAGTCCTCGGCGTCCAGCGCCGCGAAGACCTCGCCCTTCCACTCCCTGTCCAGGTGCGCGACCGCGGTGGAGGCGGCGTCGCCGGCATCGTTCCAGCCCTCGAACGCGGCCACCATGACCGGGTCGATCAGCTCGGGAACCCCCTCGAGCTCGATCACCCAGTGCCTCCTTCCGACGTGCCCTCGCTTGACCCCACAACTTTACGGCGTGCCAAGGGGGCGCCCGCAGCCCCCTGGCAGGGGGAGTGACCCCATCACTGCCCCGTGATCCACGCCGGAACACACCGGATTCATCCGAGCGGTCCGTGGGGCCCCGGTCACAGCGTGGAGCGCCCGGTACTCGCGCAGGGGCGCGGAAGGGGCGGCTCCGTCGGCGTGGAGCCGCCCCTGGCGGGAACGCGTTTTCCCCGGGTGGTGCCTACTTCTTGTCGAGCACGTCCTGCACCTTGGCGCGGACCTCGTCGGTGGCCAGGCCGCGGATGGTCAGCGTGGTCCGGCGGCGCAGCACGTCGTCCTGCGTCTCGGCCCACTCGTGGTCCCGGGCCCAGACGACCTGCGCCCAGATCTCCGGGGCGTCGGGGTGGACGCGCTCGGCGAGCTCCGGGTTCTCGTTGGCCAGCCGGGCGATGTCGAAGGCCAGCGAGCCGTAGTGCGTGGCCAGGTGCCGGGCGGTGTCGGCCGCCATGCGCGGGCCCGGCGCCGGGCGGTCGGTCAGCAGCCGGTGGGCGACGGCGCGCGGGTTGGCGATGCCGGGCAGCGGGAGCCTCTTCGGCAGCGCGCTGATCGGCTCGAAGTCGTCACCGAGCGGGTGGCCCGGCAGCGACTCCAGCTTCTTCATGATCGTCCGGCCGATGTGGCGGAAGGTGGTCCACTTGCCGCCCGCGACGGACAGCATGCCGCCCCGGCCCTCGGTGACGACCGTCTCGCGCTTGGCCTTGGCCGTGTCGCCGGGGCCGCCCGGCAGCACGCGCAGGCCGGCGAACGAGTAGGTGATGAGGTCGCGGCTGAGCTGCTGGTCGCGGACCGAGAAGGCGGCCTCGTCGAGGATCTGGGCTATGTCCTGCTCGGTGACCGAGACGTCCGCCGGATCGCCCTCGAACACCTCGTCGGTGGTGCCGAGCAGCAGCATGTCCTCCCAGGGGAGGGCGAAGGTGATGCGGTACTTGTCGATCGGGGTGGCGAGCGCGGCCTTCCAGACGGAGGTGCGCTTCAGGACCAGGTGCGCGCCCTTCGACAGGCGGATGGACGGCGCCGCGTTCGGGTTCTCCATCTTGCGCAGGTGGTCGACCCACGGACCGGTCGCGTTCAGCACCAGGCGGGCGTTGACGCCGAACTCGTCGCCGGACAGGCGGTCCTTCAGCTCGGCGCCCGTGACCCGGCCCTGGGTGAAGCGCAGGCCGGTGACCTCGGCGTGGTTGAGGACGACCGCCCCGGCCTCGACGGCCGCGCGGACCGTCATCAGGGCCATGCGGGCGTCGTTCATCTGGTCGTCGCCGTAGACGGCCACGGCCTTGAGGTTCTCGGTGCGCAGCTCGGGCACGTCCTGCGCGGCCTTGGCCGGCGAGAGCAGGTGCCCGACGCCGTCGCCGAAGGCGGAGAGCGCGGAGTAGGCGAAGACGCCCGCGCCCAGCTTCGCCGCGCCGTGCGGCCCGCCCTTGTACACGGGCAGGTAGAAGGTGAGCGGGTTCGCGAGGTGGGGGGCCACCTGGCGGGAGACCGCACGGCGCTCGAAGTGGTTCTCCGCCACCAGCTTCACCGCGCCGGTCTGCAGGTAGCGCAGGCCGCCGTGGAGCAGCTTGGAGGAGGCGGAGGACGTGGCGCCGGCGAAGTCGCCGGCGTCCACCAGAGCCACCCTGAGGCCGGACTGCGCGGCGTGCCAGGCGGTGGAGATGCCCAGGATGCCGCCGCCGATCACGAGAAGGTCGTACGACGCCTTGGCGAGCTGCTCCCTGGTCTCGGCCCGGCTCGGGTTGGAGCCGGAGGCCGGGTGCGTCCCCAGGGCAGGCACGGACTGCAGGGTGGACTTGGTGGTCATGCTGTTCCTTACTCCTCGTCCTCGAGCCAGCCCATGGTCCGCTCGACGGCCTTGAGCCAGTTCTTGTACTCACGGGCGCGGGTCTCCGCGTCCATGCGGGGGGTCCACTCGGCGGCCCGCCGCCAGTTGGCGCGCAGGTCGTCGGTGCTGTTCCAGAAGCCGACGGCGAGACCGGCGGCGTAGGCGGCGCCGAGGCAGGTGGTCTCGGCGACCATCGGGCGCACCACGGGGGCGTCCACGAAGTCGGCGAGGGTCTGCATCAGCAGGTTGTTGGAGGTCATGCCGCCGTCGACCTTCAGGGCGGCCAGCTCGACGCCGGAGTCCTTCGTCATGGCGTCGGCGATCTCCCGCGTCTGCCAGGCGGTGGCCTCCAGGACGGCACGCGCCAGGTGCGCCTTGGTGACGTACCGGGTCAGGCCGGCGATCACACCGCGGGCGTCGGAGCGCCAGTACGGGGCGAACAGGCCGGAGAAGGCCGGCACGAAGTAGGCGCCGCCGTTGTCCTCGACGGACAGGGCGAGGGTCTCGATCTCCGCGGCGGTGGAGATCAGGCCCATCTGGTCGCGCATCCACTGCACCAGCGAACCGGTGACGGCGATCGAGCCCTCCAGGGCGTAGACCGTGTCCTGGTCGCCGATCTTGTAACCGACGGTGGTCAGCAGGCCGCTGTAGGAGTTGATGATCTTGTCGCCGGTGTTCATCACCATGAAGGTGCCGGTGCCGTAGGTCGACTTGGTCTCGCCCTCGGCGAAGCAGGTCTGGCCGAACAGGGCGGCCTGCTGGTCGCCGAGCGCGGAGGCGACCGGGATGCCGCCGAGCAGGTCGCCCAGCTTGCCGCCGGTGATCTCGCCGTAGACCTCGGCGGAGGAGCGGATTTCGGGCAGGATCTGCTTCGGGACGCCGATCGACTCGCAGATCTTGGCGTCCCACTGCATGGTGTGCAGGTTCATCAGCATCGTGCGCGAGGCGTTGGTGACGTCGGTGACGTGCTTGCCGCCGTCGACACCACCGGTCAGGTTCCAGATGACCCAAGTGTCCATCGTGCCGAAGAGGATGTCGCCCGCTTCCGCGCGCTCCTTCAGCCCGTCGACGTTGTCGAGCAGCCAGCGGGCCTTCGGACCGGCGAAGTAGGAGGCGAGGGGGAGGCCGGTCTCGCGGCGGAAGCGGTCCTGGCCGACGTTGCGGCCGAGCTCGCGGCAGAGGGCGTCGGTGCGGGTGTCCTGCCAGACGATGGCGTTGTGGACGGGCTCGCCGGTGTTCCTGTCCCACAGCACGGTCGTCTCGCGCTGGTTGGTGATGCCGATGGCCTTGATGTCGTCGCGGGTGATGCCGGCCTTCTCGATGGCCCCGGCGACGACCTCCTGGACGTTGGTCCAGATCTCCGTGGCGTTGTGCTCGACCCAGCCCGGCTTCGGGAAGATCTGCTCGTGCTCCTTCTGGTCGACGGAGACGATCCGGCCGTCCCGGTCGAAGACGATGCAGCGGGACGAGGTGGTGCCCTGGTCGATGGCGGCGATGAAGGGGCCGGCGGTGTGCGCGTCGGTCACTGTGTGCTCCTGGTCATTCCGGGTTCAGGGGGCTTTACGTACGGCGCTTGCTGGAAGTTTCGCGCGAGCGCGAAGTCGGGGCTCCTAAGCGAACGCGACGTTGTAGATGCCTGCCGCGATGGCGCCGCCGATGAGCGGACCCACCACGGGGACCCAGGCGTAGCCCCAGTCGGAGCCGCCCTTGTTGGGCAGCGGCAGCAGGGCGTGCACGATGCGCGGACCGAGGTCACGGGCCGGGTTGATCGCGTACCCCGTCGGGCCGCCGAGCGAGAGGCCGATGGAGACCACCACGAGCGCGGTGATCAGGGCCCCCAGGGTGCCCAGGCCGTTGCCCTTGTCGTTCAGGCCCTGGGTGAGCACGGCGAGGACCAGCACGATCGTGCCGATGACCTCCGTGGCGACGTTCTGCCAGGCGACCCGGACCTCGGGGCCGGTGGAGAAGACACCCAGCACCGGGCCGGCGCCCGCCTCCTGGGCCTCGACGGCCTTGGCCGCCGTGTCCTGCGCACCCGGACCGCCGACGATCTCGCGGTCGGTGAGGTGGGCGTGGAACTGACCGTAGTAGGCGATCCAGACCAGAGCCGCGCCGATCATGGCGCCGAGAATCTGTCCGGCCCAGTACACCGGGACGTTCTTCCAGTCGCCGTCCTTGATCGCGAGGGCGAGGGTGACGGCCGGGTTCAGGTGGGCGCCGGAGAGCGGCGCCGTGGTGTAGACCGCCGTGAGCACCGCGAAGCCCCACCCGAAGGTGATGGCGAGCCAGCCGGCGTTACGTGCCTTGGAAGCCTTCAGCGTGACGGCGGCGCAGACGCCGCCGCCGAGGAGGATGAGTATGGCGGTACCGATGGTCTCGCCGATGAAGATGTCGGAGCTGGACACCCGCGACTCCTTTGTCCTACGTCCAGGGAAGTTCGATACCGGCCTGGCGTTGTCACACTCTAGCGCGTATTGCCGGTAGCTGTTCGACAATGTCGACCGATGGACGGGAGTCTTGCTTCGGCGTTACGAGCACGTCAAGAGCTGTGTAGTCGAAAACACGATCGTTACTGATCGCCGTGTGTCCGTGGATCTTCGTGCAGGTGGGCACGGGGGGTGAGCCGGGGCATGCCGAAGTCCGGGACGCCGTCGGGCGTCCCGGACTCGTGTGGCGTCAGAACCGCCCGGCACCCAGGTCCCGGGAGACCGCGCGGGCGCAGTCCCGGACGGCCGCGATGAGCTCGGGGCGCAGCGCCCGCTCCTCGTCGGGCCGGCACAGCCGCTCCACGGCGCCCGTGATGCCGACCGCGCCGACCGGCATCCGCCGCCGGTCGTGGATGGGGGCGGCGAGCGAGGCGACGCCCTCCCAGGTCTCCTCCACGTCCGCCGCGTAACCCCGCGCGCGCGTGACGTCGAGGAGGTGCTCGAACTCCTCCGGCTCGCACACCGTCCGGTCCGTGAACGCCTTGCGGTCGGCCTCCAGGGCCTCGCTGTGCGCCACCGGGTCGTAGGCGGACAGCACCTTGCCCAGGGCCGTGGAGTGCAGCGGCTGCATGGCCCCTACCTCCAGGACCTGCCGGCTGTCGTCGGGCCGGAACACGTGGTGCACGATCAGCACGCCCTGCTGGTGCAGGACGCCCAGGTACACGCTCTCGCCGCTGGAACGGGCCAGGTCGTCGGTCCACACCAGGGCGCGTGCCCGCAACTCGTGCACGTCCAGGTAGGTGGTGCCCAGGCGCAGCAGCTCCGCGCCCAGCTGATAGCGCCCGGACGCGTCGTCCTGCTCCACGAAGCCCTCCTGCTGGAGGGTGCGCAGGATGCCGTGGGCGGTGCCCTTGGCCAGGCCCAGCGACGAGGCGATGTCCGACAGGCCGAGCCGCCGCTCGCCGCCCGCCAGCAGCCGCAGCATCGCGGCCGCTCGCTCGAGCGACTGGATGTTCCGTGCCATCGCCGTACTGCCTCCGTCCCCTTCGACCGCCGACATGCGGGGCCCACAGCCCTCGTTCGGCAATGTCGAACACTACCGGTCGTTGCCGACCTCTCGCTAATGCCCGGTCACCATTTGTTGCGTGTTCCGGCCGAACCGTCACCGCACCCGCGCCCGGAGTCGCCGGGGCGGCGCCGCCGCGTCCGCCCCGTGGACGCGCTGCCCATCCAAGCCGACTCCCGGTTACGCTGGCGCCGTGCGCCCGTCCCCGGATGCCCTGCCGGACGTCCGGGAAGCCGCATAGCCGACAGCCGTCGCATCCGAGGGAGCCCTTTTCATGGCCTCGTTGCCGCCGACCCCTTCCGCAGACAGCCGGACCCGCGTGTCCGCCCTCCGAGAGGCACTGGCCACCCGTGTGGTCGTGGCCGACGGTGCCATGGGCACCATGCTCCAGGCGCAGGACCCCACGCTGGAGGACTTCGAGAATCTCGAGGGCTGCAACGAGATCCTCAACGTGACCCGCCCGGACATCGTCCGCTCCGTCCACGACGCCTACTTCGCCGTCGGCGTCGACTGCGTCGAGACCAACACCTTCGGCGCCAACCACTCGGCCATGGCCGAGTACGAGATCTCCGAGCGGATCCACGAACTGTCCGAGGCCGGCGCCCGCATCGCCCGCGAGGTGGCCGACGAGTACGCCGCCCGGGACGGGCGGACCCGGTGGGTCCTGGGCTCCGTCGGCCCCGGCACCAAGCTGCCCACGCTCGGCCACATCACCTACGGCACCATCCGCGACGGCTACCAGGCCAACGCCGAGGGCCTGCTCGCCGGCGGCGCGGACGCGCTGATCGTGGAGACCACACAGGACCTCCTGCAGACCAAGGCGTCCGTCCTGGGCGCCCGCCGGGCCATGGAGGCCACCGGCGTCGAGGTGCCCCTGCTGTGTTCGATGGCCTTCGAGACCACCGGCACCATGCTGCTCGGCTCCGAGATCGGCGCGGCCCTGACCGCGCTGGAGCCCCTCGGCATCGACATGATCGGCCTGAACTGCTCCACCGGCCCCGCCGAGATGAGCGAGCACCTGCGCTACCTCACGCGCCACTCGCGCATCCCGTTGTTGTGCATGCCCAACGCCGGCCTGCCGATCCTCACCAAGGACGGCGCGCACTTCCCGCTCGACCCCGAAGGCCTGGCCGACGCCCAGCAGAACTTCGTCCGTGACTACGGCCTCTCCCTCGTCGGCGGCTGCTGCGGCACCACCCCCGAGCACCTGCGGCAGCTGGTCGAGCGGGTCCGGGACGTCACCCCGCCCGAGCGCGACCCGCGGCCCGAGCCGGGCGCCGCCTCCCTGTACCAGTCGGTGCCGTTCCGGCAGGACACCTCCTACCTGGCCATCGGCGAGCGCACCAACGCCAACGGCTCGAAGAAGTTCCGCGAGGCCATGCTGGAGGGCCGCTGGGACGACTGCGTGGAGATGGCCCGCGAGCAGATCCGCGAGGGCGCGCACATGCTCGACCTGTGCGTGGACTACGTCGGCCGCGACGGCGTCGCCGACATGGAGGAACTGGCCGGCCGCTTCGCCACCGCCTCCACCCTGCCGATCGTGCTGGACTCCACCGAGGTCGACGTCATCCGGGCCGGCCTGGAGAAGCTCGGCGGCCGCGCGGTGATCAACTCGGTGAACTACGAGGACGGTGACGGCCCCGACTCCCGCTTCGCGAAGGTCACCCAGCTCGCCAAGGAGCACGGCGCCGCCCTCATCGCGCTCACCATCGACGAGGAGGGCCAGGCCCGCACCGCCGAGAAGAAGGTCGAGATCGCCGAACGGCTCATCGACGACCTCACCGGCAACTGGGGCATCCACGAGGAGGACATCCTCGTCGACTGCCTGACCTTCACCATCTGCACCGGCCAGGAGGAGTCCCGCAAGGACGGCATCGCCACCATCGAGGGCATCCGCGAACTGAAGCGGCGCCACCCGAAGGTGCAGACGACCCTCGGCCTGTCCAACATCTCCTTCGGCCTCAACCCGGCCGCCCGCATCCTGCTGAACTCCGTCTTCCTCGACGAGTGCGTCAAGGCGGGCCTGGACTCGGCGATCGTGCACGCGTCGAAGATCCTGCCGATCGCACGCTTCAGCGAGGAGGAGGTCCAGACGGCTCTGGACCTCATCTACGACCGCCGCGCCGAGGGCTACGACCCGCTGCAGAAGCTCATGCAGCTGTTCGAGGGCGCCACCGCCAAGTCCCTCAAGGCCGGCAAGGCCGAGGAGCTGGCCGCCCTGCCGCTGGACGAGCGCCTGCAGCGCCGCATCATCGACGGCGAGCGCAACGGCCTCGAAGCCGACCTCGACCAGGCACTCCAGGAGCGGCCCGCGCTCGACATCGTCAACCAGACGCTGCTGGAGGGCATGAAGGTCGTCGGCGAGCTGTTCGGCTCCGGCCAGATGCAGCTGCCGTTCGTCCTGCAGTCCGCCGAGGTGATGAAGGCGGCCGTCGCCCACCTCGAACCGCACATGGAGAAGACCGACGAGGACGGCAAGGGCACCATCGTGCTCGCCACCGTGCGCGGCGACGTGCACGACATCGGCAAGAACCTCGTCGACATCATCCTGACCAACAACGGCTACAACGTCGTCAACCTCGGCATCAAGCAGCCGGTCTCCGCGATCCTGGAAGCCGCCGAGGAGCACCGGGCCGACGTCATCGGCATGTCCGGTCTCCTGGTCAAGTCCACCGTGATCATGAAGGAGAACCTGGAGGAGCTGAACACCCGCGGCCTGGCCGCCCGCTTCCCGGTCATCCTCGGCGGCGCCGCCCTCACCCGCGCCTACGTCGAGCAGGACCTGCACGAGCTCTACGAGGGCGAGGTCCGCTACGCCCGCGACGCCTTCGAGGGCCTGCGCCTGATGGACGCCCTCATCGGCGTCAAGCGGGGCGTGCCAGGGGCCAAGCTGCCCGAGCTCAAGCAGCGCCGGGTCCGGGCCGCCGCCCCGGCCGCCGTGGACGAGCGCCCCGAGGAGGGCCACGTCCGCTCCGACGTCGCCACCGACAACCCCGTGCCCACCCCGCCCTTCCGCGGCACCCGGGTCGTCAAGGGCATCCAGCTCAAGGAGTACGCGAGCTGGCTCGACGAGGGCGCCCTGTTCAAGGGCCAGTGGGGCCTGAAGCAGGCCCGCACCGGCGAGGGCCCGACCTACGAGGAACTCGTCGAGAGCGAGGGCCGCCCCCGGCTGCGCGGCCTGCTCGACCGGCTCCAGACGGAGAACCTGCTGGAGGCGGCCGTGGTCTACGGCTACTTCCCCTGCGTCTCCAAGGACGACGACCTGATCATCCTGGACGAGGCGGGCAACGAGCGCACCCGCTTCACCTTCCCGCGCCAGCGCCGCGGCCGGCGCCTGTGCCTGGCCGACTTCTTCCGCCCGGAGGAGTCCGGCGAGATCGACGTCGTCGGCCTGCAGGTCGTCACCGTCGGCTCGCGCATCGGCGAGGAGACCGCGCGGCTCTTCGAGGCCAACGCCTACCGCGACTACCTCGAACTGCACGGCCTGTCCGTGCAGCTGGCCGAGGCCCTCGCCGAGTACTGGCACGCGCGCGTGCGCTCCGAACTCGGCTTCGCCGGGGAGGACCCGGACGAGATGCAGGGCATGTTCGAGCTCAAGTACCGGGGCGCCCGCTTCTCCCTCGGCTACGGCGCCTGCCCCGACCTGGAGGACCGCGCCAAGATCGCCGACCTGCTCCAGCCGGAGCGTATCGGCGTCCACCTGTCCGAGGAGTTCCAGCTGCACCCGGAGCAGTCCACGGACGCCATCGTGATCCACCACCCCGAGGCCAAGTACTTCAACGCCCGCTGAGCCCGGCAGAACGAGGCACTTGAGCCGGACACGACGTAGACTGGTCGGTCCACTGCAGGCCGGCTCCCCTCGTGGGAGCCGGCCTGATCGTCCCCTCAAGGAGGTAGGTGGATGACCAGTACGGTCCCCGCGCTCGGTACCCGGACGGCCGAAGGGTCGGCCCTCCAAGCCGTGCTCCTCGACATGGACGGCACCCTGGTGGACACGGAGGGCTTCTGGTGGGACGTCGAGGTCGAGGTCTTCGCCTCCCTCGGCCACATGCTCGACGAGTCCTGGCGCCATGTCGTGGTCGGCGGTCCCATGACCCGCAGCGCGGGCTTCCTGATCGAGGCCACCGGCGCCGACATCAGCCTCGACGAGCTCACGGTCCTGCTCAACGACGGCTTCGAGGAGCGCATCGGCCGCGCCCTGCCGCTGATGCCGGGCGCCGGCAGGCTGCTCGCCGAGCTGTACGAGTACGAGATCCCGACGGCCCTCGTCTCCGCCTCGCACCGGCGCATCATCGACCGGGTGCTCGCCTCGCTCGGCGCGCACCACTTCCGGCTGACGGTGGCCGGCGACGAGGTCCCGCGCACCAAGCCCCACCCCGACCCGTATCTGGCCGCCGCCGCCGGGCTCGGTGCGGACCCGGCCCGCTGCGCCGTCATCGAGGACACCGCCACCGGCGTCGCGGCGGCGGAGGCCGCCGGTTGCCGGGTCGTGGCCGTGCCCTCCGTCGCCCCCATCCAGCCGGCCCTCCGGCGCACGGTCGTCAGCTCGCTCGAAGAGGTCGACCTGACATTTCTGCACGGTCTGATGACGGAAATGCGCTAGCCGTTCACCCAGCGTGCAGCGGGGATAGGGCGGTAATTCCGCAGGTGAATTCGAACCTCTCCGGATGACCGAATTCCCGTACCCTCGAACCGGTTTACGCGTGTGACGTTCCCCACGCGGTCCGGGGTCGACAGTAGATGCGGCGTGTGCTGCGCACCCCCTCCGGGGGGCCGTCGGCGTGCCCTTGTGTCCCGATTGATGGAAGGCTGCCCCAAAGCTTCCACTGTCGGGTTTTCGGTGTGTCCACGCCCGGTTCCGTAGCGTGATGGGTGCTCAACTCCGGTGGCTGCGAAGGTTCCTGCCGGGCCGGACTAATCTCGTCGCGAGAACATCGCCCCACCCCCGTGATCCGCTGCGCCACCCCTGCATGCCGGGTACACGGAGTCGACAGCTCTGGAGAAACTCGAGCATGAACCGCAAGACTTTGGTGCTGCCGGCCGTGGTCGGCCTGCTCGCGCCGGTGCTCGCCGCCTGCGGCGGTTCCGGGAGCGGCAGCGGCGACAGCGACGCGATCGTCGTCGGCACCACGGACCGGTTCACCGCCTCGAAGGACGCGCCCGCGCCCCTCGACCCGGCGTACGCCTACGACGTCGGCACCTGGAACGTCCTGCGCCAGACCGTGCAGACCCTGATGATCCAGCCGCGCGGTGAGGGCGAGCCGGTGCCCGAGGCGGCCGAGCGCTGCGGCTTCACCGACACGGGCAACGAGCGCTACGCCTGCACCCTGCGCGACGGTCTGAAGTTCGCCAACGGCGACCCCGTCACCGCGGCCGACGTGAAGTACTCCATCGACCGCGCCCTCTCCCTCAAGGCCGACAGCGGCGTCTTCGCCCTGCTGTCCACCATCGACACCGTCGAGACGCAGGGCGACCGCGAGGTCATCTTCCACCTCAAGACGGCCGACGCGACCTTCCCGTACAAGCTGTCGACCCCGGTCGCCGGGATCGTCGACCCCGACGACTACCCGAAGAACAAGCTGCGCGACGGCTTCGACCTCGAGGGCTCGGGTCCGTACACCCTCAAGGCCGTCGTCGAGAACGACGAGATGGTCCGGGCCGAGTTCACCAAGAACCCCGAGTACAAGGGGACCCTCAAGGTGAACAACGACAAGGTCGAGATGGTCTCCTTCAAGGGCGCCGACGCCATGGGCGAGGCGCTGGAGAAGGGCGACATCGACCTGATGACCCGCGCCATGTCGCCGGACCAGATCCGCAAGCTCTCCGGCGACGCGGACAACGAGGTCGACCTCGTCGAGATGCCCGGCCTGGAGATCCGCTACCTGGGCTTCAACACCGACGCCCCGAGCGTGAAGTCCAAGGCCGTGCGCCAGGCGATGGCCCAGGTCGTCAACCGCAGCGCCCTGGTCGCCAAGGTCTACGGCTCCCAGGCCGAGCCGCTGTACTCGCTGGTCCCGGCCAGCGTCACCGGCCACTCCAACTCGTTCTTCAACAAGTACGGCGAACCGAACGTCGGCAAGGCCCGCTCGCTGCTGACCCAGGCGAACGTCACCACCCCGGTGAAGCTCACGCTGCACTACACGACCGACCACTACGGCCCCGCCACCAAGAAGGAGTTCGAGGTCCTGCGCGACCAGCTGAACTCCAGCGGCCTGTTCGAGGTCGACATCAAGGGCACCCCGTGGAACACGTTCCGCCCGGCCGAGAAGAAGGGCGAGTACGACGTCTACGGCATGGGCTGGTTCCCGGACTTCCCGGACGCCGACAACTTCCTCGCGCCGTTCCTGGACAAGGACAACACCCTCGGCTCGCCCTACGCCAACAGCCGCATCCGCAGCACCCTGATCCCCGAGTCCCGCCGGGAGGCGGACCGGCTGTCCGCTTCCACCAGCTTGACGGACATTCAGGACATCGTCGCCAGGGACGTGCCGGTGCTGCCGCTGTGGCAGGGCAAGCAGTACGTCGCCGCGCGCGACGACATCACGGGTACCGCCTACGCCCTCAACTCCTCCTCGACGCTCCAGCTGTGGGAGCTCGGACGAGGCGTGAGCGGCTGACGGACCCGATGGAACCCCGGGGGCCTCTGACCGCGGCCCCCCGGGGAACCGTGCCCCGGAGCCGGGGACAGGCTCCGGGCGTTCTCGAGAACCGACGACAAGGCACACACGTGAACATACGCAACCAGTGGCCGGTCCTGCCCATCGTGGCCGGACTCGCCTCCGGACTGCTGACCGGCTGTGGCACGGAGAGCGGAGACTCCGCGGGGGACGGCTCCAACGTGGTGGTGGGGATGTCCGACGACATCCTGGCCACCGACCCGGCCTCCGGCTACGACCCGGGCTCCTGGCTGTTGTTCAACAACGTCTTCCAGTCGCTGCTCAGCTTCCCCAAGGGCGCCACGGAACCCCAGCCCGAGGCGGCGGAGAGCTGCGCCTTCACCGACGCGCAGACCACGGTCTACACGTGCACGCTCAAGGACGGGCTGAAGTTCAGCAACGGTGACGCGCTCACCTCGAAGGACGTCAAGTTCTCCTTCGACCGCATGCTGAAGATCAACGACCCCGACGGGCCCGCGATCATGTTCCCCACGCTGGAGAAGGTCGAGACGCCGGACGAGAAGACGGTCGTCTTCCGGCTCAACACGGCCGACGCCACCTTCCCCAGCAAGATCGCCTCCGGCGCCGGGTCCATCGTCGACCACCGCGAGTACGACGCGGACGGGCTGCGCGAGGACGGCCAGGCCGTCGGCTCCGGCCCCTACAAGCTCGACTCGATCGACAAGGGCCACGCGGTCTTCTCCGTCAACGAGAACTACAAGGGCACCGCCGAGGTGAAGAACACCGGCGTGACGCTCAAGTTCTTCGACGGCGACCAGACCGCCCTGAAGCAGGCCATCCAGAACGAGGAAGTCGACATCGCCTACCGCGGTCTGACCGCGAGCGACATCGCCGACATGGAGAAGGCCGACGACGGCACCGGCGCCGAGGTCGTCGAGGGCAGCAGCGCCGAGGTCCAGCACCTGGTGTTCAACATGGACCACCCGGTCGCCGGAAAGCTCGGCGTCCGCAAGGCCATCGCCTACCTGCTCGACCGCGAAGCCCTCATCCGGGACGTCTACCAGGGCACCGCGACCCCGCTGTACTCGATCATCCCGGCCGGCATCGCGGGCCACAACACCGCCTTCTTCGACACCTACGGCGCCCGGCCCTCCAAGGCCAGGGCGGCGGACGCGCTGCGCGAGGACGGCATCACCGGCAAGGTGAAGCTGACCCTCTGGTCGACCCCCTCGCGCTACGGCCCCGCCACCGACCAGGAGCTGACCGCCATCGCCGGCCAGCTCAACGCCAGCGGTCTGTTCGACGCCGACGTGAAGTCCGTGCCCTTCGGCCAGTACGAGAAGGACATCGCGGCCGGCAAGTACGGCGTCTATGTCAAGGGCTGGGTCCCCGACTACCCGGACGCCGACAACTTCACGTCCCCCTTCTTCGGCAAGGGCAACGTGCTGAACAACAACTACGACAACAGCACCATCACCGGCTCGCTCATCCCGCGCACCGCCTCGCTCACCAACCGGGCGGCCACGGACAAGGAGTTCGGGGAGCTGCAGGACATCGTCGCCGACGAACTCCCCGTCCTGCCGGTGTGGCAGGCCAAGCAGTACGCGGTCGTCCGCGACGGCGTCTACGGCCTGGAGTACTGCCTCGACGCGTCGACCGTGTTCCGCTTCTGGGAGCTGAGCAAGGACGCCTGACGCGCGGTGTGAGAAGGGCGCCTCCTGCTCGGCAGGGGGCGCCCTCGTCGTCGTACCGGTGGTTACTGCGCCCCGGGGCGCACCAGCCCGCTCTCGTACGCGTACACCGCCGCCTGCACGCGGTCGCGCAGGCCCAGCTTGGTGAGCACGTGCCCCACGTGCGTCTTGACGGTCGTCTCGCTGACGAACAGGTCGGCGGCGATCTCCGCGTTGGACAGCCCGCGCGCGACCAGCTTCAGCACCTCGACCTCGCGGTCGGTGAGCGTGTGCAGCGTGTCCGGCACCGGCTCGTCGCCCGACGGCAGGTGCGTGGCGTACTTGTCGAGCAGCCGGCGCGTGATGCTCGGCGCGAGCATCGCCTCACCCGCGGCCACGACCCGGATCGCCTGCACCAGCTCGTTGGCCGGGGCGTCCTTCAGCAGGAAGCCGCTGGCGCCCGCGCGCAGGGCCTCCACCACGTACTCGTCCAGGTCGAAGGTGGTCAGCACCAAAACCTTCGCCGGGCCGTCCCGCCCGGGGCCGGTGATCTGCCGGGTCGCCTCCACACCGTCCATCCGCGGCATGCGGATGTCCATCAGGACCACGTCGGGCTGCAGGGCCCGCACCTGGTCGAGCGCCTGTAGGCCGTCTCCGGCCTCGCCGACGACCGCGAGGTCCTGCTCGGCCTCCAGGATCATCCGGAAGCCCGTGCGGAGCAGTGGCTGGTCGTCGACCAGTAGGACGCGGATGGCCACGTAAGTCTCCTTCGCTCGTCCGGCCCATTCTGCCCTGCCCGGGCCCGCCGGACTCAGCCGCCCTCCACCGCCGAGGGCTGCGCCGGCAGGCCCGCCGTGCGCACCGGCAGCGGATACGGCGGGGGAGTGCCGCCGAACTCCGGGCAGTGCGCCTGGTGGTCGCACCAGCCGCACAGCTTCGTCGGACGCGGCCGCCAGTCACCCGTCTCGGTCGCCAGCCGGATCGCCTCCCACAGCGCCAGCAGCTTGCGCTCGACCCGCTCCAGATCCGCGCGGACCGGGTCGTACGTCAGCACCTCACCGCTGCCGAGATAGACCAGCTGGAGCCGCCGCGGCACCACGTTCTTCAGCCGCCAGACGACCAGGGCGTAGAACTTCATCTGGAACAGGGCGCCCTCGGAGTACTCGGGCCGGGGCGCCTTGCCCGTCTTGTAGTCGACGATGCGGACCTCGCCGGTGGGGGCCACGTCGACCCGGTCGATGATCCCGCGCAGCCGCAGCCCCGAGTCCAGCTCCGCCTCGACGAACAGCTCCCGCTCGGCCGGTTCCAGCCGGCTGGGGTCCTCCAGGGTGAACCAGCGCTCGACGAGCTGCTCCGCCTCGCCCAGCCACCGCGCCAGCCGCTCGCCCTCGGGGTCGTCGGCGAACAGCTCCCCGACCTCCGGCCGCGTCTCGCGCAGCCGGTCCCACTGGCCGGGGATCAGCGACTTCGCCCGGGGCGCCGTACGGTCCGCCGCCGGGGCGTCGAACAGGCGCTCAAGGACCGCGTGCACCAGCGTGCCCCGGGTGGCCGCCTCGCTGGGCTTCTCCGGGAGCCGGTCGATGACCCGGAAGCGGTACAGCAGCGGGCACTGCATGAAGTCGCTCGCCCGGGAGGGGGACAGCGAGGCGGGCGGTATGGCGGCGGGCCCCGTCACGAGGTCGCTCACGGCGGCCGTCTCCGCCGCCGCCTCCGCCACCGCCCGGGCGGCCGTCTCCTCCGCCTCCACCGCCGGGGCAGGGCTGATCCCCTGCCGCGCCGTGCCCTCGCTGCTCGTCTCCATGCCACAGACCTTACGGCCCGCCACTGACAGTGACCCGAGCGCGTTCCGTGGGGGAAGCCGGGAGGGACCGTCGACGTACGGGGAACACAGGGGTGCCGGGGCGGAACGCACCTCGGCGGACGCATACCATCGACTCGAGACCCTCCCGTCCGGCAGGCGCGGGAGACGCTTCGAACGAGGGGACACCGGTGGAGGAGAGCGGCGGGCGCGGGCAGCCGCGGTCCGGCAACGACGAGTCGGCCGAGCACCACTCCGGTCCCCCGGCCCGGCCCACCGGCCCGGCCACCCCCGACGGACACCCCACCCCCGAGCACGCCCCCGGGCCCGGACCTGAGGCGTCCGAACTCCCGTCGAACGAACCTGAGACGCCCGAGCCCTCGTCGAACACCGAGCCCCTGCCCGGGCCTGCCACGGCGGGGCCGTCGTCGGAGGGCAGTCCTGAGCACGGGCCCGCCACGGCAGAGACGTCGGCGGGGGACAGGCCGGTGCCCGGGCCTGCCACGGCGGGGTCGTCACCGGAAGGCAAGTCCGAGCCCGGGCCTGCCCTGACGGGGTCGTCGTCACGGGGCAGAACTGAGCCCGGGCCTGCCGCGGCGGTGGAATCGCCGGAGGGCAGTCCTCAGCCCGGGCCCGCCACGGCGGAGACGTCGCCGGGCGCCAGGCAGACGCCCGGCCCCGCAGCGGCTGACGCTCTGGTGGCCGACATTCCCCGGGCTCCTCGCCCCGCTGCGGCGGAAGCCCCGACGCCCGGACCGGCTGTGCCGGAGACCGCGACGCCCGGCCCCGCTGCGCCGGGCTCGTCGGCGGGAAAGAGCGGCACAACGCCCGAGCCCGCTGCGCCGACGGCGTCGGCGGGGGACAGGCCGGAGCCCGGGCCGGCGGCGGACGCCCCGTCGGCCGGCAGTGCTCCCGCCCCCCGGCCCGCTGCGCCGACGGCACCGACGCACCAGGCCTCCGCCGGAGTGCGCTCGCCGGAGGGTCGCGGCGAACGCCCCGAACCCGCAACCGCCGGCTCCTCCCCGGCACCCGCCGACGGCGAGCCCGGCGCGGGCCCCGCTCGTGGTGGAGGCCGCGCCGGCGACGCGAGTCGTTCTCCCGAGCCCGACGTCCACCCCGACGGCGACGTCCACCCCGACCGCGCCTACGCGGGCGACCCCCGCACGGGGTCCACGGCCGGCGGGCCCGAGACGGACCGCCGTCATCCGGACCCGGGTCCCGGCTCCACGGCCGGCGGGCCCGGGACGGACCGCCGTCACCCCCACCCCGGCGGGCACCGGCCCGAGACGGACCAGCCGCGCCCGGCAGCCGGTGACCCGGACCGCCGCCTCCCCGAACCTCCCGCCGCCGCACCCACCCACACCGACACCCCCACCGCCCGCCCCCTCGCGCACTCCGCCGACGGCAAGGGCCCCGCGCCCCAGCGGCCGGAGCCCCGGGGCGGACTGCTCATGGGGCGGCCCTTCGGCGTGCCGGTGTACGTCGCGCCCAGCTGGTTCCTGGTCGCCGCCCTGATCACCTGGGTGTTCGGCGGCCAGCTGGAGCGCGTGCTGCCGGAGCTCGGCGCCGCCCGCTACCTGGTCTCCCTCTTCTTCGCCGTGGCCTTCTACGCCTCCGTGCTCGTCCACGAACTGGCCCACACGGTCGCCGCCCTCCGCTTCAAGCTCCCGGTCCGCCGCATCCAGCTCCAGTTCTTCGGCGGCGTCTCCGAGATCGAGAAGGAGGCCGAGACCCCCGGCCGGGAGTTCGTGCTGGCCTTCGTCGGCCCGCTGCTCTCCCTCGTCCTGGCCGGCGTCTTCTACGCCGCCCTGCAGACCGTGGACCCCGGCACCGTCCCGGGCGTGCTGCTGGCCGGCCTGATGATCTCCAACCTGATCGTGGCCGCGTTCAACCTCCTGCCCGGCCTGCCCCTCGACGGCGGCCGCATGCTGCGCGCGGTCGTCTGGAAGCTCACCGGCAAGCCGATGACCGGCACCATCGCCGCCGCCTGGGTCGGCCGGGCCCTCGCCGTCTGTGTCCTCATCGGCCTGCCGCTGCTCACCCAGTCCGGCGCCCTCGGCTCCGACGCCGTGGACAACGTCGGCATGGACACCGTCCTGGACGCCCTGCTCGCCGCCATCCTCGCCGCGATCATCTGGACCGGCGCCGGCAACAGCCTGCGCATGGCACGCCTGCGCGAGCACCTCCCGGAGCTGCGCGCCCGTACCCTCACCCGCCGCGCGGTCCCCGTCGAGTCCGACACCCCGCTCTCCGAGGCCCTGCGCCGCGCCAACGCCGCCGGAGCCCGCGCCCTGGTCGTCGTCGACGCCGACGGTCAGCCCCTCTCCCTGGTCCGCGAGGCAGCCATCGTCGGCGTGCCGGAACACCGCCGCCCCTGGGTCGCGGTCAGCGGCCTCGCCCAGGAGCTCACGGAGGGCATGCGCGTCTCGGCGGA
The DNA here is from genome assembly GCF_040303825.1 of Streptomyces sp. NPDC094143. Classification (NCBI taxonomy): domain Bacteria; kingdom Bacillati; phylum Actinomycetota; class Actinomycetes; order Kitasatosporales; family Streptomycetaceae; genus Streptomyces; species Streptomyces sp. NPDC094143. The sequence goes on from NZ_JBEOTZ010000041.1 coordinate 30,309, forward strand.
GCTGTCCGGCGAGGAACTCCTCGACGCGCTGCGCGCCACCCCCGCGACCGAGTACCTGGTGGTGGAGGAGACCGGCGAGATCTACGGCGTTCTGTCGGCGGCGGACGTGGAGCGCGCCTTCGTCAAGGCGATGGCCCGGCCGTCCTAGCGGCCGGCCGCCGGCTGTGCCCGTCGCGGTCCGGGTCGCGGCCCCGACGGCCGCACCGGTGGCTGTCCCGGTGGCCGTCCCGGTGGTCGGAGGCCCTCCCCGGGGCCGGTAGGCTGGTCACATGTCCGAACCGACCGGTGCCGCCCGCAGGCGCGGGCCCTTCAAGGTCGGGGACCAGGTTCAGCTGACCGACCCCAAGGGCCGCCACTACACGTTCACGCTCGAGGCCGGGAAGAACTTCCACACCCACAAGGGTTCCTTCCCGCACGACGAACTGATCGGTGCTCCCGAGGGCAGCGTTGTCCGCACCACCGGAAACGTCGCCTACCTCGCGCTGCGCCCCCTGCTCCCCGACTACGTCCTGTCCATGCCCCGCGGGGCAGCCGTCGTGTACCCGAAGGACGCGGGGCAGATCCTCGCCTTCGCCGACATCTTCCCCGGCGCGCGCGTCGTGGAGGCCGGCGTCGGCTCGGGCTCGCTCAGCAGCTTCCTGCTGCGTGCCATCGGCGACCAGGGCATGCTGCACAGCTACGAGCGCCGCGCCGACTTCGCCGAGATCGCCCAGGCGAACGTCGAGCGCTACTTCGGCGGCCCGCACCCCGCCTGGCAGCTCACCGTCGGCGACCTCCAGGACAACCTGTCCGACACCGACGTCGACCGCGTCATCCTCGACATGCTCGCCCCCTGGGAGTGCCTGGAGGCCGTCTCCAAGGCGCTGGTCCCGGGCGGCATCCTGTGCTGCTACGTCGCGACCACCACCCAGCTCGCCCGGACCGTGGAGTCCATCCGGGAGATCGGCTGCTTCAACGAGCCGACCTCCTGGGAGACCATGATCCGCAACTGGCACATCGAGGGCCTGGCCGTCCGTCCGGACCACCGGATGATCGGCCACACCGGCTTCCTGCTCACCGCCCGCCGCCTCGCCGACGGCGTCGAGCCGCCCATGCGCCGCCGCCGCCCCGCCAAGGGCGCCTACGGCGAGGACTACGCGGGACCCAACGCCGACGGTGGCACCGCCCGCTGAGACGGCCCGTCACGCACACAACGCACAGGCGCCGTGGCGCAGTTCCCGGACACCACTTGGGAACTGCGCCACGGCGCCTCTGCGTTGCCGCCCGGGATGAACCCGCGCGACGCCGTTGACCTGCCCCGCGGAAGCCGGCAGCCGTCCCGGGCGCCGGGAGCGGCCCGCGCGGGCACCGGCTCGCTGACACGACGGCAGGAACCGTGAACCCTTCTGACTTCCCCGGCGCGGCCGGCGCACACCCCGCCGTTTCCTCGCGGTGTGACGTGTGGCACCATCTTGGCCACCCCACCGGTACAGCCCTCAGGAGACACTCCTAGTGCAGCCTTCCGCCGTCCCGGAGCTCGCCCACACCCACACCCGGCCCATCCACTGGCTCGCCACCGCCACGGCGCTCGCCGGCGTGGTGGCCCTCTCCTCGGTCCTGCAGCCCGGTGCCGCGACGGCCGCCCAGCCGGGCGCCCCCGAGACCAAAAGCGCCCCGGCGCCCCTGGCCGCGCCCGACCCGGCCGCGGTGGAGTTCCCCCTGGAGTGCGGCCCCGTGAAGGCCGTCGTGCAGAAGAAGGCGTCCGGGGACCTCGACGGCGACGGCAACCCCGAGACGGTGGCCGTGGTCCACTGCGACTCCCCGATGGGCACCCCGCCGGACGGCGTGTACGTCCTCACCCGCGGCGGTGTGGACGGCAAGCCGCGCGTGGTGGCCACCCTGCTCGACCCCAAGGACGGCACCACCGTCGGCGACTTCGCCGTGCGCGCGGGCGCGGTCACGGCCACGCTCCTCGGCTACTCGTCGCCGGACGTGCCGCGTTGCTGCCCCGACGAGAAGAGCGACGTGAAATGGCGTTGGCAGGACGGCGCGTTCGTCCGCTCCGCGCAGGCCGGCGCCCGCAGCGTGTGAAGCCCCTGTGGCAGCGGTGTGTGAGATATCAGACAGTAGTCACGGAACGTGGAGAACCGGTCACTGCGCGTCCGGACCGTAGACTTCGGCCCTGTCCGAAACTCGCCGTACGTGGATGCACTCGCCCGGACACTCCTTCGCCGAGTCGATCACATCCGTGAGCAGCGGCAGCGGAACGGGCGTTGTCGCACCCTTGTCCTGGAGCAACTCGTCGTCCGCGCTCTTCACATAGGCCAGACCGTCGATGTCCAGCTCGAACACCTCGGGCGCGTACTGGGCGCAGATGCCGTCGCCGGTACACAGGTCCTGGTCGATCCAGACCTCCAGCGCCTCGCCCTCGACCCCGGCCTCCTGCTGCACGCTCATGTCTCCTGCCGTTTCATGCGTCGAGCCGCACCGGGAATCCGGCCAGCTCTGACGGGTGTTGAACGCTTCGACCGTACCTGAGGCTGGGTTCCAATCATGTTCGCTGGGTATTCCCCTGGCGTGAGGGAGAGCGCAAGGGTGAAGATCGGACACACCCCGACCGTCTTTGTGATCTAGGGGTTTCAATCGACACCCGCCCAGGTAGGGTCTGGAAGCGTCCAGCTCCCCTTGGAGGAGGTGAGGACCGTGGCAGCCCACGACGACGACATGAACCGCGGCATCCGCCCGGGACGCGGGTCCGACGACCCGGCCGGGCAGATCGCCTATCTTGAGCAGGAGATCGCCGTCCTGCGACGCAAGCTCGCCGACTCTCCGCGACACACGAGGATTCTCGAAGAGCGGATCGTCGAGCTGCAGACCAATCTGGCCGGCGTGTCCGCGCAGAACGAGCGACTCGCGAACACGCTCCGTGAGGCACGGGACCAGATCGTCGCCCTCAAGGAGGAAGTCGACCGGCTCGCGCAGCCGCCGGCCGGCTTCGGAGTCTTCCTGACGGCGAACGAGGACGGCACCGCCGACATCTTCACCGGCGGCCGCAAGCTCAGGGTGAACGTCAGCCCCAGCGTCGAGCTCGAGGAGCTCCGGCGCGGCCAGGAAGTCATGCTCAACGAAGCGCTCAACGTGGTCGAGGCCATGGAGTTCGAGCGCGTCGGTGACATCGTCACCCTCAAGGAGATCCTCGAGGACGGCGAGCGGGCCCTCGTGCTCGGGCACACCGACGAGGAGCGGGTGGTGCGGCTCGCCGAGCCGCTGCTGGACGTCACCATCCGCCCCGGCGACGCCCTGCTCCTGGAGCCCCGCTCCGGATACGTCTACGAGGTCGTCCCCAAGAGCGAGGTCGAGGAGCTCGTCCTCGAAGAGGTCCCCGACATCGGCTACGAGCAGATCGGTGGTCTCGGCGGCCAGATCGAGGCCATCCGGGACGCCGTCGAGCTCCCCTACCTCTACCCGGACCTGTTCAAGGAGCACGAACTGCGGCCGCCCAAGGGCGTGCTGCTGTACGGCCCCCCTGGATGCGGTAAGACACTGATCGCCAAGGCCGTGGCCAACTCGCTGGCCAAGAAGGTCGCCGAGGTGACCGGCCAGGCCGCCGGCAAGAGCTTCTTCCTGAACATCAAGGGCCCCGAGCTGCTCAACAAGTACGTCGGTGAGACGGAGCGGCAGATCCGCCTCGTCTTCCAGCGGGCCCGTGAGAAGGCCAGCGAGGGCACGCCCGTCATCGTCTTCTTCGACGAGATGGAGTCCCTCTTCCGCACCCGCGGCTCCGGTGTCAGCTCGGACGTGGAGAACACCATCGTCCCGCAGCTCCTCGCCGAGATCGACGGTGTGGAGGGTCTGCAGAACGTGGTCGTGATCGGCGCCTCCAACCGCGAGGACATGATCGACCCGGCCATCCTGCGTCCCGGCCGGCTGGACGTGAAGATCAAGATCGAGCGTCCGGACGCCGAGGCGGCCAAGGACATCTTCGGCAAGTACCTCACCGAGCGCCTCCCGCTGCACTCCGACGACCTCGGCGAGCACGGCGGCGACAAGGGTGCCACGGTCCAGAACATGATCCAGACCGCCGTCGAGCACATGTACGCCGAATCCGAGGAGAACCGCTTCCTGGAGGTCACCTACGCCAATGGTGACAAGGAAGTCCTGTATTTCAAGGACTTCAATTCCGGCGCCATGATCGAGAACATCGTGGGCCGTGCCAAGAAGATGGCGATCAAGGACTTCCTCGAGAAGAACCAGAAGGGCCTCCGCGTCTCCCACCTCCTCCAGGCCTGCGTGGACGAGTTCAAGGAGAACGAGGACCTGCCCAACACCACCAACCCCGACGACTGGGCCCGCATCTCCGGAAAGAAGGGCGAGCGGATCGTGTACATCCGTACGCTCATCACCGGAAAGCAGGGCGCGGACACCGGACGCTCCATCGACACGGTGGCGAACACCGGTCAGTACCTGTAAAAGGCAGGGCGGCTGCGGGTGCCCGTCGCGGGTACCCGCAGCCGACTGTTTTTCAGGCCACGGCTGGAGCAACGCAATGACGCAAATGATCTCCCCACCAGCGCAAAGGCGTTCTAGGCTCTTGCGTACCGCCGAGTCGCGCAGTGCGGGGACGGGCACCGCACACGCAACCGAGCGCCAGCGGTATCTGAGTGGCGCCCACGACCGAGGGTGCCGCCGGGCAAGGAGGGCCGCATGACCGTACGGCGAGTAATGGGCATCGAGACGGAGTACGGGATCTCCGTCCCCGGCCACCCCAACGCCAATGCCATGCTCACCTCGTCCCAGATCGTGAACGCCTACGCGGCGGCGATGCACCGGGCCCGCCGGGCCCGCTGGGACTTCGAGGAGGAGAATCCGCTGCGGGACGCGCGAGGCTTCGACCTCGCCCGTGAGGCCGCCGACTCCAGCCAGCTCACCGACGAGGACATCGGCCTGGCCAACGTGATCCTCACCAACGGTGCGCGGCTCTACGTCGACCACGCCCACCCCGAGTACAGCTCTCCCGAGGTGACCAATCCGCGGGACGCGGTCCTGTGGGACAAGGCCGGCGAGCGGATCATGGCGGAGGCCGCGGACCGGGCCGCCCAGCTGCCCGGTGCCCAGCCGATTCACCTGTACAAGAACAACACCGACAACAAGGGCGCGTCCTACGGCACGCACGAGAACTACCTGATGAAGCGGGAGACACCCTTCTCGGACATCGTGCGCCATCTGACGCCCTTCTTCGTCTCCCGTCAGGTCTTCGCCGGAGCGGGCCGCGTCGGCATCGGCCAGGACGGGCACGAGCACGGCTTCCAGCTCAGCCAGCGGGCCGACTACTTCGAGGTCGAGGTCGGCCTGGAGACGACGCTCAAGCGCCCCATCATCAACACCCGTGACGAGCCGCACGCGGACGCCGAGAAGTACCGGCGCCTGCACGTGATCATCGGTGACGCGAACCTGTCGGAGATCTCGACCTATCTGAAGCTGGGCACGACCGCGCTGGTCCTGTCGATGATCGAGGACGGCTTCATCGCCGTCGACCTGGCCGTCGACCAGCCCGTCCGCACCCTCCACCAGGTCTCGCACGACCCGTCCCTGAAGCGCCTGGTCACGCTGCGCAGCGGCCGTACGCTCACGGCGGTCCAGCTGCAGATGGAGTACTACGAGCTCGCGCGCAAGTACGTCGAGGAGCGGTTCGGCGCCGATGCCGACGAGCAGACCAAGGACGTCCTGTCCCGCTGGGAGGACACCCTCACCCGTCTGGAGCACGACCCGATGAGTCTGGCCGGGGAGCTGGACTGGGTCGCCAAGCGGGAGCTGATGGAGGGCTACCGCCGCCGGGACGACCTCGACTGGGACGCGGCCCGGCTGCACCTGGTCGACCTCCAGTACGCCGACGTGCGGCCCGACAAGGGCCTGTACAACCGTCTGGTGGCCCGGGGGCGCATGAAGCGGCTGCTGACCGACGAGGACGTCGAGCGGGCCCGTACGGCGCCGCCGGAGGACACCCGGGCGTACTTCCGCGGGCGCTGCCTGGAGCAGTACGCGGACGACGTCGCGGCCGCCTCCTGGGACTCGGTGATCTTCGATCTGCCGGGCCGGGACTCGCTGCAGCGCGTCCCAACCCTGGAACCGCTTCGCGGAACGCGTAATCACGTCAAGGAGCTCCTGGACCGCTGCCGTACCGCGGAAGACCTGGTCAGGGTGCTTTCGGGAGGATGAACGCGATCAGCGGGTACTCGGGTCGGGCCCGCCGGGCAGGGTGGAAAATCCCTGGTCCGGGAATCATCGAGGTGGTCCCCGTACGTTGGAGCAACTGCGGGGCCGTTGTCAGACCCGGCGAGTAGGGTCTGATCTTGACCGAGCAACTGTGTCGGGCGAACCGAGCGGGGTGAGGGATATGGCGACCAAGGACACCGGCGGCGGACAGCAGAAGGCCACCCGGTCCACCGAGGAGGTCGAGGAGCAGGCGGCAGAGGCGCAGGCTTCCGAGGACCTCAAGGAGCGTCAGGAGAAGCTGAGCGACGACGTGGACTCGGTTCTCGACGAGATCGACGACGTCCTCGAGGAGAACGCCGAGGACTTCGTGCGGTCCTTCGTGCAAAAGGGTGGCCAGTAAGGCGCCTGTGCCTTCATTTCGAAGGTGAATGGGGTGCGCGGGTGACGGACAAGCGGAGCGCGGAGCGCTGCGCGCGGGACAGGGCGTGACGCGCTGTCCTCGTGTGCGGCGCTCCGGGCGTCCGACGGCGCCGGAGCCCGGCGGCCCGCCGGCCGAGCGCGGCGGGCAAGTGCGGCATCGCTCCGGCGGAGTTGGGGTCGCCGGGCATGTGGATCACCGCCGCAGGACGGGTAGGGTCCGTGGCATACCGTGCCCCCGGTCGCAACCGGACCGGGGTTGTTCCAAGCATCGGCCCGACGTCACAGGGCGGGCTGTCGCATACGTGGAAGGAATCGCGTGGAAGCCAACACTCGTAGCACCGGGCGTCTACCAGCTGCCTTCCTGACGCCAGGCTCTTCCTCCTTCATGGACTTCCTGTCCGAGCACCAGCCGGAGATGCTGCCGGGCAACCGGCAACTGCCCCCCACCCAGGGCGTGATCGAGGCACCGCACGGCACCACGATCGTCGCCGTGACGTTCCCCGGCGGCGTCGTCCTCGCCGGTGACCGCCGGGCCACCATGGGCAACGTCATCGCGCAGCGGGACATCGAGAAGGTCTTCCCCGCCGACGAGTACTCGGCGGTGGGCATCGCCGGCACGGCGGGTCTGGCCGTGGAGATGGTGAAGCTCTTCCAGCTGGAGCTGGAGCACTTCGAGAAGGTCGAGGGCGCCCAGCTGTCCCTGGAGGGCAAGGCGAACCGGCTGTCGACGATGATCCGCTCGAACCTGGGCATGGCCATGCAGGGACTGGCCGTCGTCCCGCTGTTCGCCGGGTACGACGTGGACCGGGAGAAGGGCCGCATCTTCTCCTACGACGTCACGGGCGGGCGTTCCGAGGAGCAGGGGTACGCGGCCACCGGTTCCGGCTCGATCTTCGCGCGGGGCGCGATGAAGAAGCTCTTCCGGGAGGACCTGACCGAGGCCGAGGCCACGACGCTCGTGGTCCAGGCGCTCTACGACGCGGCAGACGACGACTCGGCGACCGGTGGTCCCGACGTCGCCCGCCGGATCTATCCCATCGTCACCGTGATCACCGAGGACGGCTTCCGCCGGCTCTCCGAGGACGAGGCGTCGCAGATCGCGCGCTCGATCCTGGAGCGGCGACTGGAGCAGCCGGACGGTCCGCGGGCCGCGCTGCTGTGAGCGGCGGGCTGTCTTGACGAGGTGATCCAGTGAATCGACGGAATCCTGAAGAGAGGGACGGATAACCGGTGTCGACGCCGTTCTATGTCTCACCCCAGCAGGCCATGGCCGACCGGGCGGAGTACGCCCGGAAGGGCATCGCCCGTGGTCGCAGCCTGGTCGTGCTGCAGTACGCCGACGGCATCGTGTTCGTCGGCGAGAACCCGTCCCGTGCGCTGCACAAGTTCAGCGAGATCTACGACCGGATCGGCTTCGCGGCCGCCGGCAAGTACAACGAGTACGAGAACCTGCGGATCGGCGGCGTGCGCTACGCCGACCTGCGGGGTTACACCTACGACCGGGGCGATGTGACGGCCCGGGGCCTGGCGAACGTGTACGCGCAGACGCTGGGCACGATCTTCTCCAGCGCGGCCGAGAAGCCGTACGAGGTGGAGCTGGTGGTGGCCGAGGTCGGGGAGACGCCCGACGGCGACCAGATCTACCGGCTGCCGCACGACGGGTCCATCGTGGACGAGCACGGCTCGGTCGCGGTGGGCGGCAACGCGGAGCAGATCAGCAGCTACCTGGACCAACGCCACCGGGACGGTATGACGCTGGCGGAGGCGCTGAAGCTGGCGGTGCAGTCGCTGTCGCGCGACACCAACGGCAGCGAGCGGGAGATTCCAGCGGAGCGGCTGGAGGTGGCGGTGCTGGACCGGACGCGCCCGCAGAAGCGGAAGTTCAGGCGGATCAGCGGGCGCCAGCTGTCCCGGTTGCTGGAGGAGGCGGCCGGGGCGGGCGATTCGCAGACGGCGCCGAAGGACACCGAATAGTCGTACCGAGTTTTTTGGGGGCGTGCCCCGGTCGCGGTTGTGGCGGCCGGGGCGCGGTCGTGTGGGGGTGCGCGTCTTCGCCTGACGCCGGGTGGTGGGTCGGGCCGCGCGGGGGGTGTCCGTCCTCGGAACGGCGCGACGGGGTCGGACGCCGGCCGGCTGTCCGTTGACGCGCCAACCGCTGCGGGGGCGGACACCCCCCGGCACGGCCCCTCGCGCCGTCCCGTGGGTGCGGGCACGTCTCGGCTACCGCCGTCCGCCCTAGCTGGCGGGCAGTCGTGCTGGGGCGGCACGGACGGGCGTGGGGACCGCCCCTGCTCGAGCGAAGCCGAGAGCTTGGGAGAGGCACCTCGTTCCCGAGGTGCGGTCCCACCCGGCCTCGGTCAACGCGGTGGTGCCGTGGAGCCCCGTTCCACCAGCCGGACCGGGATGTCCCCGCTCTCGGGCTCGCGGTCCTCCAGGACGGCCAGTAGGGCCCGCATGCCCCGTTCGCCGAACAGTTCCGCGTCCAGGCGGACCGTCGTCAGCTCCGGGTCGATGGCCGTGGCCAGGGCCAGGTCGTCCAGGCCGGTGACCGACAGGTCGTCCGGGATGCGCAGGCCCAGGCGGCGGGCGGCCTTGTACACGCCCGCGGCCAGGAGGTCGTCGTCGCAGACCACGGCCGTGGGGCAGGGTCCGGGGGCCGACAGGGCGGCCTCCGCCGCCGGTACCGCCTCCTCGATGGAGATCGGGGAGCGGGCCGTGGAGACCGAGGTGCCGGGTACGGCGGCGAGGCGGGAGGCCAGTTCCCGGGACCGTACCTCGAAGGTCCAGGACGGCACGTCCGCCGCGAGGTGGAGGAAGCGGCGGTGGCCCAGGGACAGCAGGTGCTCGGCGACCTGGCGGACACCGTCGGCGATGTCCAGGTTGACCGTCGCCGCGCCGAGGCTGCCCGCCGGGTCGCTGTCCAGCATGACCAGGGGGAGCGCCTCGCCGCGGATCGCGGTCAGCGCGTCCGCCGCCATGGACGAGGCGATGACACCGTCCAGGGCCGCCTGCGCCGAGGCGAACGGGTCGCGGGCGGGGCCGATGCCCTCGGGGGAGGGGTAGAGGACCACGCCGAAGCCGTGCTCCGCGGCGACCCGGGCCGCGCCCGTGTAGACGCCCGCGAAGAACTCCGTGGTGAGGGCCGGGACCACCAGCAGGACCGTGCGCGTACGGCCCAGACGCAGGTGGCGGGCGGCCAGGTTCGGGCGGTAGCCCAGGTCGCGGGCGGCCTCGCGGACCCGTGCGGCGGTCGCCTCCGAGACGCGGCCGCGCCACTTGTCACCCAGGACCAGCGACACGGCCGCCTGGGAGACGCCGGCGGCCTGGGCGACGTCCCGGCTCGTGGGGCGGGTGCTGCCTCGTGCCACCGTGGGCCTGCTCTTTCGTATGGACGCGTGAACAGCCGACATGGTACGTATGGAACTCGACGTTATACGTAAAACCTAGGGCGGGGACATGGCCACGGGATACCTGGAGATCCTTCGGGCGCGACACGCCGCCCGGCTGCTCGTCGGCACACTGGTCGGCCGGCTGCCCAACGCCACGGCCGCCATCGCGATCGTGCTCTTCGTGCGCGCGGAGGGCGGCACGTACAGCCTGGCCGGTGCGCTGGCGGCGGTGTACGGCGTCGCCAACGCCGTCGGCCAGCCGGTGCTGGGACGCCTCGTGGATCTGCGCGGACAGCCGCGGGTGCAGCTGCCCGCCGCCGCGCTGTCGGCACTGGCGATGGCCGCATTCGCCTTCCTCGGCATCGGCCCGCTCCCGCTCGCGTACCTCGCCGTCGCGGCCGCCGGTCTCTTCACGCCGCCCCTGGAGGGCGGGCTGCGGGCGCTGTGGCCCTCCGTGCTGCGCCGGGAGGACCAGGTGCACACGGCGTACGCCATGGACGCCGTGGCCCAGGAGGTGATGTTCACCGTCGGGCCGCTGCTGGTGACGCTGTGCGTGTCCCTGTGGTCCGCGCAGGCCGCGCTGCTCGTGCTGAACGTCATAGGAGTGCTGGGGGCGCTGTCCGTGGTCGTGTCGGCGCCCTCGCGGGCCTGGCGGTCGGCGCCGCGCGAGGCCCACTGGCTCGGTGCGCTGCGCTCTTCGGGGCTGCTGGCCCTGCTCGCGGCGTTCCTGTTCATCGGGATGGCCCTGGGGTCCATCACGGTCGCCTCCGTGCCCTACGCGGACGACCACGGCGGTGACGCCGTGTACGGGTGGCTGATGGCGGCGCTGGGCTTCGGCGCGCTGGTGGGCGGTGCCGTCTACGGCGCCCGGCAGTGGGCCGGTGAGCCCGCGCGGCGACTGCGGGTGCTGGTGGCCCTCCTGGTGGTGTGTCACCTGCCGCTGATGCTCATGCCGGACGCGGTGCCCATGGTGGCGCTGACCGCGCTCGCCGGCGTCTTCCTCGCGCCCGCCATCGCCTGCGCGTTCGTCCTGGTCGACCGGCACGCCCCGCGCGGCACGGTCACCGAGGCGTTCTCCTGGCTGGTGACCACCTTCACCGTGGGCCACTCGGTCGGAACGGGCGTCGCGGGGCCCGTCGTGGAGGCGGGCGGGGCGCAGTGGGGCTTCGCCGTGCCGGCCGTCGCGGGTGGCGTGTCCCTGCTGGTTTTGGCCGCCACAGGACGGGTAGTCGCAGCTCCCGGCCGGGGAGCAGTCGTCGCGGCCGGTTCGGAAAATGATCCGAACCGTGCCGTCGAACCCCGTTTCAGTTCAGGGGATCGGGCGTAATGTTCCCTCATGGACCGCCGCATTTTCGGGCTGGAGAACGAGTACGGCGTCACGTGCACGTTCAGGGGACAGCGCCGCCTGTCTCCTGACGAGGTGGCGCGGTACCTCTTCCGCCGTGTCGTGTCATGGGGCCGTAGCAGCAATGTCTTTCTGCGAAACGGCGCCCGCCTCTATCTCGACGTGGGATCGCATCCGGAATACGCCACACCCGAATGTGACAACGTGATCGAACTGGTCACCCACGACAAAGCCGGCGAGCGCATTCTCGAAGGACTCCTGGTGGACGCCGAACGACGCCTGCACGAGGAGGGAATCGCGGGCGACGTCTACCTCTTCAAGAACAACACCGACTCGGCGGGCAACTCCTACGGATGCCATGAGAACTATCTCGTGGCGCGGCACGGGGAGTTCTCGCGTCTCGCGGACATTCTGATCCCGTTCCTGGTCACACGGCAGTTGCTGTGCGGCGCCGGCAAGGTGCTGCAGACACCGCGCGGTGCCGTGTACTGCGTCAGCCAGCGGGCCGAGCACATCTGGGAGGGCGTCTCCTCGGCGACCACCCGCTCCCGCCCGATCATCAACACGCGCGACGAGCCGCACGCGGACGCCGAGCGCTACCGCCGCCTGCACGTCATCGTGGGCGACTCGAACATGTCCGAGACCACCAACCTGCTCAAGGTCGGCGCCACCGACCTGGTGCTGCGCATGATCGAGGCGGGCACGGTGATGCGGGACCTGACCCTGGAGAACCCCATCCGGGCCATCCGGGAGGTCAGCCACGACATCACCGGCCGCCGCAAGGTCCGCCTGGCCAGCGGCCGCGAGGCCTCCGCCCTGGAGGTGCAGCGCGAGTACTACGAGAAGGCCCTGGACTTCTGCGAGCGCCGCGGCATCCGCACCGGCACCGTGGAGCGGGTCCTGGAGCTGTGGGGCCGCACGCTCGACGCGATCGAGTCCGAGGACCTCGACCGCATCGGCACCGAGATCGACTGGGTCATGAAGTACAAGCTCATCGAGCGCTACCGGGCCAAGCACAACATGACGATGTCGCACCCGCGGGTCGCCCAGATAGACCTCGCCTACCACGACATCCACCGCCGTCGTGGCCTGTACTACCTGCTCGAGAAGAAGGGGCAGGCGACCCGCGTCTGCAACGACCTGAAGATCTTCGAGGGCAAGTCCGTCCCGCCGCAGACCACTCGGGCCCGGCTGCGCGGCGACTTCATCCGGCGGGCCCAGGAGCAGCGCCGCGACTTCACGGTCGACTGGGTGCACCTCAAGCTCAACGACCAGGCGCAGCGCACCGTGTTGTGCAAGGACCCGTTCCGGTCGGTGGACGACCGCGTGGAGAAGCTGATCGCCGGAATGTGAGCCGGCGCACCGGCGCGGGAGAATCGCCGGAACGCCACACGGGCGCCGTACGTTCCCAGTACGGCGCCCTGCTCACGCCGTAGAGTTGCGCGCACTCCATCCAAGAGATCAACCGATTACGAGGCCCCCACAGTGCGCCGACGCTCACTTCTTCTCACCGTGCCCGCAGGTCTGGCCACGCTCGCCGCGTGCGGCGACGACAAGTCCGACTCGAGCAAGGCCAGCGACAGCCCGTCGCCCTCGGCGTCCGGTCCGTCCGCCGCTCCGTCGCCGAAGATCGTCGAAGGCCCGCTGCCCGCGGTCACGGCCGGCACCAAGTTCGACGAGAAGCCCACGGTCGCGAAGGGCAGTGGCGAGCCGTCGAAGGACCTCGCGGTGAAGACCCTCATCGCGGGCGGCGGCAAGACCGTCGCGGAGAACGACTTCGTCGTCGCGAACTACCTGGGCCAGGTGTGGAACACCGCCAAGGTCTTCGACAACTCCTACGACCGCAAGGCCCGCCTGGCCATCCAGCTCACCCAGGGCCAGATCATCGACGGCTGGCGGTACGCGCTGGCGGGCAAGAAGGCCGGCAGCCGCGTCGAGATGGCCGTCCCGCCCACCTGGGGCTACGGCAAGCAGGGCAACGCCCAGGCGGGCATCAAGGGCACCGACACGCTGGTCTTCGTCGTCGACATCCAGGACGCGTTCAACGCCACCAGCTCCGCCAAGGGCAAGGAGGTCCCGCAGCAGAACGCGGACCTGCCCAAGGTCGGCACCAACACCGACGGCAAGGCCCCCTCCATCGAGGTGCCCAAGAAGGCCGCGCCGAAGAAGCTCGTCGCGGAGTACGTCCTGGAGGGCGACGGCGAGGAGGTCGCCGCCGAGAACAGCGTCCTCGTGCAGTACAAGGGCGTGCTGTGGGACGACGGCAAGGAGTTCGACTCCTCGTACGCCAACAAGCAGCTCGTGTCGTTCTCGCTGCAGCAGGTCGTCAAGGGCTGGGCGCAGGGCCTGACCGGCAAGAAGGTCGGCAGCCGGGTCCTGATCGTCATCCCGCCGGAGCTGGGCTACGGCGACAACCCGCCGCAGGGCAGCGGCATCAAGAAGGACTCCACGCTGGTCTTCTCGGTGGACATCCTCGCGAAGCTGTGAGGCGTGCGGGATGTAAGACTGTGCGTGTTCGCCTTTCCGCAGACAAGCAGGAGCAGCAGACGTGAGCATCGACAAGCCCGAGATCGACTTCCCGGGCGGCGAGCCCCCGGCGGACCTCGAGATCAAGGACATCTGGGAAGGCGACGGCCCGGTCGCGCAGGCCGGCCAGACCGTCACCGTGCACTACGTGGGTGTCGCCTTCAGCACGGGTGAGGAGTTCGACGCCAGCTGGAACCGCGGCACTCCGTTCCGCTTCCCCCTGGGTGGCGGCCGGGTCATCAAGGGCTGGGACCAGGGCGTGCAGGGCATGAAGGTCGGCGGCCGCCGCCAGCTGACCATCCCCGCCCACCTCGCCTACGGCAACCAGAGCCCGACCCCGGCGATCAAGCCCGGCGAGACGCTGATCTTCGTGGTCGACCTGCTCGGGGTCTGAGCAAGGACCGACAGACTCGATCATGTGGGGCCCATGCCTGCTCGGGCATGGGCCCTCGGCTTTTGCCGTACCACCCTGTGGCGGTACGGTCATCGCTCGTAAGCACCATAGGGAGGCGAAGCGCGTCGATGGCCATTGCCAAGGCCGAGCGGCTGATGAACCTGGCACTGTGTCTGCTCGGGACACGCCGGCCGCTCAGCAAGCGCGAGCTGCGTGACTCCATCGAGGCCTACGTCGAGGCCTTCGGGCCGGGCAACGGCCCGAGCGGCAGCGACGACTCCTTCAACCGCATGTTCGAGCGCGACAAGGACGACCTGCGCGAACTCGGGCTGGTCATCGAGACCGTCGAGAGCCTCGACGGTGAGGTCGGCTACATGGCCCGCCGTGACAGCAACCGCCTGCCGCCCATCACCCTGGACGCCGAGGAGGCCGCCGCGCTGGGGCTCGCCGCCAAGGTGTGGCAGCAGGCCCGGCTCGCCGGCGCGGCCAGCGGCGCCCTGCAGAAGCTGCGCGCGGCGGGGCTGCCCGAGGACGTCGACCCGTATGGCTCGCACGGCGCGCTGGAGCCGCGGATCCCTGTGCACGAGGCGGCGTTCGAGCCGCTGATGCTGGCCTGCCGGGACCGGCGGCCCGTCGTCTTCGACTACCGCAAGGCCACGGCCGCCCACCCCGAGCAGCGGCACGTCGAGCCGTGGGCACTGGAGTGCTGGCGGGGCCACTGGTACCTGGCGGGCTGGGACCGCGACCGGGGCGCCGAGCGGGTGTTCCGGCTGTCCCGGATCACCGGCAAGGTCCGCTCCCGCGGCGGCCGGTACACCGCCGATGTGCCGGACGTCGTCACGGTCCGGGAGACCGTCGCGGGCTGGGCCGGGGAGATCGCCGACCGCTCGGCCCGGATCCGGCTGCGCTCGGACGCCGGGTACCCCCTTCGGGCGAAGGCCACCTCGGTCCGGGAACTCGGCGATGGCTGGGACGAGTTGGAGATTCCGTACGGCCACGGTCTCGACGCCTGGCTGGTGGAGTTCGGGCCCGACGTGGTCGTCCTGGAGCCCGCCGAGCTGCGGGCCGACGTGGTGGACCGGCTGCGTGCCGTGGCCAAGGGCTGAGGGGGAGCGGAGCGACAGTGGCAGGCAAACCGGTCAGGGCGGTCAACGCCATCGATCAGACCCGGCGGATGCTCTCCCTGGTGACGTACCTCAGGGAGCGCCCCGGGGCCCGGGTCGAGGACGTCGCGCGCGCCTTCGGCATCACCGAGGACGAGCTGGTCTCCGACCTCGACGTGCTGCCCATGTGCGGCACGAGCTTCCGCGGCGGCGACCTCCTCGACATCGACACCGACGGCGAGCGCATCTGGTGGCACAACCCGGCCGCCCTGGCCGCCGAGGCCGCCGAGCCGCTCAGACTCGCCGCCGACGAGGCCACCGCGCTGCTCGTCGCCGCCCGGGCCGTGGCCACCCTGCCGGGACTGCGCGAGAGCGACCGGCAGGCGCTGTTGCGGGCGACGGCCAAGGTGGAGACCGCGGCCGGCGAGGCCGCGGGTGCCAGCTCACGGCTGTCGGTGACCTTCGAGTCCGAGGGCGGCGTCTTCGCGGACGTCGACCGGGCGATCGCCGAGCGCCGCCGGCTGTGGATCCGCTACTACTCGCCCGCCCGCGACGAGGTCACCGAGCGGGAGATCGACCCCATCCGCCTGGTCAGCGTCGGGCACACCTACGTCGAGGCCTGGTGTCGCCGCTCCGAGGCGCGCCGCACCTTCCGGCTCGACCGGGTCGCCGAGATCAGGATCCTGGACGAGCCCTCGGCCCCGCCCGAGATCGAGCTGCGCGACCTGTCCGAGGCACTGGTGCAGCCCGCGGCCGAGGACCCGGAGGTCGTGATCGAGGTCGGGCCCGGCGGCCGGTGGGTCGCCGAGTACTACCCGCACGACAGTGCGGATGAGCTGCCGGACGGCGGGCTGCGTATCACTCTGCGGACGCCCGAACCGGCGTCGCTGCGCCGCCTGGCGCTGCGGCTCGGACGGGACGGCCGGATCGTCTCCCCGCCGGAGCTGGCCGACAGCGCCCGGCAGGCGGCGCGTGAGGCACTGGCGGCGTACGACGGTGTCGAGGCCGCGGGCGCGGCTTCCGCCCCCGGGGCGCCCGTCGCGCCCGAGGTGCCCGTCGCGCCCGAGGTGCCCGAGGGGCCCGGGGCACAGGCGGTCGCGGCGGCGCAGGCGGTTCCGGACGGGCCGGGTGGCGGGCGCGGGTGAGTCCGGGCGCTCACCGCACGGGCGGTCCGCGGAGGCCGCCGCGTGCGGCCCCGGAGGCGAACGACCCCAGAAAGAGGAGCGAGGGCTGTGACCGAGTCGGCGACGTCCGGTGCGCGGGGGATGACGGTGGAGTCCGCGTTCGCCGGGATGAGAAGCGTGCCTCCGGTGATGTTCCGGGCGGGCTGCCCGGACTGCCGGGAGCGCTTCGAGCTCACCGCGAGCGCCCTGCGCCTCGCCATCGGCGCCACGAGCCGTACGACCTTCTACTCCTTCACCTGCCCGGAGTGCGGCGCGTCCGTCCGCAAGCCCGCGGGGGAGCGGATCGTGGAGCTGCTCACCGGTGGTGGTGTGCGGACGCTGCGGCTGCACTCCACCGTGTAGAGGGTCGCGGCGTCCGGACCCGCGGGACGGTCTAGGCTCGGCGTCATGTTCTGGCCGATGTTCGCGATCGCTGTGGGTTTCGTGGGTCTCGCCGTGCTGGGGGTGCTCGCCGTGCAGGTGTTCGTGGAGGCACAGCGCCTGGGCAGGCAGGTCACGGACTCGGCGCGCCGGATCAGCCGCGCCGCCGAGGATCTGGAGCGGGCCGCGGAGAGCGCCGCCCGGTCCGCGGACGCCCTGTGAGCCGTCGGGCAGGCGGCTGTGAGTCACGCTTTGGGCCACTTCGCCCTGTCACCTTGCCGGTTCGGGCAGGTACTCTGCTGGTCGCGGCCCGGTTAACGAGGCACTGGTCGCGGACGGGAGTACGCACAGGGATTGCAGAGGGATTGCCTCACGTTCACCCCCGGGCGTTACGATCGCTGTCGTGACGATCGTTCGGACATGTGTCCGACTGATCGGACAGCACCCCACCACAGCCGCCTCGGTGAGAAGGTAAAGACTTATGTTCGGAAGGCTCGGAGCCCCCGAGATCATTCTCATCCTCGTCGTCATCATCCTGCTGTTCGGCGCGAAGAAGCTTCCGGACATGGCTCGGTCGCTCGGCAAGTCCGCGCGGATCCTCAAGAGCGAGGCCAAGGCCATGAAGGACGAGAACAAGTCGTCCACGACCCCGGCCGGTCCGCCCAACACCGACGAGCCCGCGCAGCGCACCATCCAGGCCGCCCCCGGCGACGTGACCAGCTCGCGCCCGGTCAACGAGCCGACGGACACGACCAAGCGCTGACGCAGGGCCGGTGACCTCCGGCCCGCCGCACGAGATGGGAACGTGGGTTGCTGAAGTCTGCCCGCAAGAAGGAGAAGGACCCCGAGGGGCGGATGCCCCTCGCGGAGCACCTTCGCGAGCTTCGCAACCGGCTCGCCAAGGCGATTTTGGCGATCGTCGTCGTCACGGTCTTCGCCGCCTTCTTCTACAACGACATCATCAACTTGATCACCGAGCCGATCCTCGACTCGGTCGGCTGTGACAAGACCTTCGCGGAACTGGCCAAGTCGCAGGTGGGCACCGAGCCGTGTGCCCAGATCACCATCAACGGCCTGCTCACTCCCTTCACGCTGGCGCTGAAGGTGTCCCTCATGGCCGGCGTCGTCCTGGCCTCCCCGGTCTGGCTCTACCAGCTGTGGGCCTTCGTCGCGCCCGGACTGCACCGGCACGAGAAGAAGTACGCCTACGCCTTCGTGGCCACGGGCGCCCCGCTGTTCGTCATCGGCGCCTACTTCGCGTACACGGTCCTTCCCACCACCGCGAAGGTGCTGCTGGAATTCACCCCGGTCAGCACGTCCAACCTCCTCCCGCTGGACGACCTGCTCGACCTGGTCATGCGGATGGTGCTCGTCTTCGGCCTCTCGTTCGAGCTGCCGCTGCTGCTGGTCATGCTCAACCTCACCGGGGTGATCAGCGGTAAGCGCATGCTCGGCTGGTGGCGCGGCATGATCATGGGCATCACGGTCTTCGCAGCCGTCGCCACCCCCAGCACGGACCCGCTGACCATGCTGGCGCTCGCGGCGCCGATCTGGATCCTCTACTTCGCGGCCGTCGCCTTCTCCCTGGTCAACGACCGTCGCCGCAGCCGCCGCGAGGCCCTCGGTCCCGCCGACGACGAGGCCTCCGAGCTGGATCTCACCCCCGAGGACATCGGCGAGATCGAGCCCGTGACGACCAGCAGGGCCGCCCTGCCCGAGCAGGCGAGCGCGGACCGGACGGAACGCGTCAACGGTTATGACGACGTGACCTGAGGACCGGCGGGCAGCTCATAAGGTCACTGTCGTGACCAGCGAGATCACCCTCTTCGTCAACCCCACCGCGGGACGCGGCCGGGGCGCCCGCGCGGCGCAGCCGGCCGCTTCCGCGTTGCGGGCGGCCGGGTTCTCCGTCCGCACCGTGCTCGGTGAGGACGCCGACGACGCCCTCGTCCGCGCGCGTGCCGCCGTCGAGGGCGGCACCGGGGCGCTGATCGCCGTCGGCGGCGACGGCATGGCCAACCTCGCGCTGCGGGCGGTCGCGGGTACGCGCACCCCGCTCGGCCTGGTCGCCGTCGGCACCGGCAACGACTTCGCCCGCGCCCTCGGGCTGCCCGTGCGCCGGCCGGACGCCGCGGGCCGCATGATCGCCGACGCCCTCAAGTGCGACCGGATCCGGGACGTCGACCTCGGCCGGGTGGGCGACCGCTGGTTCGGCACGGTCCTCGCCTCCGGCTTCGACTCCCGCGTCAACGACCGCGGCAACCGCATGCGCCGGCCCGCCGGGCGCCTCAAGTACGACCTGGCGATGATCGCCGAACTGGCCGCGTTCCGGCCCGTCCCGTACCGGATCCGGCTCGACGACGGCGACGTGCGCGAGGTCGAGGCCACCCTCGTGGCCGTCGGCAACGGCTCCTCCTACGGCGGAGGCATGCGGATCTGTCCCGGCGCCGACCTGACCGACGGGCTGTTCGACATCACGGTGGTCGGGGACTGCAGCCGCACGACGCTGCTGCGGGTGTTCCCGAGGGTGTACCGGGGGACGCACGTCGACCACCCCGCGGTGACGGTGCTGCGGGCGGCCCGGGTCGAGATCGCCGCCGAGGACGTCACCGGCTACGCCGACGGGGAGCCCCTCGGTCCGCTGCCGCTGACCGCGCGCTGCGTGCACGGGGGCGTGCGGGTCGTCGGTCCCTGAGACCCGCCGACGCGCGGTCCCTGGGACCTGTCGCCCTCGGGCCCGTCGCCTCGTGGTCCCCGGGCCCGTCGCCTCGTGGTCCCTGGGGCTTTCGCCTCGCGGCCCCTGGACCGTCGCCCCGCCGTCCCTGGGACTCGTTGCCCCGGGCCCCTGAACCCGTCGCCGCGCGTCCCCTGGGACCTGTCGCCCCCGGGCCCCTGGACCCATAGCCGCGCGTCTCTGGGATTTGTGGCCCTCCGGCTCCCGGGCCCTCCGGCTCCCGGGCCCTCCGGCTCCCGGGCCCTCCGGCTCCCGGGCCCTCCGGCTCCCGGGCCCTCCGGCCCCCGGGCCCCCGGGCCCCCGGGCCCCCGGCACAGATCACCGCCCTCAGCGGCGACCGCATCCTCGACTACGCCGGAGGCACCGGAC
>NZ_JBEOTZ010000042.1:0-47861 GCF_040303825.1 Streptomyces sp. NPDC094143
ATCGGCACGCCGGCGGGAAGGCCCTCCAGCGTCGCCACGAGTGCGGGACCGTGGGACTCACCCGCGGTCAGCCAGCGCAACCTGCTCAACGGTGCCGCGCTCCTTTCCCATCGCGCCGTGGAGGACCTCCTTGATCAGATCGCCGACGATGCGCACGCCGTCCTGCGTGAGCACCGACTCGGGATGGAACTGCATCGACGCGAAGTGCGGGCCGCGCAGCGCGTGCGCCTCGCCGGTGTCGGCATCACGGCTGACCTCCACCACGCCCACGCCCTCGCACTCGACCTTGTCCTCCTCGGCGCGGGCGGCGAACGTGTTGTAGAAGCCGACCCGTTCCCGGGTCCCGAACAGGTCGATCTCCCGCTGCACGCCCTGGTTGGGCACCACGCGGCGCACCAGCGGGAAGCCGAGCAGCGTGCACAGCGTCTGGTGACTGAGGCAGACGGCGAGGAACGGGCGCCGTTCGTCCAGCAGGGTGCGCACCGCGGCACGCAGGTGGGCGATCTTGGGATGGTCGACGTCGCGCGGGTCGCCCGGGCCGGGCCCCATGACGACGAGGTCGTATCCGTCCACGGAGTACGGCTCGTCGAACCGGCGCACCGTCACCCGCAGTCCCAGGGAACGCAGTTGGTGGTCGAGCATCGACGTGAACGTGTCCTCGGCGTCCACGACCAGCACCCGGCGGCCGCCGAGTACCGGATCCGGCCCCGCTTCTCGGCCGTGACCGGCCAGCCAGAAGCCGGCGAGGGTGGCGTTGCGCTGGTCCAGCGCCGCCCGGACCCGCGGGTGGTGCGCGAAGCGGGAGGGCCCGTCGCTCTCGATGGCCGCGAGCAGGCCCGCCGCCTTCGCCGCGGTCTCGGCGACCTCACCGGCCGGGTCGGAGTGCCGCACGAGCGTGGCGCCCACCCCGATCCGCAGCCGGCCGGTGTCGTCGATGTCGGCGGTGCGGATCAGGATGGAGGAGTCCAGGGCCCGCTCGCCGTGCTCGTCCCGGCCGATCAGCGCGACGACGCCGCTGTAGTAGCCGCGGCCCTCGGGCTCGTACCGGCTGATGACCCGGCAGGCGTTCTCCAGCGGGCTGCCGGTGACGGTCGGGGCGAACAGGGTCTCGCGCAGGATGTCGCGCGGGTCCCGCGTGCTGTGTCCCTCGATGAAGTACTCGGTGTGGGCGAGGCGGGCCATCTCCTTGAGGTACGGCCCGACCACCCGGCCGCCCGACTCGCAGATCCGGGCCATCATCTTCAGTTCCTCGTCCACGACCATGTACAGCTCGTCGGCCTCCTTGCGGTCGGCGAGGAAGTCGAGCACCTGCGGCAGGGTCGGGCCCGTGGCCGGGTAGCGGTAGGTGCCGCTGATCGGGTTCATCACCGCCAGGCCATCGCGCAGGCTGATGTGCCGCTCCGGGGTGGCCCCGACGAGGGTGCGGGAGCCGGTGTGCACCAGGAACGTCCAGTAGGCGCCGCTCTCGCGCTGCAGCAGCCGCCGGAAGATCGCCAGGGCGTGGCGCGGGGTGTAGCCGGTGATGTCGGCGGTGTAGGTGCGCTTGATGACGAAGTTGGCACCCTCCCCGGTGCCGATCTCGTCCCCGATGACCCGGCGGACGGTGGCGGCGTACTCCTCGTCCGGCACGTCGAAGCCGCCGCCGGACAGCTCCACCGGCAGGTCGGGGACCCGGGTGAGCACCTCGGCGACGGGCACGGTGGCCTGACCGGTGACGGTCATCGCGATCAGCGGCGTGCCGTCGTCGGGGCAGTCGTACCCGCGCTCGGCGATCTGGCGGTAGGGCACGAGGGCCAGGACCTCGTGGCGCGGACCGGCGGCCGCCTCCGTAGCTTCCGGCAGCGGCAGTTCGGCGAGGGTGCGCGGCTCGGTCGTCTCCCCGACGACGACGTCCAGCAGGCCCGGGCCGGTCGTCTCGGGGCGGTGCAGCACGGCGTAGGCGGCCGGGGGCCGGTCGCCCAGGATCCGGCCCAGCAGGTCGCCGGTCGTGGTGCCGGTCATGCCAGGACCTCCTTGGTGGTGACGACGACGGCGCAGCGCTGCGCCGCGTACTCCAGGGCCAGCCGGTGGTGGTGCTCGGAGAAGTCGGCCGTCGCGTCGGCCACCAGGAACGGCTGGATGTCGTGGGTGAACGCCTCGACGGCGGTCATCAGCACACCCACGTGCGCGTACACCCCGCACAGCACCAGCTGGTCCCGGCCCGCGGCGCGCATCCGCTCCAGCAGGTCGGAGCGGAAGAAGGCGCTGTAGCGCCACTTGGTGAGCTGCCAGTCGCCCTCGGCCGGGGCCAGTTCGTCGACGACCTGCCGGTCGGCGGGCGCCGTGCGCATGCCCGGGCCCCAGAAGTCCTTCAGCAGGCCCCGCTGTTCGTCGGTCATGCCGCCGGGCTGCGCCGTGTACGCCACCGGCATGCCGAGCCCGGCGCAGTGCTCGCGCAACAGCCGGGCGTTGCGCACGAGTTCCTCGCGCAGCCCGTCGGGCAGGGGCCGCAGGAAGTAGCGCTGCATGTCGTGCACCAGCAGAACGGCGCGGTCCGGATCGACGGACCAGTGGGCGACGTTGCCGGGCAGGTCGCCGGCCGCCGGCATCGGGTAGGGGGTGATCTCGGGTATGCCTGCCATGGGCTTCTTCTCCTGGTCGCCTGACGTCGGTGGGGGCTTCGGGAGCTAGGCGCCGAGCGCGGCGCCGCCGTCGACGGTGAGTTCGTGCAGGGTGATGTGGGACGCCTCGTCGGACAGCAGGAAGGCGACGGCGTCGGCGACGTCCGAGGGGCGGGCCACCTTGCCCAGCGGGATGCCGACGCGGAAGGCGTCCAGCCGGCCCTCGATCGTGTGCTTCGGGCCGGACTCGTCGTGCCACATGGACGTGAGCATCGGGGTGCTGGTGGAGCCGGGCGCCACCACGTTGCAGCGGATGCCGTCCCGGGCGACCTCCAGGCCCAGGCTCTTGGTGAACATGGTCGCCGCCGCCTTGGACGCGGCGTAGGCGGCCATCTGCACCCGCGGTGTGGCAGCGGCGTTGGACGCCACGGTGACGATCGCGCCGCGCCGGCGCGGCAGCATGCGGTTGACGACGGCCCGCGACATCAGGAAGACGCCGGTGGCGTTGACGGCGAACGTCGTCGTCCAGTCCTCGTCGGTGAGGTTGCGCACGGTGCCCAGACGCAGCACGCCCGCACCGTTGACCAGGTACTCCAGCGGGCCGAGGCGCTGCTCGGCCTCCTGGACGACGGCGTCGACCTGCGCGGCGTCGGTGACGTCGGCGGGCAGGGCCAGCGCCTCCAGGCCGTCCGCGCGCAGCTTCTCCACCACCTGCCGCAGCCGGTCGGCGTCCCGGTCCACGGCTGCCACCACCGCGCCGCGTTCGCCGAGGGTGCGGGCCACCGCCTCGCCGATGCCGCCCGCGGCTCCGGTGACGAGTGCGACCTTTCCGTCCATCTTCCAGACCTCCTCATCTGCGTGTCTGCCCGACGGCCGTGCCCGTGCCGTCCGGGGTGGGTGGGCCGAGCTGTCAGCCGAGCCAGGCCGAGGCCACCGCGACGGCCTGGCTGGGGTTGAGGCGCGGATCGCAGTAGGACGTGTACTTGTCCGCGACGTGGTCGACGCAGGCGTCGTTGGGGACGCACTCGGTGACGTCGTCCGGGGTGGTCTCCAGGTGCAGCCCGCCGATGATCCCGCCCTCGGAGCGGACGGCCTCCTGGAACTCCTGGATCTCCCGCTCGATCGTCTCCAGGAAGCGGGTCTTGAGCCCGCCGGGCAGGGTGACGGTGTTGCCGTGCATGGCGTCGGTCAGCCAGATCACCGGGTGCCCGGCCTCGCGGGCGGCGGCGACGAGCTTCGGCAGCCGGTCGGCGACCGTGGCGGCCCCCATGCGGGCGATGAGGGTCAGGCGGCCCTCCTCCCGGCCGGGGTCGAGCCGTTCGCACAGCCCGAGCAACTCCTCGGGCGTCACGTTCGGCCCGATCTTGCAGGCGACCGGGTTGGCGACCCGGGACAGCAGGGCGACGTGGGCGCCGTCGAGCTGGCGGGTGCGCTCGCCGATCCAGGGCCAGTGCGTGGAGGTGAGGACGAGCCGGCCCCGCTCGTCCCGGCGGACCATGGGCAGTTCGTAGTCGAGGATCAGCGCCTCGTGGCTGGTCCACACGGGCGGCTCAACGGCGTGCCGCCGCCCGGCGTCCCGCCAGCCGAGGTGGGTCATGATCTCGTCGGCCGCCTGGTAGCAGGCCAGGATGCGCCGGGGCTCCGGGCGCCGGCTCTCCGGGTCGGGCTCCGGGCCGTTGACCATGTGGCCCCGATAGGACGGCAGTTCCAGGCCGCCCACCAGTTCGGTGGGGCTGGAGCGCGGCTTGCCGAACTGGCCCGCGATACGGCCCACGCGGATCACCGGCTTGTGGGTGATCATCTTCAGTGCGCCGGCCAGCAGGTCCAGCACGGCCGTCTTCCGGGCGACATAACCGGACGTGCACTCGGCGGGGTCCTCGGCGCAGTCGCCGGACTGGACGACCAGGGCCTCGCCGGAGGTGACCCGCGCGAGCAGCGAGCGCAGCGTGTCGACGTCCGCCGCGTCGACCAGGGCCGGGCGGCGGGCCAGCGTGTCCGCGACCTGCCGCACCCGTGCGGTATCACCCCACTCGGGCTGCTGCCTTGCCGGTTTGTCCTTGATGTCGAGCAGAGCGTCGTCCACTGGTGTCTCCTTCGGCGAATGGCATGACTCCGGCGCGCCATCGCCGGGGCAGGGAAACCCCGTGACTGCGCAGCCGTGCGGGTCTCGGGCGTGGGCCGGCGGGGCCGGGGGCGCACCGCGCCGGGCCGGGGCCGCCGGTCATCGGACCAGCCGCACGAGCGGCGCCGCCGCGGTCCGTGCGGGTGGTGCCCGTCCGCGCGCCGCGGCGCGACGACCGCCGCATTGTTCGGCACGCGTAATAGCAGGGGTGATAGCTGTGGTGAGGGCTCTGGTGATGACTGTGGTGGTGACTCTGGTCGTGCCATAGGGCGCGGGAACGCCGCGGGCGGAATTGTTCGCATTGCGGTGGACCCCGGCACCGGGCGCGCAATGGCGTCTGCCCGCAAATGCGTTACCGGCCCGGATGTGATGCTTTCCCGTTCATCCGGCGCCGGCGGCCGGCCGGCAAACCGGAACGGCCGTCACGAGGCCGTGCCCGGCCCGGCCCGGCCGGGGGCGGACAGGCCGGCCGCGCGCCGGCCCGCAAGGAGCCGCGGCCGGGCGCGACGGGAAAAAACAGGTCGTTCGCCCAGGTAGCGAGCCCCTCGGCGCCGATCCGCGTACGGGGTGCGGACAGATCCCGTGCAGGGCCGTCGAGGACGGCGGTGTGACGCGTGCACGCGGTGCTCCCTCGGCAGACGGAAGTGGCCGAGCCGGACGTCGGACCGGCTGTTCGCTCCGATCCTGTATCGAAAGCGAAGGCCGGCCCAATGGCGATCCACGGACTTCGTCAAATAGCCGGTACTTCATCAAGTCGATGTCGGAACCACTTTGCGCCAATGTGGCACGTCACCCGTAGTTCATCTCGGGTGCAGGCGAATAACCTGACCGTGACGCTTGAACTCGTGACGTATCGGCAAGGAGTGACGACCCGCCATGTCGGACCGGCTGGGGCAATCGGGCGTGCTGGAGCTGGACGAACTGGTCGCGGAGGGCGTCTCGCCCTGGCTGGACGGACTCGACCGCGGCCACCTGGTCTCCGGATGCCTGAGCCGTCTCATCGCGCGCACCGGAGTCCGGGGCGCCACGTCCGACCCGGCCGCGCTGGCAACGGCCGTCGAGACCGACGACGCCTACCGTGAACAGCTCGCGGACCTGGCCTCCGACGACATCTGCACCGCCGGCGCCGTACGCGCGGTGGTGGCGTACGACGTCCGCTGGGCCTGCGACGTGCTCCGGCCGGTGTACCAGGCCACGCGCGGCCTGGACGGCATGGTGTCGATGGACCTGGACCCGCGCGTCGCGCGCGACGCCGAGTCGGCCGTCGCCGAGGCGGAGCAGGCGCTGCGCGCGGTGAACCGGCCGAACGCGATGGTCAAGCTGCCGGCCACCGCCGAGGGGATCGCCGCGATCAGGGCGTGCGTCGGCGAGGGCTTCCCGGTCCACGTCACCGCGGTCTTCTCGGTGTCGCGCTACCGCGAGGCCCTCGACGCCTACGTGGAGGGCCTGAGGCGCGCGCGGGCCGACGGCCGGCGGCTGAGGATGATCCCCTCGGTCGTCTCACTGCCGGTGGGCCTGCTGGACGCCGAGGTGGACGCGCGGCTGGAGGAACTGGGCACCCCGGACGCCCTGGCGCTGCGCGGCGAGGCCGCCGTGGCGCGGGCCCGCCACCTCTACCAGCTGTACGACGACTGGTTCGGCGGCGCCCACTGGCGGGACCTGGCCGCCGCCGGGGGCCACCCGCAACGGCTGATGTGGACGTCCACCACCGTGAACGACCCGTCCTCGTCCCCCACCCGGTACGTGGAACGGCTGATCACCTGGGGCACGATCACCTCGATGACCCCGCCCACCCTGGAGGCGGCCGCCCGCCGGCTCGCCCTGTACGGCGACACCCTGATGGGCCGTCACCGCGCGGCCGCCGAGGTGTGGCGACGACTGGAGGACGTCGGCATCGACGGCGACGAGGTCGCCCGGAAACTCGAAGCCGAGAGCGCCCAACGGCTGGCGGCCGCATGGCGCGACCTGCACGCGGCGGTCGACGCGGGGCGGCACACGGCCCAGCGGGAGTAGCCGCCCGGGTGGTGGGGGAGTGGCGTGGCCGGGGACGTCACCCACCCCCATGGGCGACGTCCCCGACCGCTCCCCCGGTGCCGGACTGTGGCTCAGGTGTCCGTGCGGCGGGCGTGTGCCGTCACCAGCACATCACCGCCGTCTCGCCGGCACCCCACGCGGAGTACAGGCGTATCCGGACGAGGTAGCGGCGGCCCTTCACGAGCCGGACGCCGACCGTGGCGTTCTGCCGGGTCCCCCCGTCGTCCCGGCCGGCGAGGTAGCGCGGTTCCCCGTCCCGCTCCTCGAAGACCACCACGACGGCGTCGCTGTCGCCGAAGGTGCCCAGCGTGTACGTGCGGGTCTCCGGCGGGTCCACGACGAAGTCGCCCTGTCCGCCGGGGCCGAGCCCCAGCGGCACCGAGCGGAACGGCACCAGCGCGGCCGGCTCCCGGTCCGCCGGCGGATACCAGCGCAGCGCGAACTCCTGGTCGCCGGCCGACAGGGTGCCGGGCGGGTCGATGCCCGCGCGGTACCGCTCCGGCTCCAGGACCAGCCCTGACGGGAACGGGAACTCCATGACCGACTGTGGGTCCCAGACGGAGCCGTTGACCTCGTCCGGGCCGAGCTTGCGCAGGATGTTGCGGTGCGTGCGCTCCCGGCTCCAGTGGTTCGGCGGGCCCGAAAGTTCGGCGTACACGGCCTCGTCGTCCCAGTGGATGCCGGCGAACGGACTCTGGTGCTCGTGCAGCATGCCGAGCGCGTGCCCGATCTCGTGCAGGGCCGTGCCGCGCTCCCCGGGCGCGGTCAGGTCCCAGCCGAAGTTCATGGTGCGCTCGTGCCGGCCGGCCAGCAGCGCGTCCCGGCCCACCGCCGACCAGGAGCCGGCGCCGAGCTGGAACCCGATGCGCAGTTCGGCCTCCGAGCGGTCGTCGACCTCGGCGAAGGAGATCCCGATGCCGAGGTCCTGCCACTGGCGGAAGCATGCGCGCACCACGTCCCGCTGTTCCTCGGCACCGGCCCACGGCACCCGTCGCGTCATCCCCGTCCCCGGCACGGGGATGACGGAGGCGTCGGTGTCGCCGTCGAAGAACCAGTAGTGCAGCACCGTGCCGTTGACCCACATCCGCCACCCGCTGCGCAGCGCGCTCAGCCGCTCGGCGGCCAGCCCCGGTGCGAAGGCGGGCGCCGGCGCCTGGGCCAGCGAGCAGTAGCGTGCGGTCATGGGTCCCAGCCTGCCGTGCGGCCCGGCCCGGGCACCTGAGTCGAGGGCTACTCAAGTCGCCCTGTATCAAACGTGAGTAGCCGCGCTCATGTCTGTGTGACGACTTACGAGAGGGACGCGACGACGCTGGAGCTGCCCTGGCCGTTCGCCGGGCGGGAGGACGAAGTGGAGTTGGTGCGCCGGTCCCTGACCGGCGGCCGCCGCGGCATCGTGGTGACCGGCCCCGCCGGCTGCGGCAAGACCCGCCTCGTCACCGAGGCGATCCGCGGTACCGACTGCGCCCGGGCGGCCGGCACCCCCGAGAGCCGGTCCATCCCCTTCGCCGCCTTCGCGCACCTGCTGCCCGAACCGGTCACTCTGCACCGCGCCGTCCAGCTCCTGGCCGGCGTGCGCACCCTGCTGGTGGACGACGCGCAGCTGCTCGACGACGCCTCCGCCGCCCTGCTCCACCAGCTCGCCGTCGACGGCCGCGTCCGCCTGCTGGTCGTGGCCACGGACGGCACCCGGGCGCCCGGCGCGGTCTCCCGGCTGTGGACCGGCGAACTGCTGCCGCGCCTCACCCTGGAGCGGCTGCCCGAGGAGGAGACCGCCCGGCTGCTCACGGCCGGCGCCGGGCCCCTCGACCCGCTCACCGGCCGGCGGTTGCGCGGGCTGGCCCGGGGCGACCTGCGGCTGCTGCGCGACCTGCTCGGCGCGGTCCGCGCCCGGCTGACTCCCGTACCGGGTACCGGCGAACGCGCCTGGCGGGGCCCGGTGCCGCTGACCCCGGCCGTCCGCGAACGCACCGCCCACGTCCTCGGCCGCGCCTGCCCGCGCGAACGCGAGACCCTCGACCGCCTCGCCTTCGCCGAACCCCTGCCGGGCGACCCGGACGGCCTGGACCTCGCGGCCCTCGAAGTCCTGGAGGCCGACGGCCTGATCGCCGTCGACGACCAGGGCGCCGTGCGCCTCGCCCACCCCCTGTACGGCCCGGTGCTCCGCGCCGCGGCGGGCCGGCTGCGGGCGCGCCGGCTGTCCCGGACGCCGCAGGACCACGCCTCGGCCCTCGACGCCGAACGCGCCGCGCTGGCCCGCCGGATCGACCGGGACGACGTACGCCTGATGCCGACGCCGGTGGGGGAGTGGCTCGTCGCCGAGGGCGGTCCCCTGCCGGGCGGGTACGCCGCCGTCCGGGCCCGGTACGCCCGGCTGCGCGGCGAGATGCGGGAGGCCGCGGCCTGGGCGCGGGAGGGCCTGCGCGGCGACCCCGGGGACACCGCCTGCCGGGCGGAACTCGCCCGGGCCTGCGGACGGTTGGACAGCTGGGGCGACCTCGACACCGCCCTGGCCGCCCTCACCGACCCCTACGACGCCGTCCGGCTCGGTGCCCCGGAGAAGGCCATCGACCGGCTGAGCGGCGTGTTCGCCCGGCACGCCGACGCGCTCACCCGGGCGGACGGCCCCGCCCTGGACGAGGTGGCCGGGGAGCTGGAGCGGCGGGGCTTCACGCTGTTCGCCGCCGAGGCGCACGCCCAGGCCGTGGGTGCCCACCGCGACCCGCGCGCCGCCCGGCACTCCCGCGCCCGGGCCGTGGCCCTGGCCCGGCGCTGCCAGGGCGCCCGCACACCCGCCCTGTCCGGTGTCGTCCTCGGTGAACTCACCGCCCGGCAGCGGCAGGTCGTCACCCTCGCCGCGGCGGGCCTGAGCAACCGGCAGATCGCCGAACGCCTCACGTTGTCGATCCGCACCGTCGGAAACCACCTGTACAGCGCCTACGCACGCCTCGGCGCCAGTGACCGCGCCGCCCTGCCCTGGCTGACGGACACCCCGCAGGCCCAGCCGGCCTGACCCGCCCCCCGAGCCGGCGGTCTGACCCGAACAGGGGACGGGTCAGACCGCCCCGGGCCTCCGGCGGATCGGAGCCGGCCCGCTACTTCTCGGCGGAGCCGGTCCGGACCGCTTGTCCAGTCCGGCCGAGCCGGATCCGGCCGCCCGGCCCTTCCTCCGCAACGCCTCGTCGAGCCGAGCCCAAGGCATTCACACAACCGCCGCGAGCCCCAAGCCCCAAGCCGCAAGCCCTCTCAAGCCGCTCCGAACGCCGAGAACGCCCACCCCGTCGCCTGGTGCAGGGCGTCGCCCGGCAGGGCGGCCCGGGCGTCGCGCAGGGCCTCCGCGAGGGACAGGCCGGCGCCGAGACCCTTGTGCAGGGCCAGCATCAACGGCACCACCGCCGCGTCGTTGACGGGCGCGCTGCACGCCACCACCCCGGCCGTCCCCAGCGGCAGCAACGCGGTCACCAGACCGAGCAGCTCGTCGGCGCCCACGGACGCGAAGCGGGCCGTGTCGCAGCAGGACAGGATGATCCGGTACGGGCTGCGCTCCAGCCGCTCGAAGTCGTGCACGACGATCGGCCCGTCGGCCATCCGCAGCGCGGAGAACAACGGGCTGTCCGCGCGGAACGTGCCGTGCGCGGCGATGTGCGCCAGCGCCGCCCCGTCCAGCTCCCGCAGCACCCGGGGCACACGCGCCCGCGTCTCCTCCAGGACGGTCGCGCCCGGATACCGGCCGGCCAGCTCGGGCACCTCCGCGCCGCCCGTCGCCAGGCCCGGCCCGCGCACCAGCACATGACGGCCGTCCGGCGGCGGCACCGTCTCCCGGGCGCGCAGCCAACTGCCCGCCGACGGCGAGACGCTGAGCACCCGTTCCCGCAGCGACGGCAGCAGGGCCCACGGCACCCGGTGCAGCCGCCCCGGCGGCACGATCACCACCGGTCCGCCGCCCAGCCGCCCCGCGGCCGGCCCCAGCAGCAGCTCTTCCAGGCGCCGCCCGGCCGCCTCCACCACCGGCAGCCGCGCGTCCGCCCCCGGGTGCGCCAGCCGTCGCAGCCCGGCCTGCACGTGCTCGGCCTCCCGCTCCGCCTCCGCGAGCGGCCCCGCCTCGAACCGGCGCACCCGCCCCCGCCCGCACAGCAGCACCTGCACCCGCCCGTCCAGCACGGCCAGTTCCACCAGCAGCGTCTCGGCGCCGAGGTGCGCCAGCAGCCGGCCCACGTCGAACCGGTCGCCGTCCCCGGGCGCCCGGCCCCGCATGTGCAGGGTGCGGGAGCGGATCACCCGCTCCAGCCGCCGCTGCTCCCGCTCCAGCGCCACGACCGGACGGCCCTCCATCCGCGCGGCCTCCGCACGCGAGGCGATCTCCCGGAAGGCGGTCATGCCGCTCAGCAGCTCCGGGTCGGCCGGCGGCCGGGTCGGCGGCGTGGCCAGCACGGTGGCCCGCCAGCGCTCACTCCACACCAGCAGCCGCCGCGGCCCGCCCGCGACCAGACTGGCCCGCTGCGCCAACGCCGCCAGCTCCGCGCCCTGTTCGGTGGCGCGGGCCCGCAACTCCGAGGCGCCCAGCGTCATCCGGTGGTCGTCGAGCACGTCCAGACCTCGCCGGCAGGCCTCCAGCACGCCCCGCGCCGACCCGGCCGCCCGGGCCCGCAGCGCCTGCGCCGACCAGCCCGTCAGCCGCGCCAGCGGCGGCCCGCTGCGCCGGCTGCGCGCCGCGACGGCCAGATGCCGCTCGGCATCCGCCGTCCAGCCCAGATCCAGCGCGATCCGGCCCGCGAGCAGCGACGCCTCCGGCGCGGCCGGAGCCCCGAAGGACGCCAGCTTCCCGGCCACCGCGGCGGCGTCCGCGACCAGCCGCCCCGAACCGCGCCCGGCCGCGTGCCGCGCCTCGATCAGCACCAGCCGGGCGTGCGTCTCCCACCAGGTGCGCCGCTGCCCCGCGAACAGCCGTACGGCGAGGGCGGCCCGGGCGATCGCGGTCTGCGGATCCCCGGCCAGCCGGGCCGCCCGCGCGGCGGCCAGCAGCAGCTCCGCCTTGCGGGTGGACTGCCCGCCGATCCCGTCCAGTTTCCCGATCGCGGTGTCCGCCTCGGCCAGCGCCTCGGGCGCCAGCCCGGCCGCCATCAGCACCTCGCAGCGCCGGATGTTCAGCATGAACGTCGGCGTGCCCAGCCGCGCGTACCGCTCCTCGGCCTCGTCCAGCAGCCGCAGCGCCGCTGGCACGTCCCCGGAGCGGAACGCGGCGAGCCCGCGGCTCTCCACCGCGTCGGCCTTGTCGTGCTCCTGGCCGGTGGTCTCCCACAGCGCCTCGGCCGCCGTGAAGTCCGCCTCGGCCCGCTCCACCGCGCCGAGCGCGAGGTGCACGGTCGCCCGCAGGGTCAGCGCCCGCGCCGTCCAGATCACGTCCTCCGCCTGCCGCAGCACGGGCACGGCACGGCGTACGTCCTCCAGCGCCTCGCGGTGCCGGCCGAGCACCCACCACACGTACGCCCGCCGGTACAGCACCCGCGCCCGGGTCAGCCCGCCGCCGCGCGCCACACCCCGCTCGAACGCCGCAAGGCCCTCCCGGGTACGGCCCGCGTGCACCAGCGCCACACCCGTGGTGGCCAGCACGTCCGCCTCCCGGTCGGCCGAGCCGGCACGTGCCGCCAGTTGCCGGGCCCGGCGCAGATGGTGCAGCGCGAGCCGCAGATCGCCGAAGTCCCGCTGCCAGATGCCGATCACCTGGTGGGCGACGCAGGCGTGCAGCGGCGCGGGACCGGTGTCCAGCAGCGCCCGGGCCCGCGCGAGAGCCTCGCCCGGGTCGGCGAACACCATCGGCAGCAGTTCCAGCACCGAGTCGCTTCCCGCCGTCACCTGTCGGATGGTAGTGGCACCGAACGGCACCCCACAGGTTCGGAGCTGTATCAAAACCCCGCCAGGCGACTCTTGTTCGACAGAATCGACGCCCGCGCCGCGCACCGGCCGACGCCGTCGCACCAACGGGAGGACACGCCATGGCACCTCAGCGATTCCAGGAGCAGTTCGAGCAGATCCAGCGCTCGATGCCCGGCGTCCCCCTGGCGACGGGGCCCGACGACTCGGCCGAGTTCCTGTACGAGAAGGGCGTCGTCCTCGTCCGCGACGGCGAGGAGGCGCAGCTCGTCGAGGACACCGTACGGGCCCACTTCACGGCGGCGCCCGACCTCGACCAGGAACAGGTCCGCCGCGCGGGCCCGGTGGCCAACCGCAGCGGCGTCACCCGGATCCGGGTCGGCGATCCCGGTGCGGGACACCCCGGGGCGGACCGGGCCGTCGCGCAGGCACTGCGCTCGGTGCGCGAGCGGGAGGCGCGGGCCGGGCACCGGATGGTCGCCCGCAACCACGTGGTGCACATCGCGGTCAACGCCTGCCCGGGCGACGAGCCGGTCCCCGCCCCGCTCGGCGAGCCACCCAACCCGGCACCCGCCGACGTGCCCCACGACCCGGGCACGGCCGTCGGCGTGCTCGTCGTGGACACCGGCCTCACGCACGACTACCGCTCCTGCGCGCTGCTCGCCCACACCGACGGTGACGCCCAGCTCCAGGAGTGCGACGAGCAGGGCGTCCTGCAGCAGTACGTCGGCCACGGCACGTTCATCGCCGGGCTGGTCGCCGCCGTCGCGCCCAACACCGACATCACCGTCCGCGGCACCCTCAACGACGCCGGGGCCATCCTGGAGGCTGAGTTCGGCGAGAAGCTCTTCGAGGCCGTCGACGCCGGCGGCTGGCCCGACGTGCTCAGTCTCTCCGCCGGCACCTCCAACGGCCGCACCGACGGACTGCTCGGCGTGGAGAACTTCATGCGGGAACTGCGCGCGCAGCGCACCCTGCTGGTCGCCGCCGCCGGCAACAACGCCGGCGCGAGCCCCTTCTGGCCCGCCGCCTACGCCGGCCTGCCCGGCTGGGAGGACTCGGTACTGTCGGTCGGCGCGCTGCGCAGCGACGGCGAGTACGGCGCCTGCTTCACCAATCACGGCCCCTGGGTGAAGGTCTATGCCCCCGGCGAGCGCCTCACCAGCACCCTCACCGGCTTCGACACGCCCGTCCCGTACGTCTACCAGCACTCCACCTACGACGCCTGCCGCTACGGCTTCACCTACGACTGCACCTGCCGGCACCCGAGCCACAGCGGCGTCCTGAGCGACGAGGGCAACACCGCCAAGCCGGACCAGGTGATGTTCGAGGGGTACGCGCAGTGGAGCGGCACCTCCTTCGCCACCCCCGTGACCGCGGGCATGATCGCCGCCCGCATGACGGCGCACAAGGAGACCGACCCGCGCGCCGCACGGCGTCAACTCCTCCGCGCCGGCGCGGGGGTGGCGGAAGTGCGCGGAGCGTACGTCCCGGCCCTGCGTCCGCCCACCTGGCGTCCGGTGCCGGTCGTGCGCCAGGCTCCCGGCCTGTGAGGGCCGGTGCCGCTCCCTCCCCGGCGTACGATGACGTGCGTACACGAGGGGTGGGGCTGCCGTGGACCGTACTGACGCCGGCGCGCTCGTCCAGGCCGCGGCCGACGGCGACGCGGCGGCCTGGAAGGCGCTCGTGGAGGGGCTGAGCCCTTTGGTGTGGTCCGTGGTGCGGGCGCACCGGCTCTCCGACGCGGACGCCCACGAGGTGTACCAGACCGCTTGGTTCCGCTTCGCCCAGCACCTCGGGCGTATCCGGGAGCCCGACAAGGCGGGCGCGTGGCTGGCGAGCACGGCGCGCAACGAGTGCCTGAAGGTGATCAGGAGCGCGCAGCGGCTGACGCTGACCGACGATCCGCGGTTGCTGGACCGCGTCAGCGAGGACGGCACGCCGGAACAGTCGCTGCTCGACTCCGAGGAGGCCGCCGCCCAGAGCGAGCGCGTGCGGCGGCTGTGGCAGGAGTTCGAGGAACTGGGCGAGCGCTGCAGGCAGTTGCTGCGGACGTTGATGGCCACACCGCCGCCCAGCTACCAGGAGGTGTCCGCCGCGCTCGGGATCGCGGTGGGCAGCATCGGACCGCTGCGCCAGCGCTGCCTGCGCCGGCTGCGGGCCCGGCTAGAGGCACGGGGGGCGAGGTGAACGGCATGGACGGCATGGCCGACCTGAACGGCGGGGACGACCCGACCGGCGGAGGCGACAGCGGTGGCGAGGGCTTCCTCGGTGAAGAGGGCTTCGACGATCACGAGTTCGACGACGGACTGCTGGAGGAGGAGCTGCGGCGGGCCGCCGCCGTCCTCGACCCGGTCCCCGCGGCGCTCCAGCAACTGGCCGTCGACGCCTACGCGCTGCACGACCTGGACGCCCGGATCGCCGAGCTGACCTTCGACTCGCTGGTCGACGCCCTCCCGGTCCGGGGCGCCCCCGCAACCCCCCGGATGCTGACCTTCCGGGCGGGCGAGGTGACGGTCGACGTCGAAGTGACGCAGGACGGGCTCATGGGCCAGGTGCTGCCGCCGCAGCCGGCCCGGATCGAGGTCCTGGGCGGTCCTCGCCCCGGCTCCCCGCTGACGGCGGATGACCTGGGCCGCTTCACCGCCGACACACCCCCGTCCGGCCCCTTCGCACTGCGGCTGCGCACGGACGCGGACGTCGTCGTCACCCAGTGGCTGCGGGCCTGAACACCGGGTCGCGAGCCCCCTTCACCAGGTGCAGGGCAGCGTCCGCGGCCCACGGATCATCGTCCTGCGCCGCCAGGCGACCTGGTCGGCGGGGACGGCGAGGCGCAGGTTGGGCAGGCGCTCCAGCAAGGTGGTGAGGAGCAGCTCGGTCTGGAGGCGGGCCAGGACCGCCCCGGTGCAGTAGTGCGGTCCGTTGCCGAAGGCCAGGTGCGGGTTCGGGGCACGGCCCGGGTCGATCCGGTCCGGCTCGGGGAAGACGTCCGGGTCGCGGTTGGCGGCGAGGTAGGAGACGTACACCGGGTCGCCCGCGCGGATGCGGTGCCCGTGCAGGTCGACGTCCTCAAGGGCGATCCGCGCCAGGCCGACGGAGCTGCGGTGCGGGACGTAGCGCAGCAGTTCGTCCACAAGGGCGTCCCGTGCCTCGGGCCGCTCCCGCCACGTCCGCGTCAACTCCGGCCGCGTGAGCAGCAGATACAGCATCTGTCCGCAGTTGTGGGTGACGGCCTCGCCGCCGATCTGCAGCGGTCCGGCGAGGCCGATCGCCTCCGTCTCGCACAGGTCGCCGCGCGCCACGGCGGCGCCCAGCAGGGAGTACACATCCTCGCCGGTGCCGTCCGCGCGGGAGTCGATCGTCTCCGTGATCCACCCGTAGAGGCTGGTCTTCGCACGGTCGGCGGCCTCGGCACCGCCGGAGGTGGAGATGATCTGCCGGGTCCAGGCGTGCACCCGCTCCCGGTCGGCCTCCGGCACGCCCATGACCTCGCTGACCAGGGCGATCGGGAACGGTTCGAGGACCCGCTCGACCAGGTCCGCGGGCGGCCCGTCCCGCGTCACGTCCTCGACGAGCGCGTCGAGCATCTCCTGCGCCCGGGGCCGCAGCCGCTTCATCGCGCTCATGGTGAAGGCCCCGGCGACGGCCTTGCGCAGCCGGTTGTGGTCGGGCTGGTCGGCGAAGGCGAGCGAACCGGGCCGCGGCTTGAAGTGCGGTGCCATCCGCGTCACCTGACGAGTGGTCACCTCGGCGCGGCTGAAGCGGGGGTCGTTGGTGATCAGCTTCACGTCCTCGTGGCGGGTGGCCAGCCATGCCCAGCCCTCGCCGAACGGCAGCCGGATGCGGGTCAGCGGCCCCTCGCGCATCAGTCCGGCGAGGACCGGGTCGAAGTCCGTCCCGTCCAGGTCGAGGGCGGGCCAGTCCCGTACCGGGGGCGGGGCCTGGCCGGTCAGCGTGGTGATCTCCTCCGTCATGCACCCACCCTCGCCGCGCCCCCGCCCTCTTGTCGCGCGGGAGTGCTCCAGCCGGTGACGGCGACGACTCAGCGGGACATCGCGTCGACGAGCCCGGCGAGCGCGTCGGCCAGCCGCTCCAGCCCGGGACCGGCGGGACCGCCCGGCTCGGTCATGTAGGTGTCCCGGCGGATCTCCACCATCAGCGCCTCGACCCGCGCGTCGAGCCCGTGGAACTCCAGCGGCACGTACGCCCCGCTGAAGGGGCTGTCCAGCCCCGTCTCCCCGAACGCCTCCCGGGCGGCGCCCAGCAGTGCCGGTGAGGTGTGGAAGGAGTCCGTGCCCAGGCACACCGGCGGCCGGGGCCCCTGACCGTGCAGCTCGTACGGCAGCGGCCGGCTGGGGTAGGAGTGCACGTCGATGATCACGGCCCGCCCGGTGGCCGCCAGCCGGTCCGCCACGGCCCGTGACATCGCCCGCGCGTACGGCAGGAAGTACCGCTCGACGAGCGGGCCGGCCTCGAAGCCCCCGGGCCGCAGCGCCGCGCCGTGCGTGGTTTGTGTGTACACCGCGCCCATGCCGACGGCCCGCATCTCCTCCCGCTCGTCGGGGAACCGCTCCGGGTCGACGACCAGCCGCGACAGCCGGTTCACGAACCGCCACGGCGGCACCGCGGCCCGTCCGGCCGCTACCTCGGCGAGCCGGGCCGTGTGCGCGTCGGTGATGTGGTCGAGCTCCCGGGCGAGCGCCTCATCGTCGAGCACGATCCCCGCGCGCACGTCGTCCGGGACGTCCCGCGCCGAGTGCGGCACGTGCAGGATCACCGGTGAGCGGGCGGCGCCGGGCAGCAGCCCGAAGGACGGCGCGGCAGGGGGCATGGGGCGGCTCCGGGGAGATTGTCAGTGGCGTGGTGCATGATCGCGGCATGTCCGTCGGCAACAGTGAAGTGACCACCCACCCGTTCCTCAAGGCGCTCTACGAGGACGACTACTACCCCGACCGCGTCCTGGACCGCGGCAGGCAGATCCTGCTGCGGCTGTGCGCGCGGATCGAGGCCGAGCACCCCGCCGACCTGGCGGCGCTGTACCGGCTGACCCAGGCCGCCACCGAGGAGTTCAACGACCTGCAGACCGCCTTCGAGGAGGCCGGCAGCGAGATCGAGACCGTGGCGCGGGAGGCGATAGCCGAGGAGTTCTGGTTCGTCGCCCGGGCCTACGGCTTCGCGGACGCCGACGTGGAGGAACTGATCGCCACCCGCGACTGGTGAGACACGCCCGCGCCCCGGCCGGGCGCGATGCCGGCCGGGGCGCGGGTCAGCGGACCGAGGGGGCCCGGGGCGTCAGCTCAGGGACGCCAGGGCCTCGTTCCACGTGGCGGACGGGCGCATGACCTCCGCGGCCTTCGCCGGGTCGGGCTGGTAGTAGCCGCCGATGTCGACCGGCTTGCCCTGCA
Organism: Streptomyces sp. NPDC094143; assembly: GCF_040303825.1. Lineage (NCBI taxonomy): Bacteria > Bacillati > Actinomycetota > Actinomycetes > Kitasatosporales > Streptomycetaceae > Streptomyces > Streptomyces sp. NPDC094143. The sequence goes on from NZ_JBEOTZ010000042.1 coordinate 18,030, forward strand.
CGGCGCCCAGCTCGTCGACGATCTTCTGCTCGTTCGCGGCGAGCGTCTCGGCGAGCGGGGCGAACGCCTTCGCCAGGTCCGCGTCGTCGGTCTGCCGCGCCAGCTCCTGCGCCCAGTACAGGGACAGGTAGAAGTGGCTGCCGCGGTTGTCGATGCCGCCGACACGACGGGTCGGGGACTTGTCCTCGTTGAGGAAGGTCGCCGTGGCCCGGTCGAGGGTGTCGGCCAGTACCTGGGCGCGGGCGTTGCCCGTCACCTTGGCGTACTGCTCGAAGGACGGCACCAGCGCGAAGAACTCACCGAGGGAGTCCCACCGCAGGTAGTTCTCCTTGACCAGCTGCTGCACGTGCTTCGGCGCCGAGCCGCCCGCGCCCGTCTCGAACAGGCCGCCGCCCGCCATCAGCGGGACGACCGACAGCATCTTGGCGCTGGTGCCCAGCTCCAGGATCGGGAACAGGTCGGTCAGGTAGTCGCGCAGCACGTTGCCGGTGACGGAGATGGTGTTCTCGCCGCGGCGGATGCGCTCGACCGACAGCTTCGTCGCCTCGACGGGGGACAGGATCCGGATGTCCAGGCCCTCGGTGTCGTGCTCCGCCAGGTACGCCTTGACCTTGGCGATCAGGTTGGCGTCGTGGGCGCGGGTCTCGTCCAGCCAGAACACCGCCGGGTCGCCGGTGGCGCGGGCGCGGGTGACGGCGAGCTTCACCCAGTCCCTGATCGGAGCGTCCTTGGTCTGGCAGGCGCGGAAGATGTCGCCGGCCGTGACGGGCTGCTCGATCAGCGCGGTGCCGTTCTGGTCGACCAGGCGGACCGTGCCCGGGGTGGAGATCTCGAAGGTCTTGTCGTGGCTGCCGTACTCCTCGGCCTTCTGCGCCATGAGGCCGACGTTCGGCACCGTGCCCATGGTCGAGGGGTCGAAGGCGCCGTTGGCCTTGCAGTCCTCGATCACGGCCTGGTAGACGCCCGCGTAGGAGGAGTCCGGGATGACCGCCAGGGCGTCGTGCTCCTGGCCGTCCGGGCCCCACATGTGGCCGGAGGTGCGGATCATGGCCGGCATGGAGGCGTCGATGATGACGTCCGACGGGACGTGCAGGTTGGTGATGCCCTTGTCGGAGTCGACCATCGCCAGCTCCGGGCCCTCGGCGAGCTCGGCGTCGAAGGAGGCCTTGATCTCGGCGCCCTCCGGCAGGGCGTCCAGGCCCTTCCAGATGCCGCCCAGACCGTCGTTCGGGCTCAGGCCGGCCGCGGCCAGCTTGTCGCCGTACTGCGCGAACGTCTTCGGGAAGAAGGCGCGCACCACGTGGCCGAAGACGATCGGGTCGGAGACCTTCATCATCGTGGCCTTCAGGTGCACGGAGAACAGCACGCCCTGGGCCTTGGCCTCGGCGACCTGCGCGGTGAGGAACTCGCGCAGCGCGGCGACGCGCATCACGGAGGCGTCGACGACCTCGCCCCGCTGCACGGGTACGGACTCCCGCAGCACGGTGGTCGTGCCGTCCTCGCCGACGAGCTCGATGCGCAGCGCGCCGTCCTCGGCGATCACCACGGACTTCTCGGTGGAGCGGAAGTCGTTCTCACCCATGGTCGCCACGCTGGTCTTGGACTCGGCGGTCCAGGCGCCCATGCGGTGCGGGTGGGACTTGGCGTAGTTCTTCACCGAGGCGGGGGCGCGCCGGTCCGAGTTGCCCTCACGCAGGACCGGGTTCACGGCGGAGCCCTTGACCTTGTCGTAGCGGGCGCGGATCTCGCGCTCCTCGTCGGTCTTCGGGTCGTCCGGGTAGTCAGGCAGCGCGTAGCCCTGGCCCTGCAGCTCGGCGACGGCCGCCTTGAGCTGCGGGATGGACGCCGAGATGTTCGGCAGCTTGATGATGTTGGCGGCGGGCGTCTTGGCCAGCTCGCCGAGCTCCGCGAGGGCGTCCGGAATGCGCTGGTCCTCGGTCAGGTACTCCGGGAACACGGCGATGATGCGCCCGGCCAGCGAGATGTCGCGGGTCTCCACCGGGACACCGGCCTGCGAGGCGTACGCCCGGACCACCGGCAGGAAGGAATACGTCGCCAGGGCGGGGGCCTCGTCAGTCTGCGTATAGATGATGGTCGAGTCAGTCACCGGGTGCTCCGCTCCACGTCTGCAACATTGCTCGACATCAAGATATCTCGTGATCGACCTCGTCTCGACAGGGGTCGGCGACCGGTTTCGGGCAACCGGCCGACCTGCCGTGACCGGCCGGACACGGGCTGTCGCCGGCCGTCGCACCCCGGGTGCGCATCACGGCCGGCGACGCCGTGCGCCTAGTCGAACCGGACGGACGTCATCTCGCCCGCCTCGATCTCGCCGGTGCGCTGCTGCGGGATCGCCACCGCGCCCTGCTGCAGGGTCACCGTCCGGGCCGGGGCGGGGATGCGGATGCCCTCGGCGCGGTACCGCTTGTGCAGGCGCTTGATGAACTCGTGCTTGATCCGGTACTGGTCGCTGAACTCGCCGACGCCCAGGATGACCGTGAAGCCGATGCGGGAGTCGCCGAAGGTGTGGAAGCGGATGATCGGCTCGTGGTCGGGCACCGCGCCCTCGACGTCCCTCATCGTCTCGGCGATCACTTCGTTGGTGACCCGCTCCACGTGCTCCAGGTCGCTGTCGTAGGCCACGCCGACCTGGAGCAGGATGGTCAGCTGCTCCTCGGGGCGCATGAAGTTGGTCATGTTCGCCTTCGCGAGCTGACCGTTGGGGATCACCACGAGGTTGTTGGACAGGTTGCGGATCGTCGTCTGCCGCCAGTTGATGTCCTCGACGTAACCCTCCTCGCCGCTGCTGAGCCGGATGTAGTCACCCGGCTGGACGGTCTTGGAGGCGAGGATGTGGATGCCCGCGAAGAGGTTGGCGAGGGTGTCCTGCAGCGCCAGCGCGACCGCCAGACCGCCGACGCCGAGGGCGGTGAGCAGCGGGGCTATGGAGATCCCCAGCGTCTGCAGCACCACCAGGAAGCCGATCGCCAAAACCAGGATCCGGGTGATGTTGACGAAGATCGTGGCCGACCCGGCGACACCGGAGCGGGACTGGGTGACCGAGCGCACCAGCCCGGCCACCACCCGCGCCGCCGACACCGTCGCGACGAAGATCAGCAGCACCGTCAGGACCTGGTTGGTGGTGTGCTGCACCGCACGCGTCAGCGGCAGCACCGCCGCCGCGCCCGCCGCGCCGCCCACCACCGCGGCCCATGGCACCACGGCGCGCAGCGCGTGCACGATGACGTCGTCCCCGCTCCAGCGGGTGCGGTCGGCGTGCCCGCCCAGCCAGCGCAGCAGGATCCGCAGCGCGAACGCCGCCAGCAGGCCCGAGGCCAGGGCGATACCGGCGAAGAGCAGATCGTCCACGGTGAGCGTCCGGTTCACCGGTCACCTCCGGGGAGGGCAAGCGCGGCGAAGTCTGTCGTCGCCGGCGGTCGGATGTGCGGTGTCGTCACGTCGTCCCCTGCTCGTTTCCGGAATCTCCGTCGGTGGCCGACCACCCTGACCCGCGGTCGGCCCGACCGTTCATCCTGCCGCATCCCGGACGGGGGTTCGTACCGCGGACGGGGGTGAGCGGGGCGTGAATCAGCGCACATGACGTACTGACACGTGGCCTCTCCCACAGGTCCGTGTACGACCCGTGCCGTCCGGCGCCCGAGGCGAAACGGGCGGCGCCCTCCGGGCTTTCGGCCGGGGCACCCCTGCCGTGCCGGAATGCGGCGGCCGGCACCGGACGGCCGGACAGGATCAGGTCGAGGGCCCGGCCGGTGCCGATCAGCCGGGGGAGCCGCACGTGCCGCCGTCGATCAGGGGCACGCCCCAGCGGCGGCGGAACACGCCGAACACGGCCTCCCTCCTCGGCGACCCGCGGGTCGCACCGGAGGGCGAGTTCCAGGCCGCTCGGCGACCCGGGGGAGGCACCAGAGCGCGGGTTCCAGGCCGCCGGCCCCATGCGTGCCCGGCGACCGCGGCGATCACCGGCTTCGACAGCCGCATCCGGGCCGGCCCCATCGGGTCGTCGCCCTCCGGCTCGACCCGGTTCGCGCGCCCGGTGCCGAGGCCTTGAGGTCGGCGCCCGCGCAGAAGGTGCCGCACTCGCCCCACAGCACGGCCACCCGGGCCTCCCCGTCCGCCTCGAACGCCCGGAAGGTCGCGGCCGGTCCGGCCGCGACCGGGCCGTCCACGGCGTCGTGTGCCCCGGGGCGGGAGAGGACGGCCGGGGTCACGGGCCCCGACGCCCGACGCGCCCCGGCATGGTGAAGTCCCTGCTACGGGACGGAATCCGGCACGCCACCGGTTCGGTCAGATCACCTTCAGCCGCACCAGCGCCGCCAGCGTCAGCGCGCCCGGCACCAGCGGCAGCCAGACCGTGACGACCCGGAAGGCCAGCACCACCGCCGTGGCGACCGCGGCGGGGCCGCCGGCCGCGACCAGCGCCATCACCAGCGCCGCCTCCACCGAGCCGATCCCGCCCGGCGTGGGCACCAGCGCCACCGCGCACGTCGCCGCCAGATAGGCCACCGCCATGTGCGCCGCCGGCACATCGAGACCCAGGGCCCGCCCCACCAGCACCAGCACGGACGCCTGCAGCGCGGGAAACGTCAGGGCACCGCCCCACAATGCCAGGGCCCGGGCGGGCCGGGTGTGCACCTCGCGGGCCTCGCCGAGCGCGGTGCGCAGGAAGGACAGCAGGGCCGTGCGCAACCGCCGGACCAGGACGAGTACGGCCACCGCGATCACGAGCAGCGCCCCGGCCCCGGCCAGCAGCGGGCCGAACGCCGTCTCCGGGACCAGCGCGCCGAGCCGCAGCGCGCCGGGGAACGCGAAGAACAGGGCGCCCAGCAGGGCCACCCGGCCGACGCTCTCCGCCAGCAGGTACAGGGCGAGGGCGGCCGAGGAGCGGGCGAGCGGCAGCCCGCACACCGTCATGAACCGCAGGTTGACCGCGCTCGCGCCCAGCCCGGTCGGCAACAGGTGGTTGGCGGCGCCCGCCGCGAACTGCGTGGCCAGCAGCCGCCGTCGGGGCAGCCGCTCGACGACCGCGCCCTGCCTGGTGCAGGCGGCGGCGACCCAGGTCAGGCAGGTCGTGCCGACCGCGGCCAGCAGCCACGGCCACTCGGCGGTGCCGAGATGGGCGAACCCCTCGGCCAGCACCGAGCGGTGGCGCACCGCGACCACGGTGACGAGCAGGAGCGGGAGCAGGCACAGGACCTGCCGCAGGAGGCGGACCGGGACGCGACGGGGGAGTCGTCCCGGGCGGATGTCGGGGAGTTGGACCGCTGTCACATCCGCAGAGGCTTCCCAGGCCGCGCCAACGGCGGGTTGCGGGAGCGCTGCCTGGGGATTGCCTGCGGGAAGCGGCTGTGTGGGAAGCGTCATCGGGGCCTTTGCGCGGACAGTCGGGGCAGAGGGGGATCGGGCCGATTGTGCGGGATGTCGGGGGTGTGAGGCGAGCTCCTTGCCCTCAAGATTGCTTGAGGTTCCACGTTTCGTCCCATGAGTATGGAGACCACGGCGTGGACCCAGCTGCACAGCGTCATGAACGCCCAGGAGGGACACCGCCCCTTCGCCCCGGCGACCCTGCGCCGCATCGGCCGGTTCGCCCGACCGCACCGGCGCCGCATCGCCTCGTTCGTCCTTCATCGCGCTGATCGCGGTCGCGGAGGCGGCGCTCGGGATCCTCGGCCGCAGCCTCTCGGTCACCCTTCATACGCACTCGTACGGGCGCCCTCGTCTCCCGGCTCAACAACGACGTCATCGGCGCCCAGCGCGCCTTCGGCAACACCCTCTGACCCTGTCCTGGCAGAACACCCTGCTCGCGCTGGTGCTGCTGCCGGTGATCGTGATCCGGCCCGGCGCATGGGCCGCCGGATGGCGCGGATGCAGCGCGAGGCGGCGACCCTGAACGCGGCCACGGGCACCCGCGTGACCGAGCGCTTCTCCGCACCCGGCGCCGCTCTTCCGGTGGCGGGAGGGCGGTACGCGGAGCTGCACCGCACCCAGTTCGACGCGGCGGGCCTCACGGTGGACAGGCCCCAGCGGGGGTGAACGCCACCCGGGGCCGGTGCGTACCCCCTTCGAGTACTCCACCGACGGCCCACACCCGGAGAGGCGACGTGTCCCAGCAGCGACCGACCGTACGAACCACCCACCGGACCCCGTCGCGCCCCCGGCGGCTGCGCGCCGTCGCGGCGGCCGGGGTCCTGGCCGTGCTGCCCCTCGCCACGGCCTGCGGCGGCGGTGACGACGGCCGGGCGGCGGCGAAACCGAGCGCGTCCGGGGCACCCGCCGCCGGGGTCGTCGCACCGGCCAAGGTGGAGGTGATCGCCGGCCTGGCCGGCTGCACGGCGGAGATCCGCACCGAGGCGGACGAACTGCGCGAAGGCGTGTGCCGCACCCCGAAGGGCGACTTCCTGATCACCACCTTCCCGGAGGAACGGCTGAAGGAGACCTGGCTGGAGTCGGCCCGCGTCTACGGGGGCGCCTACCTGGTCGGCATGCGCTGGGTGGTCAGCGCCAAGCCCGGGATGCTGGAGCCGCTGCGCGCGAGACTCGGCGGCACCATCCGGAGGTTGTCGGGCATCGGCCCTGGCCCGGACAGCTCCTGACCTCATCGCGGGCGGCTCATCCCTTCCGGTTTCCGCAGGTGGACGTCATGATGGTGCGACTCGGCACATGAGCCGCCCCCTTGTGTCGGCATCGCAGATTGAGTCCACCGTGGTCGCCACCTTCCGTCGCCACTCGCTCGCGGGCGAGCTGCTGGTGCTCCAGCTCGCCATCGTCGTGGTGGTGCTGCTGGCCGTCGCCGCCGTCTCCCTCGCCCAGTCGCGGGCGACGTTCAACCGCGTCGAGGGGCGCCGGGTCAGCGCGCTCGCCGAACAGCTGGCCGCCAACCCACTGGTGCGCAGTCAACTGGTGCGGCCCGCCCCCCGGGAGGCGCTCGCCCCGCTGGTGCTCTCCACGCAGGCGCAGTCCGCGGTGACCTCGGTGACGATCGCCGACGCCGGAGGGCGGATCGTCAGCTCGACGAATCCCACGGTCATCGGCGAGCGCATGCCGCTGGGGCCGGGCACCGACCGCGGCCGGGGCTGGACCGGTCAGCTGACGCTGGACGGCAACCGTGAGCTGGCCGCCCAGGTCCCGGTCCTCGGCGCGACCGAGCAGAACCTCGGCGGGGTCCTCGGCACGGTGATGATCGGCGAGTCCGCGCCGACGGCCTGGCAGCGGCTCAGCGGCGCCTCCTCCTACCTGCTCGCCTACCTGGGCGTCGCCAGCGGCCTCGGCGTCGCCGGCTCCTGGCTGCTGGCGCGGCGGGTGAAACGCCAGACCCTCGGACTGGAGCCGCGTGAGATCGCCGGGCTCGCCGAACACCGCGAGGCCATGCTGTACGGGATCGCCGAAGGCGTGGTCGCCCTGGACCCGCAGCACCGGCTCACGCTCGTCAACGACATGGGCCGCCGGCTGCTCGACCTGCCCGAGGACTGCGTCGGCCAGAGCCTGGACGGCCTGGGCGTCGACGGGCGGCTGCGCGACGTTCTGGCCGGGACCGCCGCCGGCACCCGGGACGAGGTCGTGGTGCGCCACGGCCGGGTCCTGGTGATGAACCGGATGACCGTCACCAAGGACGGCCGGGCCCTCGGCTCGGTCACCACCCTGCGCGACCGGACCGAACTCGCCCGCCTGGAACGGGAGATCGGCTCCTTCCGCAGCTCCTCGGAGCTGCTGCGCGCGCAGGCGCACGAGTTCGCCAACCAGCTGCACACCATCTCCGGGCTGATCCAGATCGGCGAGCAGGACGAAGTGGTGCGCTACATCCGCGCGTTGCACCAGCGCCGCCAGTCCCTGGACGTCACCCTCAGCCGCCGCGTCCGTGACACGGCGGTGGCCGCGCTGCTGATGGCGAAGGCGTCCCTCGCGGCCGAGCGCAGGGTCAGTCTGCGCATCTCCGAGGACACCGCGCTGGAGCGGCTGGCCCCGGAGGACGCCGCCGACGTGGCGACCGTCGTGGGCAACCTGGTGGACAACGCCGTCGACGCCGCCGCGCAGGACGACGAGGCGTGGGTGGAGGTGGCACTGCGGCAGGACGCCTCCAGCGTGGAGATCGTGGTCCGCGACTCCGGCCCCGGAGTGGCTCCCGAGCCGGCGCGCGAGGTGTTCTCCCACGGCTTCACCACCAAGGCCGCACGGGAGGGCGAGCGCGGCATCGGACTGGCCCTGACCAAGCTGGTCTGCGAACGGCACGGGGGAGAGATCTCGGTGTCCGACACCCCCGACGGGGCCGTGTTCACCGCACGCATGACCGTCAGCCACCTCACCGGCACGGTGGCGGAAGGAGCGGACCGATGACCGCAGCACAGGATCCGGCGCAGGGCTCGGCCACGGACCCGGCCCGGGCTCCGGCGCCGGGCGGCACGGACGTGATCGGCGTGCTCGTGGTCGACGACGACTTCATGGTGGCCCGGGTCCACCGCGCCTTCGTCGAACGCGTCGAGCCGTTCCGCGTCGTCGGCGTCGCGCACACCGGAGCCGAGGCGATCGAGGCCGTGGACGCACTGCGCCCCGACCTCGTCCTGCTCGACCTGTACCTCCCCGACATCTTCGGCCTGGACGTGATCCCCCGGCTGCGCAGCGCCGGCCACGACTGCGACGTCATGGTGATCAGCGCCGCGCAGGAGGCCGGCACCGTGCGCGGCGCGGTCCGCCGCGGCGTGGTCGACTACCTCCTCAAGCCCTTCGACTTCCAGGACCTGCGCGTCCGCCTGGAGCGCTACGCCGCCCAGCGCGGCCGGTTGCTGACCGCCGTCGTCCGCGGCCAGGCCGACGTGGACCGGGTCCTGGCGGGCGCGTTCGCCCCGGCGGTGGTCCACACCCTGCCCAAGGGCATGAGCGTGGAGACCGCCGAACTCGTCGAACGGGCGCTGCGCGAGGCGGACGGCACCCTCTCCGCCACCGAGTGCGCGGCCCTGACCGGCGTGTCCCGCGTGAGCGCCCGCCGCTACCTGGAGTACTTCCACAGCACGGGCAGCGCGGAGGTCTCCCTGCGTTACGGCGCGGCGGGGCGCCCGGAACGCCGTTACGCCTGGCGGGTGTGAAGCCGAACGCCGGTGAGCCGACTGGCGCGGTGAGCCGGGGGTGCGGTGAGCCGGGGCGCGGGGCCGGAACGCGGGAGGGTAGCGCGCGCCGAGACGGTCTCGGCGCGCGCCACCCGGGGGTGGATCGCGCTGGGTCGCGGGTGCGGCCCGCTACTTGGGGTCGCGCTCGAAGAGCGACTTCGACCAGAAGTAGCCGAGGACGGACAGGCCCACGCACCAGGCGATGGCGAGCCACCCGTTGTGGCCGATCTCCGTTCCGAGGAGCAGTCCGCGCAGGGTCTCGATGGCGGGGGTGAAGGGCTGGTACTCGGCGATCGGCTGGAACCAGCCCGGCATGGAGTCGGCCGGGATGAAGGCGCTGGAGATGAGCGGCAGCAGGATCAGCGGCATGGCCATGTTGCTGGCCGCCTCGGCGTTCGGGCTGGCCAGGCCCATGCCGACCGCGATCCAGGTGAGCGCCAGGGCGAACAGCGCGAGCAGTCCGAACGCCGCCAGCCACTCCAGCGCCGTCGCGTCGGTGGACCGGAAGCCGATGGCCGCGGCGATGGCCCCGACGAGGACCAGACTCATGAGCACCTGCAGCACGCTGCCGACCACGTGCCCGATGAGCACCGAGCCGCGGTGGATCGCCATGGTGCGGAAGCGGGCGATGATGCCCTCGGACATGTCCGTGGAGACGGACACCGCGGCCCCGATGACGGTGCTGCCGATGGTCATCAGCAGGATGCCGGGGACGATGTAGGCGATGTAGTCGGAGCGGTCGGCGCCGCCGCCTCCGATGCCCGTGCTCAACACGTCGCCGAAGATGTAGACGAAGAGCAGCAGCATCATGACCGGCGTGAGCAGCAGGTTCAGCGTCAGGGACGGATAGCGCCTGGCGTGCAGCAGATTGCGGCGCAGCATCGTGTTCGAGTCGCGGACGACGAGGGACAGGGCGCTCATCGGGCAGCCTCCTTGTGCTTGTCGGTGCCGCCGGTCAGGGCGAAGAAGACGTCGTCGAGGTCGGGGGTGTGCACGGACAGCTCGTCCGCCTCGATACCGGCCGAGTCCAGCCAGTCGAGAAGGGAGCGCAGTTCGCGCTGGGTGCCGTCGCTGGGGATGCGCAGGGTCAGCGCGTCGTCGTCGCGGTTGGCCTCGTGCAGCGTGGCGACGGCGGTCTGGTAGGCCGCCGGGTCGGTGAAGCGGAGCCGGACGTGCCCGCCGGGGATGAGCCGCTTGAGCTCCTCGGCGCTTCCCTCGGCGGCGATCTTGCCGTTGTTCAGCACGGCGATGCGGTCGGCGAGTTCGTCGGCCTCCTCCAGGTACTGGGTGGTGAGGAAGACCGTGACGCCGTCGGCGAGCAGTTCGCGGATGATCTGCCACATGTTGTGCCGGGAGCGTGGGTCGAGGCCGGTGGTGGGTTCGTCGAGGAAGATGATCCGCGGGTCGCCCACCAGCGTCATCGCCAGGTCCAGGCGGCGCTTCATACCGCCGGAGTAGGTCGAGGCGGGCTTCTTCGCCGCGTCGGTGAGGTCGAAGCGCTCCAGCAGTTCCGCGGCGACGCGCCGGCCCTCCTGCCGGGGCAGGTGCTGCAGGTCGGCCATGAGGAGCATGTTCTCCTCCCCGGTGATCAGGCCGTCGACGGCGGAGAACTGCCCGGTGACGCCGATCGCGGCGCGCACGGCGTGCGGCTCGGTGGCGACGTCGTGGCCGCCGACGCGCAGCTCACCGGCGTCGGCGGTGATGAGCGTGGAGAGGATCTTGACGGCGGTGGTCTTGCCCGCGCCGTTCGGCCCGAGCAGGGCGAACACGGACCCGGTGGGGATGTGCAGGTCGATGCCGTCGAGGACGGTCTTGTCACCGAAGGACTTGCGCAGCCCGACGGCCGAGATCGCGGCCGGGGGCGGCGCGCTCTCACCCTTCCTGGACGTGGGCATGACAGAAGGAGACATGGAGCACTCCCTTTCGGAGGCTGTCGTGACGGGGGGTGAGCGGTGTGCGGGTGGTGCTCAGGCCCGGGCGCGGCGGATGTCGATGTTGCCCCAGTTGGACCGTGCGTGGACCCGGACGGTCTCCTCGGTCTCCTCCGGCGCGTCGGACGCGGACAGCGTGTTGCGCACCTGCCCGCGCTTGGAGCTGACGTCGAGCCAGGCAGCGGTGCCCTCGCGGACGCCGACCTCGATCGGGCCGTTGGAGGTCTCCAGGTGGACGGTGCCGCGTGCGACATCGTTGACGCGGAGGTGGCCGTTGGTGGTGGTGCCGGTGACCGACGACTCGACACGCGCGATGTCGACGCCACCGTTGACACCGTTCACGCGCAGTTCGCCGGTCACGGCGTCGACGGTGGTGCTGCCGTGGGAGTTCTTCAGGACGGCGGGCCCGTTCACGACTCCGATGCGCAGGTGGCCGGAGTTGGTGGTGATCTCGGCCATGCCCTCGACCCGGTCCACGGTGATGGAGCCGTGCGAGGCGGACAGCTGGAGCGGTCCGGTCGTGTCGAGCCGGACGTCGCCGGCCGCGGTCTTGAGGCGGACCTCGCCCAGCCGGCCCTCGCCGAGCACCTCGGCACTGGCGCCGGAGACGTCGATGTGCGAGCCCGTGGGCAGTTCCACCGTCACGTCGACGGTGCCGGAGCGCCCGACGAGGTTGGCCTTGGGGGTCCTGATGGTCAGAGTGCCGTTCGCGTACGAGATCTCGGTCTGCTCCACCACGCGCGCGTCCTGGTCGCGCTTGGGGTCACGGGGCTCCACCGCGACGACGGTGTCGGTGCGGTCGCCGGCGGTGAACCGGATGGATCCGGAGTAGACGTGGGCCGTGACCGAGATGGGCTCGGGCGTGTCGAAAGAAGGCATGGCGGTACTGTCCTCGTGGGTCGTCGGGCCGCCCCCGCTGGTGGGACGTGGTGTGGGTGGTGCGGTGCGGACGCGGGCGGGGCTAGCGCACCCAGCCCGTCAGGCTCTGTCCGACCGTGCGGGTCTTCTCCGTGGTGCGCGCCGGGGTGCCGCCCTCGACCGCGCCGGCCACCGCCCGGACCAGCCAGGCGTTGACCGAGAGGCCCTCGCGGTTCGCCGCCTCCTCGGCACGGGCCTTGAGGTGGGCGGGCAGGCGCAGGTTGATGCGGGCGGGGCCGCCGCCCTCGCTGTCGGCCGGTACCTGTGCGACGGGTGGTTCGACGGTCGTGAGCGGTTCGGTGGGGGTGTCGTCGGCGGGCGGGGGTGTCACGACGAAGTCGGGCTCAAGACCGCGCAGCCGTACGTCGACCGAGCCGGGGGCGAGCTCACGCGTGATCTCGTCCATGGCGGCGGACAGGACGTTGAGCAGGGTCAGGCGTGTCGCCGACTCCAGCGGGGCGGTGAGACGCTCGGCGAGCTCGCGAGCTTCCTCCCCTCCGGCTTCGGCGGCCACCGCGAGTTCACGGCGGAGGGTGTCGACATACGGGCTGAGGTCCATGCCGTCAGCATGGCACCACAATGGCGCCGCGCGCAAGCCTGATTGGCGCTATGCGGGTGACGGGTTTCCGGACGAGTGCCCTTTCCGTGGCGAGAACAGGCGGGCGGGGCGCCTCATGGTGCCACTGAGTTACGCGGGCGCTCCCGCGTGGGTGGACGCGCCGGGTGGCGCCGGGTGGTGCCGCGTGGTGCCATCCGTGTCACATGGTGACGTCAGGGCTGCGCCTCGGATCGACCGGACCGAGCGGCGCGTGCCGCGATGATCAGGCGGAAGCGTCAGTGCCCCGGCCGCGGACGGTGTCCGGCAGGGGGGCCGGCAGGCGGCGGATCGGGCCCGGTCGTGGACGGGTGGCCGGAGAGGCGACGGACCGGTGCGATCGCGGGTCAGCGCGATCGCACCGGTCCGGGGTGCGACAGGGCGACGGGTACCGTCCGGGCCCGTCCCTCACCGCCGCTTGCGGGCGGGAACCACGAAGCGGGCGTAGACGAGGTCCCGCATGATGTCCTCGCCGCCCTCGACGATGGCCACGTACCGCATGTCGCGGACGAGCTTGCCGATCGGATGCTCCTGCGTGTAGCCGAGACCGCCGAACAGCTCCGAGCCGGTCGACACCACCTCCCAGCCCGCCTGGCCGCAGAAGAGCTTGACGGCCAGCGCGGAACGGAGCGTGCCGACCCGGTGCAGGCCGGTTCCTCCGCCCGCGGCCGCTTCGAGGAGTTCGTCGAACTCCGCCGCGGCCGTCCGGCACTGGTTGCGCATCACGTCGATCAGCGTCTCCATCTGCCCGAGCTTCCCGGCGAACACGGCGTTCTCGGTGAGCGGGGCACCCCTGAGCTTCTTGCCGGCCGCGTAGTCCATCGCCAGGTCACGCACGCGCCTGGCGATGCCCACCGCGCAGGCGGCGATCAGGATGCGGCTCGCGTTCAGGCTCGCCTCGAGGATGCGCAGCCCGCTGCCGTGGAGGCGGTGCGTGGCGGGAACGGCGCAATCGTCCAGACGCACCCGGTAGGTTCCCGTGCCCCGGACGCCGAGCAGGTCCCAGCGCTTGACGATCTCGACCCCGGGCGTGTCGCGCGGTACCGCGACGACGGCGAAGTCCGCGGCGTCGTCGGCGGACCGGGCGAGGACCAGCAGCAGTCCGGCCGCGTCGGTGTTGGTCGAGAAGTACTTGTCGCCGCTGAGCACCAGCCGGTCACCCTCCGCGCGGAAGGTGGTGCTGATCCTGACCAGCTCGCTGCCGGCCTCCTCCTCACTGCCGAGCACGGCGATCCGGCCGCCCTCGCTCACCAGCGACTCCAGGGCCGGGCGGGCCAGCTCCTCGCCGCCGAAGTGCTGAAGCATGACGCCGCCCAGGACCGGCAGGAAGGCGCCGAAGGCGAACCCGGCGTCGCCGTAGGCGAGTTCGGACACGACGTCGACGCTGTCCGTCACGGACAGGCCCAGTCCTCCGTACGGCCGGGGCACCCACCAGTTGGCCAGGCCGAGGTCGTGCAGCCGGGCCGCCTCGACCGTGGGCTGCTCCGGCAGGCCGTCGAAGTGCTCGTCCTTCCCGGCCAGTTCCGTCGCGGCGAAGTCCCGCACCCGGGCGAGCAGTTCCGCTGTCATGGCACCTTCTCCCTTCGGGGCCGGTCAGACCGGGTTGACGTGGTACATCGGGAAGTACGAGGCGATCCGGCCGTGCGCGTAGTCGTCGGCCAGTTCCGGCACCCGGTCGAAGTCGTAGACGACCTCCGAGCCCTTGGGCGCGATCCAGCCCTCGGCCTCCTGGAAGTCGCGGATGGCGGGCGATTCCTGCAACTGCCACACGTGGGTGTTCACGAGGATGTGGCGGCTGATGGACTCGGCGCCCCGCAGATGGGTCAGGCGCATCCCCGCCTTCCAGCCGCAGGTGGTGACGACCCCCGCGCGGGCCAGCGAGGCCAGGGTGATGTCGTACAAGGGCTGGCCGATGTTGTCCACGAAGATCGCGACCCCCTGGCCGTCGCTCAGCTCGTCGACCAGGTCGCGGAACCTGCGCACCGAGTCCCGGCGCCGCTGGTGGCGTTCCCGGTCCGTGCGCTGCTCCCGGGTGGGCAGCGAGAGGTCGGGGAACAGCCGGCGGTCCACCGGGGTGATCCCGTTCTCCCGCAGGAAGGCGACCCGCTCGTCCGAGCCCGCCGTCATCGCCACCCGGAACCCGGCACGCTTGGCCAGCAGCAGTTCGGCGAAGGCCACACCGCCGCCCCAGCCGAACACCAGGTGGTTCGCCGGGTCGTCGGCCACCTGGGTGCGCCAGCAGCCGTAGGCCTTGTGCCAGTTGTCCCAGGCCGTGAAGTAGCGCCCGTACGTGGCCCACTGGGCCAGCGAGTACGGGGTGCCGTCGGGGATGGGCAGCAGCACCCGCACGTCCATCTTGGACCGCTTGGCCAGCAGGCCGATGGTGTGCGGGGCGTCGTAGGCGTAGGCGAGTTCGGCGTAGCCGAAGCGGTCGAGCCTGCCGAACGGCATCAGCATGCACAGGTCTCCCTCGCGGACCCCGGTGTCCCGGCCACCCGCGTTCACCTGGAGCACGCGCACCACTCCCATGTTGCCGACGACCACCACGTCCTCGCCGCGGCTGCTGCACACGTCGATGGGTGAACGGGCCAGCGCGTGGTCGACGTTGGCCTCCCAGGAGCCGAGGATCGGCTCCACCAGGGCCTCGCCCTCCTCCAGCGGGCCGAAGGTGAACACGTCGCGCCGGAGCGCGCTGCCGGGACTGCCGTCGTGAGGGCCGGTCATCGCGCCGGAGCGCAGGACCCAGGCATCGGGCGAGTAGATGACAACCTCCTGAGTTCGAGTACGGGTCCGGGACGGGCGCGGTCAGCGGGCCGCGGTGCCCGGCACCCGGTAGTCCACCGCGACCCCGCCCCACGCCTCGCCGGCGCCGTAGGCGACGGCTCCGAGCCGGCCCGAGGCGGGCAGGGAGCCGGAGTCCAGCTCCTCGGCGAAGGCCAGGGGGATGGAGGCGGACGACGTGTTGCCGAAGTGCTCGATCCGGTTCACGAAGGGCACGCCGAGATGGGTGGTGAAGCCGCGGACCTGCTCCAGGATGCGGCCGTTGGCCTGATGGCCGACCAGGACGGTCGGCGCGGGGCCGTGGTCGAAGAGGTACTGCGCGGACTCCGACATGCGGCGCACGGCCCGGTCGTACACCTGCATGCCGTCCAGGTGGATGCCGCCCTCATCGGTCTCCCGCATGAGCGCCTCCTGCGAGCCGTCGCAGCCGGCGACCTGCCGGAAGGGCGCGAACGGCGCGCGGTCCTCCAGCAGGACGGCCGCTGCGCCGTCGGCGAAGATGCACGCCGTCTGCCGGTCCGTGCGGTCCACCAGCCGGGACATGGCCTCCACCGAGCACACCAGAACCGAGCGCGCCTGTCCGGACTCGCAGAGCGAGAGCCCGGTGACCAGTCCGTAGACGAACCCGCAGCAGGCCGCGTTCATGTCGAAGGCCAGCACCGCGGAGTCCAGGCCGGCCTGTCGCGCCACCTGCTGCGCGATGCCCGGGACGCGTTGGCGCACCGACGTGCTGACGACGACCAGGGCGCCGATCGAGGACGGGTCGGACAGCCGGGTCACGATCGGCGCGCACGCCTCCACGGCGACGTCCGTCAGCGGCATCCCGTCCGGCAGCCACGAGCGGGACGCGATGCCGCTGCGGCGCCGGATCCACTCGTCGGTGAGGCCGATCGACGCGAAGTCGTCGTTGGTGACCGTCCGTCCGGGCTTGGCCGTGGCGACATCGACGATGCCGGCGCTCACTGCCCGTTCGCCAGCTTCACGAAGTAGCTGCTGAAGTCGTCCAGGAAGGCGAAGGCCGCGGTCTCCTGCAGGTCGCCCTTGACCTGGAGTTCACGCTCCAGCTGCTGGTGCAGCTCGACCAGGTCGAGGGAGTCGAGGTCGAGGTCGGCGACCGGCCGGGTGAGGTCGTCGGGCCCCAGCGCCGGGTCGCGCTCGCGCAGTTTGGCCAGCATCGTGTCCGTGATACGGCTCTCGATGTCACTCATGCTCGTTCTCCGTTCGGGGGAATGGCTCACAGGGCTGGGGTGTCGGGCATGTCATCCGGGGCCGGGCTGCCCGGCCGCCAGCCGGTACAGGGGCTCACCGGACTTCAGGACCGTGCCGGCCGTCGCGGTGTGGGCCGTGACCCGTCCCGCGAGCTCCGCCACGATCTCCGTGCTGGCCTTGTCGGTCTCCACGACCGCGATGACGTCCCCCCGCTCGACCAGGTCACCGACGGCGGCGACCCACTCGATGAGCAGGGCCTCGCCGAGGCCGTGGCCGAAGCTGGGAACGTACATGTCCACCGGGGAGTCGGTCACTTCGTCATCACCAGCACCTCGTCCGTGATCTGCTGCACACCGATCAGGTAGTCCTTCTCGAAATCCGCCGGGGGGTAGGCCCGACGGGCAGGAGCCAGCCGGCGGACCGGAGCGCGCAGGACACCGAATCCGTGCTCGGCCACGAACGCGGCGATCTCGGCGCCGATGCCGACGTCCTTGGACCCCTCGTGCACGATCAGCAGCCGTCCGGTGCCGGCCACGGACTCCATCACCGTGTCCATGTCGAGCGGGGCCACCCAGCGCAGGTCCACCACCTCGACGTCCACGGCGGGGGCGAGGGCGTGCGCCGCCCGCAGCACCTCGTGGGTGACCGCGCCGAAGGTGACGATCGTCAGGTCGGCGCCGCGCCGCACCACCCGGGCCGCGGTCGGCGACTTCGCGGGCCGGGCGTCCCGGACGGGCGTGTTCCGCCGCCAGTACAGGCGGATCGGTTCGTACATCACCACGGGCGAACCGAGTCGTACCGCGTAGCGCAGGATCTGGTCGGCGTCCTCACCGGTGGACGGGCACGCCACCGACAGACCCGGAACGCGGGCGAACAACGCCTCGTTGGACTCGCTGTGGTGCTCGACCCCCCGGACGCCGCCGCCGCTCGGGATGCGCACCACCAGGCTCGGGCTGACCTGCCCGTTCCACCGCTCGCCGATCCGGGCCGCCTGGGTCACCAGCTGGTTCACCGCCGGATAGGTGAACCCGTCGAACTGGATCTCGCAGACCGGGACCAGCCCGCTCATCGCCAGACCGACCGCCTGGCCGACGATCGTGGACTCGGCGAGGAGCGAGTCGCGGACCCGGTCCGCTCCGAAGCGGTCCCGCAGGCCCCGGGTCACCCGGAAGACGCCCCCGAGCCGGCCGATGTCCTCGCCGAGCAGCAGCAGGGCGGGCTCCTGGTCGAGCAGGTCGGCGAGGGTGGCGTTGATCGACTCCGCCAGGGGCACGGACGCGGTGCTCATCACGTGTACTCCTTCATCAACTGCTCGCGCAGCACCCGGACTTCGGCCTCGACGCCGTCGAACCACGCGGCGTCCACCAGGCCCGTCTCCCGCAGCCGGGCCGCGTAGGCGGTCACCGGGTCCGCCGCTCGGGCCCGGGCGATGTCCTCGCCGGTGCGGTAGATCTCCTGGGCGTCGGAGGTCGAGTGGCCGTGCATGCGTGTCACCTGGATCTCCACGAGCCAGGGCGAGCGCTCCGCGCGGACGTGGGCGGCGGCCCGCGAGCAGGCGGAGAAGACGGTCTCCGGATCCCCGCCCGGGATCCGCACGGCCTCGATCCCGAAGCCCCGGGCGCGCTCGGCCAGCGAGGTGCGCATCTGCTCCCGGGCCGGCTTGGAGATGGCCCAGCCGTTGTTCTGGCAGACGAACAGCACGGAAGCCGACTCGACGGCGGCGAGGTTCATCGCCTCCGACATGTCGCCCTCGCTGGTGGCGCCGTCCCCGATGTACACGACGACGAAGTCCTCGCGGCCCTGCAGCCGTTGCCCGATCGAGTAGCCGACGCCGTGCAGCGTCTGCGCGGCCAGCACCAGGGTGTAGGGGAAGAAGCGCAGGCCGAGCGGGTCCCAGCCGCAGAAGGTCCGGCCGCCCCACTGCGCGACCAGTTCGGCGGGCGTCACACCGCGCAGGAGGGCGACGGCGTGTTCACGGTAGCTGGGGAAGACGGTCGGGTCCGGGCCGACGGCGAGCGCGGAGCCCACCTGGGCGGCCTCCTGCCCCTGGCAGGACAGCCAGAGGTCCAGTGCTCCCTGCTTCTGCAGTTGCCGGGCCTCCTCGTCGACGCCCCTCGCCACCAGCATGTGGCGCAACAGCGACCGCCGCGTGTCGTCGTCTGGATCTGTCGTGTACTCGGATTCTGCCGTCAAGTCCGATCACCAGTCGTAGGTCCGTCGAGGGGCTTTCTGCCGTCATGCGTGCGGAACACACCGGAGGGCTTCCCGCGGAAAGGGAAACCACATGGCGCGGGCCGGACGCGGAATACCGGTGGAAAAGAGAAACCGGTGCTCGCGCGCAGGTGGGGCGTACGTCGGTGCGTATCCACCCCGGTAGTAGTCCGGTGCGGAATGGTGAAAAGAGAAACCTTCGACCGGCCGTTCTCCAGGACGGTCCCGGACCGAGGCGAGAAAAGGGCCGACCCGGATACGGAGGTGCCCGCCCCGGGCCGCTGATCGGTCATGGTGGCACAAGAACCCCGGCGGATACAGATTGCGGCGGGCGACCGGGAGGCCGGTGTTCTTCCGCCTTGTGAGGTCGGCGGCCGAGACCTAAGTTGGCGTTGGCATTCCAGGGGCACTGCGGATGCCGGGATGTCCCGTCGACGGGACGACGCCGATCGGTGAACCCGCCCCTGGCCCTTTCCCGAACTCGGCCTGGCGTTTATTCCTGCCGAGTCCCCGCGACATCTAGGACGGTGGCATGAGCACGAACCCTTTCGATGACGAAGACGGCCGCTTCCACGTGCTGGTCAACGACGAGGACCAGCACTCCCTGTGGCCGGTGTTCGTCGACACGCCCGCGGGCTGGCGGGTGGTTTTCGGCGAGGCGTCCCGGGCCGAGTGCCTGGAGTACGTCGAGCGGAACTGGACGGACCTGCGCCCGAGGAGCCTGCGCGAGGCGATGGCGGAGGGCTGAACTCCGGCCGTACGGACCGCGGTGGGGAGACGACGGTGGGGGAGGGCATCCTGTGACGACGGTGAGCCGGTACACGACGACCATGGCGGGAGCCGGCGGGGGAGGCGCACCGCGTGAGGCGGTGCTGTCCTTCGTCGGCGGACAGGCCACGGTGGGCACGTCGGGGATGACCTTCCCGCAGGGCCTGCCGGAGCGGTCCTGGGAGCGGATCGGGAGCGGCCTGCGTGAACTCACGAACTCCTCGGCGTGGTGGCTCGGCGACTGGCTGATCTACGGGGAGACCACCTACGGGGCGCGGCGCTACCGGGAGGCCGTCGAGCGGACCGGCCTCGACTACCAGACGCTGCGCAACTACGCGTGGGTGGCCCGCCGGTTCGAGCACCACCGCAGGCGGGACAGCCTCAGCTTCGCCCACCACGCGGAGGTCACCAGCCTGCCCCCGCACGAGCAGGACCACTGGCTGCACGAGGCCGACCGGCTCAAGTGGTCGCGCAACGAGCTGCGCAGGGCGCTGCGCGCCGGACCGGCCGAGCGGCGCGGAGCGGCCGGATCCGCCCCGGGCGGCGTTCTCCCGGCCGCATCCGCCCCGGGCGGCATCCCGCCGGCCGGTGCCGCCCCTGCGGGCGGCGACACGCGCCGCGAGGCGTCCCGGACCGACGCCCCGGGTGCCACCGGCGAACCGCGCGGGAAGGTCACCACCCTCACCATCGAACTGTCCGCCGGACAACTGGACCACTACTCGCAGGTGGCAGCCGCGCACGGGCTGCCCGTGGAGCAGTGGGTGACCCGGATGCTCGACGCCGCCGACCGGCGTACCGCCTAGTGGCGCCCGCCACGGCCCCTTCCCCGGTGGCGTGCGGCCGGCCGGACCGGCCCCACGTCCCTCACATCGGAGTCAGTTGATGATCCTTCAGGGCAAGCGGGTCGACCTGCCCCCGGAGCCCGTCGTCCACCGGCGGTTCGAGGCGCACGCCGAGGCCACCCCCGACGCCGTCGCCGTCTTCTGCGCCGGGCGCCGGATGACGTACGCGGAGCTGAACGCGGAGGCGAACAGGTTCGCCCACGTCCTCGTGGCTCGCGGACACGGGCGGGGCGCCAAGGTCGGGATCTGCCTCGACTACTCGATCGACATGCTCGTCGCCGTCCTCGGCACGTTGAAGGCCGGGGCGGCCTACGTGCCGCTCGACCCGGCCTACCCGGCGGCGAGGCTGCGGTTGCTGCTCGGCCAGATCCCGGATCTCGCCCTGATCGTGGCGTCCCCGGCGACGGCCCCGCTGGTCGCGTCGTCCTCCGCCGAGGTCGTCGACCTCCGCCGGCTGCCCGGCCCTCCGGCCGGCCACCCCGACACCGGCCCCGACGTCCGCGTCACCGGGGACGACATCTGCTACGCGGTCTTCACCTCCGGCTCGACCGGGACGCCGAAGCTCACCGCGATCCGGCACGAGGGCTGGTTCAACCTGCTGAACTGGCTGACGGACGAGTACGGACTGCACCGCGGCTCGCACCACCTGGTCGTCAGCGCCTTCGGGTTCGACCTCTCCCAGCGCAGCCTGATGGCTCCGCTCTTCTGCGGCGCCACCCAGCACCTGATGGCGAGCCGGAACGTCGACGTGATGATGGCCTACCGCATGCTGACCGAGCACGACATCCGCGTGGTGCACTGCGCCTCCAGCACGCTGTACCTGCTGGTGGACCGGGAGACCGCGCGGGGCGGAGACGCACTCGCCCGGCTGGACTACCTGCTGTTCGGCGGCGAACCGCTGAAGAACGAACGGATCGCCGACTGGGCGGCGCGCGAGGGCACCACGTGCACCCTCCTGCACCAGTACGGTGTCGCCGAGTGCACGGACGTCGCGACCTCCTACGACCTCGCCGGGCACCGGCCCGGCGACCGGCACGCCGCTGCGGTGGGCCGGCCCGCGCACAACACGGACATCCTCCTCCTCGACGAGCAACTGCGCGCCGTCGCGCCGGGGGAGAGGGGCGAGATCTGCATCGCCGGGATCGGTGTCGGCGCGGGTTACCTCAACGGCTCGGGTCCCGAGTCCGAGCGGTTCACTTCGGCCGAGGTGGACGGCGTGCCCCGGCGGCTGTACCGCACGGGCGACCGCGGCTACGTGACGGAGGCCGGGGACCTGGTCGTCCTGGGCAGGATCGACGCGCAGGTGAAGGTCCGGGGCATGCGCATCGACCCCGCGGACATCGAGCGGGCGCTGGGCCGGCTGGCCGGGGTGCGGGAAGCCGCGGTCGTGGTCGCTCCCGCGCAGTCGGGCGAGGCCGAACTGACCGCGTTCGTCGTGCCCGAGGGAGACGTCCTCGCCGAGGACGCGGTGCGCGAGGGCCTCCTGCGGTCACTGCCGCGGAACATGGTCCCGGCCCGGTTCATCGGCATTGCGCACATCCCGCTGAGCCCGCACGGCAAGGTCGACCGCGCGGCGCTGCTCGACGCGTTCCGCAACGGCCCCGCCGGCAGCGGCACGGCGGCCTGACCCGCGGACCGCGATGACGACGAGGGGAACCCAATGATCACCGACGACGTGCGCGCCATCTGGTGCCGGGAACTCGGGCGCGACCACATAGCGGACGACCAGAACTTCTTCGCCCTGGGCGGCCAGTCCCTGATCATGGCCAGGATCCAGGGCGCGTTCGCCGACGAACTGGGCGTCGAGGTGCCCATGGACCGGCTGTTCCTCAACCCGACGATCGCCTCGGTCTCCGCCTACATCGGGTCCCTGGACTCGATGGCTCCTCCGCATCGGACCTGAGGGGTGGCCGCGTCACCCCGGGTCGACCCGGACCACAGACCGCCTGGCAGGAGAGGCGCCATGTACGACGTGATTGTCATAGGTGCCCGGTGCGCGGGAGCGCCGACGGCCATGCTCTTCGCACGTCAGGGCTATCGGGTCCTGCTCCTGGAGAAGGCGCGCTTCCCGCAGGACACCCTGTCCTCGCACTACATCCACCAGCCCGGTGTGGCCCTGCTGAACCAGTGGGGGCTGCTCGACGAACTGCGCGCGGCGGGCTGCCGCCCGATCGACCACCAGAGCTACCAGGCACCCGGTGTCCGCCTGGACGGCTTCTCGCTGCCGGTCGACGGACAGCGCACCACCTACGCGCCCCGGCGGTACGTCCTCGACCCGATCCTCGCGCGCGGCGCCGTCGCGGCCGGTGCGGAGTTCCGGGAGTCCTGTGCCGTCACCGACCTGGTCTTCGAGGGCGACCGGGTGGTCGGCGTGCGGCACACCACGCCCGGCGGGGCCACGGCCACGGAGCGGGCCCGTCTCGTCGTGGGCGCGGACGGCATGCGCTCACTGGTGGCCCGCAAGGCCGGCGCGCGCAACGTCGTCGAGCACCCGCGGCAGACCTGCACTTACTACAGCTACTGGGCCGGGGTGCCCGCGCACTTCGAGTCCTACGCGCGCCCCGGGCGCTGGATCGGCGTCATCCCGACCAACGACGACCTCACGCTGCTCATGGCCTACTTCCCGCAGGACGAGTTCTCGGGGGTGCGCAAGGCGGTGGAACCCGCCTACCTCGACGCCTTCCGCACCACGGCGCCCGAGCTGTACGAGCGGATGCAGGCGGGCGAGCGCGTGGAGCAGCTGTACGGCACGGGGCACCAGGAGAACTTCTTCCGCAAGGCCCACGGCCCCGGCTGGGCCCTGGTCGGCGACGCGGTGAACCACAAGGACTCCATCACCGCCCGCGGCATCACCGAGGCCTTCCTCCAGGCCCGGACCCTCACCCGGCACATCGGGGACCGGCTCCACGACCCCAGGGCGCTGCAGGCGGCGCTGGAGCGGTACGAGGAAGACCTCGACGAGGACCACACCAGCTTCTACCAGGCCGCCCTGAACGTGGCCGAGCTCAAGCCCGAGGGGCGCACCGACATGCTCCGGAAACTGGTCGGCCACCAGGACCTGATCGACCGGTACTTCTCGACCCTGTCGGGCGCCTGCTCCATCGACGACTTCTACAACACCGACCTGCTGACGCTGCTCGACCAGAGCTGAGTGACGGCTCGCTGCGCGGCGGCCCCGCCGATTTTGGAGAAACAATGATCCCGTTGTCGTTCGCGCAGCGTCGGCTGTGGTTCGTGCACCAGTTCGAGGGTCCGTCGTCGACGTACAACGGCGCCTTCGCCCTGCGGCTGACCGGTGACCTGAACGTGGGCGCTTTGGAGTCGGCGCTCCGCGACCTCGTCGACCGGCACGAGGTCCTGCGCACGGTGATCGCCGAGGACGACGACGGCGTCCCGCACCAGCGGGTGCTGCCGCCAAAGGCGGCGCCCCTCGCGCTGCCGGTCGCCGACGTCGCGCGGGAGGAGGAGCGGGCCGCGGCCGTGCACGACGCGGCCACCGCACCCTTCGACCTCGCCGCCGACGTCCCGCTGCGCGCCCGGTTGCTGCGGTCCGGGCCGCACGAGCACACCCTGGTGCTCGTCGCCCACCACATCGCGGTGGACGGGGAGTCGTTCGGGCCCCTGTTCCGTGACCTCGCCCTCGCCTACGGTGCCCGCCGCGAGGGCCGGGCCCCGGCGTGGGAGCCGCTCGCCGTGCAGTACGCGGACTACACGCTGTGGCAGCGGGACGTGCTCGGCGACGAGTCGGATCCCGGCAGCCTGGCCGCCCGCCAACTGGAGTACTGGCGGCGGGCGCTGGCCGATCTGCGGCAGCCGCTGGCCCTGCCCACCGACCGCCCCCGCCCCAAGGCCGTCGGTCCGCACGGCGACGTGATCCGGTTCACCGTGGACCCCGAGCTGCTCCGGTGTGTGGAGCGGCTGGCCGCGGAGCAGGGCACCACCGTGTCGATGGTCATGCACGCGGCGCTCGCGGTCCTCCTGCACCATCTCGGCTGCGGCGACGACATCCCGATCGGCGCACCGATCGCCGGCCGCACCGACGAGGACCTGCGCGACCTCGTCGGCTTCTTCGTCAACACCTGGGTGCTGCGCGTCGACCTGTCGGGCGACCCGGCCTTCCGCGAGCTGCTGGAGCGGGTACGGGACACCTCCCTCGCCGCCTACGACAACCAGGACATGCCGTTCGAGCGGCTCGTGGAACTGCTCAACCCCGAACGCTCCGCCGCCTACAACCCCTTCTTCCAGGTCATGCTCTCCTGGCAGCCGCCCGTGCCGGACCTGGAACTGCCCGGCCTCGGCGTCCGGGCCGAGCGGCTGGAGACGGCGACGGCCAAGTTCGACCTGTTCTTCGACATGCTCCCGGACGGCACGGGCGGGGCGCGATGCCGCCTGGAGTACGCCACCGACCTGTTCGACGCCGGCACGGCCGAGTCCGTCGCGCACCGCTTCGTCCGCGTCCTGCGGCGTCTGGCCGCCGACCCGGGGCAGCGCGTCGGCGGACTGGACGTGCTCGACCCGGCCGAACGGGACCTGCTGCTGGTCCGGCTCAACGACACGGCGACCGCGGTGCCGGAGGTGACCGTCCCGGGCCTGTTCGAGCGGCAGGTGGCCCGTACCCCGAACGCCCCGGCCGTCGTGTGCGACGACCGGACGCTGACCTACCGGGAGCTCGACGACCGGGCCGACGGCATCGCCCGTGAACTCGCCCGGCGTGGCGCCGGACCCGAGGAGCTGGTGGTCCTGGCCCTGCCGCGCACCGAGGACCTGGTCGCCGGTCTGCTCGGCATCCTCAAGTCCGGCGCCGGCTACCTGCCCATGGACCCCCGGCACCTCGGCGGGCGGGCCGCGACCGTACTGGCCGAAGCACGCCCCCGGTTCGTCGTCACGGACACCGCGACGGCGGCCGCCCTGCCGCCCCACGCCATGGCGGTCGTCGACCTCGACCGCCGCGCGCAGTGGGAGGCGACCGGATGGGCACCGGGCCGGACCGGCACGCCGCACCCGGACAACCTGGCGTACGTGATGTACACCTCCGGCTCCACGGGCACGCCGAAGGGAGCGGCGGTCACCCACCGCAACGTCGTCAACGGCGTGCGGGCCCTGGCCCGTGTGCTGGACGCGCCGGCCGGCTTCCGGATGCTGGCCGGCACCTCGGTCAACTTCGACGTCTCGGTCTTCGAGTTGCTGTCCACCCTGACCACCGGCGGCACGGCCGAGATCGTGCCGGACGTGCCGGCCCTCTTCGAGCGCGGCGGCTGGGACGGCCAGGTGATCAGCGCGGTGCCCTCGGTCCTCGCGGAACTGGTCGGCCGGCTGGACCGGATGAGCGGCGTGCGCACCGTCGTCCTCGCGGGCGACGTCCTCCCCGCCTCCCTCGTCGGCCAGGTGCGCGAGGCCCTGCCCGGCGTGCAGGTGGTGAACTCCTACGGCCAGAGCGAGAGCTTCTACGCCACGACGTTCTCCCTCACCGCGTCCGAGCAGGTGCCGCAGGGCGACGTCACCCCCATCGGCACGCCCCTGGACAACATGCGCGCCTACGTCCTCGGCCCCGGGCTCGCCCCGGTGCCACGGGGCGTGACCGGGGAGCTGTACGTGGTGGGGACCTGCCTCGGCCGCGGCTACCACGGCCGCCCCGGCATGACGGCCGAGCGGTACGTGGCGAGCCCGTTCGGCCCGCCGGGCGAGCGGATGTACCGCACGGGCGACCTGGCCCGCTGGAACGCGCGCGGAGAGCTGGAGTGCCTGGGCCGGGCCGACGGCCAGGTGAAGGTGCGCGGCTTCCGCATCGAGACCGCCGAGGTCGAGGCCGCGTGCCTGCAGCACCCGGGGATCAGCCAGGCCGTGGTGATCAGCAGGGAGGCGCCGTCGGGCGGGCGGCGGCTCGTCGCGTACGTGGTGCACACCGGCGAGGGAGCCGTCGGCGACGACGGCGCCGGCGGCATCGGAGACGTGGACGTGATGGCCGGAGCCTCACCCGCCGAGCTGCGCCGGTTCGTCGCGGCCCGGCTGCCCGACTACATGGTGCCGTCGGCCTTCGTGGCACTCGGCCGGATGCCGCTCGGCCCGACGGGCAAGCTGGACCGCTCCGCGCTGCCCGAACCGGAGTTCACCGGGGAGACCTACCGGGAGCCGCGCACCGAGGCCGAGGCCGTCATCACCGCCGCGTACGCCGACGTGCTCGGGGTGGAACGAGTCGGTGCCGACGACGACTTCTTCGCGGTGGGCGGGGACAGCCTGCGGTCCATCCAGGTGGTGGCGCGGGCCCGGGCCCGCGGCCTGGACCTCACCACGCGGGAGATCTTCGAGTGCCGCACGGCGGCCCGCCTCGCCGAGGTGGTCTCCGCCCGCCGCGACCGCACCCCCGCCCTCGCCGAGGACGAGGAGGGCGGCATCGGGCCGATGCCCCTGCCCCCGGTGGCCCGGCACGTCTTCGAACACGGCGGCGGCATCGACCGGTTCGCCATGGCGATGACGCTCGAACTGCCCGCCGGCATCGACGAGCACGGACTCGCCGCGACGCTCGACGCCGTGCTCGACCGGCACGATCTGCTGCGCGCGCGGCTGGTGCGCGGCCCCGAACCCGCCCTCCTGGCACGCCCCAGGGGAACCGTACGGGCGGCGGACCTGATCCACCGGGTGCCCTGCGACGGCCGCTGGGACGAACCGGCCGCGCTGCGGGCGGCCAGGGCGGAGCTGGACGCGGCGGCCGGGCGCCTCGATGCGGAGGCCGGGATCCTGGTGGACGCCGTCTGGTTCGCCGCCCCGTCGGGAGCCGGCAGGCTGCTGCTGGTCGTGCACCACCTGGTGGTGGACGGCGTCTCCTGGCGCATCCTCATGGCGGACCTCGCCGAGGCGTGGCAGCGGATCCGGGCCGGCCGCACCCCCGCCCTGCCCGAGGTCGGCACGTCCGCCCGGCGCTGGGCGGCGGCGCTTCAGGAGGAGGCGTACTCCGAGCAGCGGGAGGCCGAACTCCCTTACTGGCTGGACCTCCTGGAGACGCCCGACCCGCCGCTCGGCGCCCGGCCCTTCGACCCGGCGGTGGACGTGATGGCCACCGTCGACACCGTGCGGGTGGAGCTGCCCGCCGAGGTCACCGAGGCGGTCCTGACCACCCTGCCCGCGGCGTACCGGGGCACCGCCACCGACGTCCTGCTCGCCGCGCTGGCCCTGGCGGTGGACCGCTGGCGCGGCGCGGACCGCCCCACGCGGGTGCGGCTGGAGGGACACGGCCGCGAGACGGAACTCGTCCCGGGAGCCGACCTCTCGAGGACCGTCGGGTGGTTCACCAGCATGCACCCGGCCCGGATCGACGTCAGCGGAGTGGACTGGGCCGAGGCGCTGGCGGGCGGCCCCGCGGCCGGGGCCGCGATCAAGCGGGTCAAGGAGCAGCTGCGCGCCGTACCCGACAAGGGCATGGGATACGGGCTGCTGCGCCACCTCAACACCGACACCGCAGATCAGCTCTCCGGATACCCGGCACCGCAGATCGGGTTCAACTACCTCGGCCGGATCTCCGGCGCCGACGTGCCCGAGGAGCTGCGCGCGGACGGCTGGGGCCCGTCGCCCTGGTCCACCGAGCTGGTCCCGGCACCCGACCCGGACCTGCCCGCGCTGTCCGTGCTGGAGGTCAACTCGGTCGCCACGGACGGTGCGGACGGCCCGCGGCTGCAGACCGCCTTCATGTTCGCCACGGGCGTGCTGTCCCGTGAACGGACCGCGGAGCTGGCCCGGTTGTGGGTCGAGGCGCTGCACGGCATGGCCGGGCACGCCACCCGCCCCGAGGCCGGCGGTCTCACCCCCGCCGACGCACCGCTGGTCGCGGTGGGACAGGACGAGATCGAGACCTGGGAACGGCGCTACGGGCGGCTCGCCGAGGTGTGGCCGCAGGCCCCGGGACAGTCCGGCATCCAGTTCCAGGCCGCGCTCGCCGACGGCTCCTTCGACGTCTACCACATGCAGTTCGTGCTGCACCTGTCCGGCCGGGTGGAGCCGGAGCGCGTGCGCGCCGCCGGACAGGCCCTGCTCGACCGTCACCCGAACCTGCGGTCGGCGTTCCTCACCGCCGCCGGGGGCGATCCCGTGCAGGTCGTGCCGGAACACGTCCGGCTGCCCTGGCGGCACATCGACCTGACCGGCCGGGACACCGCCGGGACGGACGCGGTACTCGACCGGGCCCTCGCCGAGGACCGGGCCGACCGCCTCGACCCCGCCCGCCCCCCGCTGTTCCGCCTCGCCCTGCTGACCTACGGGCCGGCGCGGGCCAAGCTGATCATCACCGCCCACCACACCCTGTTCGACGGCTGGTCCTCCCCGGTGGTGATCACGGACCTGGTGCGGCTCTACGCCGGCACCGAGGAACTCGCCCCGGTCCGCAGCTACGGCGACTACCTGACGTGGCTGTCCACCCGGGACCGGGAGGCGGCGGCCGCCGGATGGGCCGCGGCGCTCGACGGGTTCGACCAGCCGACCCTCGTCGCCCCCAACGCCCCGCTCCAGCAGGACGTGTCCGCCCTCGGCCGCATCGAGGTGCCCCTGTCCATCGACAAGGGCCGCGGACTCGCCCGGCGCGCCGCGCAGCTCGGCGTCACCCTCAACACCCTCCTCCAGGGCGCCTGGGGAATCCTGCTGTCCACGCTCACCGGGCAGCAGGACGTGGTGTTCGGAGCCGCCGTCAACGGCCGCCCGGCGGACGTACCCGGCTCGGACGGGATGGTCGGCCTGTTCATCAACACCCTGCCGACCCGGGTGACGATCCGGCCGGACCGCAGCGTGGGCGACCTCGTCACCGACCTCCAGGACCGGCAGACCGCGCTGCTCGACCACCACCACCTCGGCCTCGCCGACATCCAGCGCGGCTCCGGGCTGCCCGCCCTGTTCGACACGATCGTCGTCTTCGAGAACTACCCCGTCGACCGCGAGGGCATCGTCGACGCCAACCTCGCGGCAGGCTTCACCATCGACGCCATCCGCCCCTTCGCCGGCTCCCACTACCCCCTCACCCTCAACGCCTCCGACCCCTACCTGCGGCTCTCCCTCGACTACCAGAACAACCTCTACGACCGCGCGGACGCCGAGGTGATCGCCGCCCGGCTGGTCCGGATCCTCGACCAGCTGCACGACGATCCGACGCTGCCGGTGAGTGCGGTGGAGGTGCTGTCGGCGCAGGAGCGGGATTGGCTGGTGCGGGGGGTGAACGACACGGCGGTCGCCGTGGAGCCGGGGACGTTGCCGGATGCGTTCGAGGCGCAGGTGGCGCGGGATCCGGACCGGGTGGCGGTGATCGCGGACGGGGAGTCGCTGAGTTACGGGGAGTTCAACCGGCGGGCGAACCGGCTGGCGCACTGGCTGGTGGAGCGGGGTGCGGGGCCGGAGCGGCTGGTGGCGGTGCGGGTGCCGCGGTCGGTGGATCTGCTGGTGGCGGTGTACGCGGTGGTGAAGTCGGGGGCGGCGTATGTGCCGTT